>NZ_JANXRJ010000221.1 GCF_025353065.1 Lapillicoccus sp.
CGACCGGCACGGCATACGCACCCCGTCAGGCCCTCGTCCGACTGCAGGCCATCCATGATCAGCTCGACGCGGCATACAACGAGTCCTTGCAGGGCACCCTCACCGAGCTACTCGGCTCGGCCTTCATCGAGCACCTCCGCGACCGGCTCACCGAGCTGCGCCGGTTAACGAGCCGAATCAACGACGTGCTCGCGCGGCATCCGACGGGGACGACCCGGACCCGGCTCCGGATCCACCTCGCGCCCGCGGCGGGTGCGACGGAGGCGGTCCTGTCCGCGATCGAGCAGGGTGACGCGATCCTCGACGTCGCGGTCGCCGGCCGGGTGCGCGATTTCCTCCGAAGCCGGATCGAGGAGGCGCGGGCTTTGTCCGAGAGCGGCGCCGGCGGGTGGCAGCCACTCCTGGCCGACGCGCTCGACTACCGGCGATGGTTCGCGGTGACCCTCCAGAAGAAGACCGGCGACGGAGGGCACTGGACGCCGTTGACGTCGCAGAACTACGCGCACCTGTCCGGCGGCGCGCGCGTGGTCATGCTCATGCTGCCTTTTGTCGCGACGCTTACGGCGCTCTACGAGTCGATGCCGGCCGCGCCGCGACCGTTCTGGCTCGATGAAGCGTTCGACGGCTTGGACACCACGAACCGGGCCACCGTGCTCGGCCTGCTCGGCGAGTTCGACCTCGACGTGCTCGTCGTCGGCCCGGGTCGGCTGCTCAACTCCCCGTCCGTGCCCGTCGCGGCGATCTACCAGGTCGTCCGGGCCGAGGACCCGCATCCTGGTGCCGACCTCGCGGTCGAGCTCTGGGCCGCCGGTGAACTGACTCCCATCGAACTGTCCGCGTCGGGTCTTGCGGTGCTTTCCGGGACGACAACCGAGCCGAGCCTGTTCACGGACCTCGAGCCCTGACCGATGATCGACGACGGCACCCGCGCGTGGGCGCAGCGTCCGGGCGCCCAGAGGGTTCTCGGTGAGGCGAGGCGGCGGGCCGAACGCGGTCAACTCCGCGCGACGGGCTCTCTCGTTGTCGCACTCAACGACGACGAACGACGGGACGTGGGTCTCCTACTCGGCTCGGAGTGGCAGATCAGCGCACGCCGCGTCTCGATCGAGAATCTTCGGAAGCGGCTCACCACCCGAGGCGTCCACCTCGAGGACCTGCTCGTCGCCCTCGGGGGCCCGATCGATGACCGGGTCGTTGCACGGGCTGCTGCCGTCGAATCGCGTCGCCTGGAGGAGGCTGCGGCCGCGTCCGTCCTCGGTGCGGCCATCGACCGGCTGTGCGGGCCGGAGAGCGGTCTGCTCGAGAGGGTGGTCGCCGACATCCTTCCGTCGAGTGGAACGGGTCGGCGACTCTCGCGGGCGGGGGCGCTCGCCCAGCTACTCGACGGACTCGACCATCGCAACGGACCCAATGGGGTGTCGTTGGCCGTCCTCGCAGCGGAGACCTTCGGCGACGCGCACGCTCTCGACCAGTCGACACCGCTCGGTCGGGCTGCCGCTCGCTTGGTCGGTGCGCTCGGTGCGGGGCGTGCTGGGGCTACCTCGTCCGACCTCGGGTCGCCAGACGTCGGGACCAGTGAGGGATGGCGCTTGGCGTGGTGGTCAGTAGGGGTCGTCTGTGACCGTGTGTCGTCGACCGTCCTGGTGCTCAACCTCCCTCTCGTGGGGAGCCCCGCACTCATGACCCTTTCCGGGGTCATGGGCGAGCCCGTCTGGCTCACGGCGCGGATACTCGCCGGCGGCGTCGAGGCCGCGGCGGCGCTCGGACCGGTGTTCGTGTGCGAGAACCCATCAGTCGTCGAGACTGCAGCCGACCGGATGGGTGCTGGCTCTCGCCCACTCCTCTGTACGTTCGGCCGGCCGTCGCTGGCGGCCATCACCGTGCTCAGGGCTTTGCATGCAGCCGGTGTCGAGGTTCGTGTGAGCGCCGACGACGATCGCGGCGGCGAACTCGTACGCGCCGCTGTGCTGACCGCGTGCCCGAATGCCCTTGACTGGATCGCCGCGGGCGGCGGCACCTTCGAGGAAGAGCGGATCGAGGGGATGCTCGCGGACCTCGGGTGACGGGGTCAGCTGCTTCGCCTGATGCGGCGAGCAAGATCCTGATGAGGTGGTGGTCGAAGTTGCGGAAGCCGTAGGCCAGGCGGCGGCTCACTCTGATGATGAGTTGATTAATATCTGGAGCCCGCGGAACAATCTGTGCCCCGACCTGCGCACTTACGTCGGAGACAGGTCATCGACGCAGCTCGAGGACACGGCCCTACGGGCGGGAGGCGCTGAGGAACAACGGAGTTCGTCAGCAGTCCCGTCAGAGACACGCTCCAGATAACGTGTCGCTGACGCACCGGATCGGTCGCTTCCAATCTGGAACGCCCCGACACCCTCATGCTGGGACCGCCACGCCCGACCCGGTCATACCGGGCCCCGCACGCTTGAATCCGAAGAGCCGCTCAACGTCGCCTCGACGCGATGGCGGCTCTTCGGAGTTGCCTTTGCCGAACCGGTTGGTCAACTGCTTTAAGACTTGCGGCGCACCCCGGGGTGCTCCGGTCCCATGTCGCCGGGCACGGCCTCCTCCAGGTCCTCGGCACTGATCTCGACCCCGGCGGTGGGGTTGCCGGCGCCCGTGCCACCCCGCTCGGGCAGCTCGCCCGGCTGGAGAGCCTCGGACGGCGGCGGCCCGCCGTCGGAGGCCCGGGCGATCGGGTTGCTCTGGTTGTGCTCGAAGGCCTTCGCGTCCTGGCCCGCCGCGGCGTCGATGCCGTCGTGGGGCTCGGGGGGCATGTTCTCGTTGCTGACATCGGTCATGGCCAGTGCCTACCCCGGATCCGGACCCTCCACACCCACCGGCCGTCCCACCCCGGTGACCGAGCCGCCGGGGCGGATCCTTGCCGAACGCTTGACACCCGGCACAACTCCGGTCACGATAGCTGCCAGTAGGTACAACGTTGTACTTGCACCGTGGAGAGGTGTTGGACCATGAAGCGAACGGTCGCAGCGATTGCGCTGCTGAGTGCCACCGCAGCACTGCTGTCGGGGTGTTCGTCGTCGGCAGATGCGGGGGCTGCGAGCGGCCCGGTGACGCTGGCGTTCTGGCACGGCTACACCGCCGATGACGGCAAGGTGCTGAACAAGATCATCGACGAGTTCAACACCTCGCAGAGCGGGGTGAAGGTGCAGTACACCGTGAAGACGTGGGCGGTGATCCAGAACTCCCTGCTCCCGGCGCTCGCCGCGAAGCAGGGCCCGCAGATCGTCGCACTCCCCGCCGAGCAGCTGCCGGTCTACGCGGGCAAGGGCGCGATGGCCGACCTGTCCGACTACTACACCTCCAGCGCCAATGCCGCGAAGATCAACCCCCAGGCGATCCAGATGGAGGTGGTGAACGGCAAGAAGTACGGAGTGCCGACCGGGTTCGTCCCGCTGTCGGTGATCTACAACAAGAAGATGTTCACCGCGGCCGGCATCACCAGCTTCCCCGCCACCTGGGACGCGTGGGTGGCCGACGCGAAGAAGCTGACGGTCGACTCCAACGGCGACGGCACCCCCGAGCAGTACGGGATCGCGCTGCCGGACCACCAGACGGTGGCGAACGGCGTGTGGGCGAGCCTGTTCGCCGGGAACGGTGGATCGATCGCCGACGGGTCGACCGCGACGCTCGACTCTCCCCAGAACCGGCAGACCCTGGCCTTCTGGAGCGCTGCGGTCCAGAAGGACCACATCTCGCCCACCGGCCTGGACGGCATCAAGTCCGACGGCCTGTTCAGCTCGGGCAAGGCCGCGATGGAGATCGGTGGACCGTGGATGGCGGGTGTCGCCACCGACAACAAGATCGACTACGGGTTGGCGCCGATCCCGGCGGGGCCGGTGACGAGCGCCGCGTCAGCGATCGGGGTCTCGATGGGCGTGACGGCGACGGCGAGCCCCGCCGAGAAGGCGGCGGCGGAGAAGTTCTTCGACTACTTCTACAGCTCCAAGGTGGCCACCCAGTGGTCCCTGGGTTCCGGGTGGCCTCCGCTGCGCACCGACGTGCCGGCCTCAGCGGTGGCGGGCAACCCCGTCGTGGCCGCGTTGACCGCGATGGCGTCCTCGGCCCGCCCCTTGTTGCCCGCTGTCGTCAACAGCGTCGACGTGCTCGCCGCGGTGGACGAGGCGACCCAGCACGCCCTCGCAGGACAGGACCCGGCAACGGCACTGGCCGCTGCACAGCCCAAGGTGCACGCGGCGCTCAACTCCTGACCGGGAGGGGTGGGGTCAGCTCAGCGGCAGCGCGGCCCCCCCACAGCCCGCCGCACCCGGCCTTGTCCCCGCCCCCTGACACCGAAGGAGACGCGATGGCGTCCCAGGTCGACCGCCACGTGCGCGCCTACCGACCGCCCCGGCAGCTGGGTGGCCGTGGCCCGCTGTCCCAGCCGCAGCGCCAGAAGCTGGCGGCAGCATGCTTCCTGGCTCCTGCCCTGGGCATCCTCACCGCTTTCGTGGGCTGGCCGATGGTCAAGGCGTTCCGCACCTCCCTCTTCGACTCCAGTGGTTTCGGCCCCGAGACGTGGGTGGGGCTGGACAACTACGTCCGGGTATTCACCGACGCGACGTTCCTCAAGGCCCTGGTCAACACCGCCATCTACGCGGCGCTCTTCACCCCGCTCGCGGTGCTCGTCGCCCTCGGGCTCGCGCTCGTGGTGAACGACCCACGCCTGCCGCTGCGGGGCCTGTTCCGCTCCGCGCTGTTCCTGCCGTTCATCGTGTCCATGGCGGTGGCGGCCTTTGCCTGGGACTACCTCATCGACCCGGACGTGGGCCTGCTCAACTACTGGCTGCGGGGCCTCGGCGTCCACCTGGGCAACGTGCTGCAGGACCCGACCCTGGCGATGACGCCGTCGTGCTCGTAGCGGTGTGGAAGAGCTTCGGCTTCTACATGGTCATCTTCATCGCCGGCCTGCAGGACATCCCGGCCAGCCTGTATGAGGCGGCCCACGTCGACGGCGCCGGCCCCATGAGGCGGTTCCGGCACGTCACCCTGCCGATGCTCAACAACACGACGACCTTCGTCGTGATCTTCGCGCTCATCGCCGCGCTGCAGGCGTTCGACCAGATCTACGTCATGACCCAGGGCGGCCCCTTCCATGCCACCGACACCGTGGTCACCCAGATCTACCAGACCGGTTTCCAGAAGCTCGACCTCGGCGTCGCGTCAGCGCTCTCCTATGTCCTGCTGGCCGCAACCCTGCTGCTGAGCCTGGTCCAGTTTGCACTGGCCTCACGCCGTGAGAAGGACCTCAGCGCATGAGCACCACTCAGACTCCTCGGCCCGTGGCGGCCGAGGCACCCGGCGGTCAGCGCGCGGGC
Organism: Lapillicoccus sp.; assembly: GCF_025353065.1. Lineage (GTDB taxonomy): Bacteria > Actinomycetota > Actinomycetes > Actinomycetales > Dermatophilaceae > Lapillicoccus. The sequence continues at coordinate 5,346 of NZ_JANXRJ010000221.1, forward strand.
ACCCCCCGGCATACCGGAGCCGACGCGCACCTGCTTCGCTCGGACCAGGGACGAGGACGCGCCACCGCGGGGAGGTGGGTGTTTCTGGCCGTCGTCGCGGCCGGCACGCTCGTCCTGCTGCTGCCGTTCCTCATCATCGTCTTCACCGCGTTCAAGCCGGTCACCGAGGTGAACGCCTACCCGCCGACCCTGGTCCCGCACTCGTGGACGCTCGATAACTTCACGGTGATCTTCTCCCAGCTGCCCTTCGCCCGGCTCATCGTCAACAGCGTCGTCTTCGCCGGCGGGGTCACCGTGTGCGCCCTGGTGTTCGACTCCCTCGCCGCCTACGCCCTCGCGCGGATCGACTTCACCGGTGCCCGCACCTTGCTGGTGCTCATCGTCGCGAGCCTGATGATCCCGTTCCAGGCGACACTCGTGCCGATCTACCAGCTGGTCAGCGACCTCGGCTGGGTGAACACGTATGCCGCGCTCATCGTGCCGCGCGCCGCGGACGCGTTCGGCATCTTCTTCCTGCGCCAGTTCTTCCTTGCGCTGCCACGGGACCTGGACAACGCGGCGCGCCTCGACGGAGCGTCGGAGTGGCGGATCTACCGCAGCATCGTGCTGCCGAACGCCGTCCCGGCCCTGCTCACCCTCGGGGTCTTCACCTTCGTCAACAACTGGAACGACCTGCTCTGGCCGCTCGTCTTCAGCACCGGCGCCGACATGGGCACGATCACCTCCGGCCTGACGCTGCTCACCGGGCCGAGCGGCATCGTGCCCTACGGGGTGATGATGGCCGGCTCCCTCATCGCCCTCGCACCACTGGCGGTGCTGTTCCTCATGGTCCAGCGACGATTCGTGGCCAGCGTCGGCACCACGGGCCTCAAATGACGGGCGCGGTGACGGGTCGAGCGGGCGAGAGGACCGGCAACGAGAGGCGCTGGCACGAGGACGGGCGGCTGCACTTCGCGCTCGGCATCGAGGACACCTTCGTCCCCCAGGAGTCTGCCGGTGAACGGGCTCTGGACGAGTACGACCTCACCGAGCACTACACGAACTACCACCACGACCTCGCGCTGGCTCAGGACGCCGGCGCGGACCTGCTGCGCTGGGGCGTCCCGTGGCACCGGGTCAACCCCGCCCGGGACGCCTGGGACTGGGCGTGGACGGACGCGGTCATGGCCCGCTTCGCCGAGCTCGGCCTGGAGCCGATCGTGGACCTGCTGCATTACGGCACGCCGCTGTGGCTGGACGGGCAGTTCACCAACCCCGACTTCCCCCGGCACTTCGCCGAGTATGCCGCCCGCGTCGCCGACCGTTACGGCGACGTCGCCACCAGCTACACCCCGGTCAACGAGCCGATGATCCACGCGCAGTTCAGCGGCGAGTACGGCTACTGGCCGCCGTACCTGCGCGGCCGACGCGGGCTGCTGCGCCTGGCAATGGCTCTGGCCCAGGCCTCCGCGCAGGCGCAGCGACAGATCAGCAGCGTCCTGGGCCCCGAGGCGGTCTTCGTGCACGTCGACGCCGGGTTCCGCTACAGCGGGGCCACCCGTGCGCCCGAGCACGTCACGCAGGTCCGGGCGATGCTGGACCAGCGGTACCTGGTCGAGGACCTCCTCACCGGACGGGTCACCGCCGACCACCCCCTGCACGCGGATCTGGTGGCGGCCGGAGCCGATCGCGGCGACCTGGACTATCTCGTGGAGGACCCGACTCCGCCGACGGTGATGGGCGTCAACTACTACCCGCGTCACTCCACCGAGGTCTTCGAGGCCGGCGTCCACCACGGCGGCGGATTCGCCGACCCGCGCCCCACGCGCGACGACGGCGTGCGGGGGTTACGGGAGGTCCTCACCGCCTACGAGGACCGGTACGACGTGCCCGTGATGCTCACCGAAACCTGCGTCACCGCCTCCGTCGCCGACCGCATCCGGTGGCTGCGGGAATCCGTCGCCGAGGTCCACACGATGCGCGAGCAGGGACACCGCGTCCTGGGCTACACGTGGTGGCCGTTGTTCGACATGTACGAGTGGACGTACCGGCACAGCACGCGGCCGCGTCAGGAGCACCTTCTCGCCATGGGCCTCTACGACCTGGTCGAGTCCGACGCCGGGCTGGCGCGCGTCCGCAATCCTGTGGCCGACGTCTTCCGGGAGCTGTCCCAACGGGCTGGAAGCCTGGCCACCACAGGCGAACTGCGTGGTCAGGCCCGTCGCACTGTTGCCCTGGGTATGCCGCTAAGTTGAGCGGGGCCAGGACCTGGGACGGACAGGAGCAGACGTGTCGGTGACGCTGCACGACGTCGCGCTGGCCGCGGGTGTCTCCATCAAGACGGTCTCCAACGTCGTCCGCGGACAGGGCAGCTTCAGCCCCGAGACCCGCTCCCGGGTGGAGGCAGCCATCGAGGCGCTGGGCTATCGGCCCAACCTCGCCGCACGCGGCCTGCGCTCCGGACGACTCGGCGTCATCGGCCTCGTCGTCCCCGACATCCGCAACCCCTACTTCGCCGAGCTCGCCGACGCCGTCATGCGTGCGGCCGCAGCACAGGACCTCCTCGTCGTCCTCGAGCAGTCGGGAGGCGACCCCGAGGTCGAGCTCGAGCTCTTGCGCGGACGGCGCACGCAGATGGTCGACGGCATCCTGTTCAGCGTCCTCGGTCTCGCCCCGGGCAACCCCGGCCTCGATGCCTCGATCACCACCCCCGTCGTCATCCTCGGCGAACCGATCCCCGACTGGCCCACCGACTACGTCACCATGCGCAACGCCGACGGTGCCCGTGCAGCGACACGACATCTCATCGAGTGCGGGCGCACCCGCGTCGGCGCGATCGGCGCCCTGCACGGCCAGCGGACCGGGACAGCCGCGCTGCGCCTGGCCGGCTACCAGCAGGCCCTGGCCGACGCCGGCCTGCCCTACGAGAAGTCTCTCGTGCGCGACGTCGGCGTCTGGAGCCGCTCCGCCGGCGCGGCAGGGACGCGGCAGCTCCTCGCGGACCACGACGAGATCGACGGCATCGTCGCCTTCAACGACGCCATGGCCCTCGGAGCGATGCGCGTCCTGGAGGAGACCGGACGCCGCGTGCCGCAGGACGTCGCGGTCATCGGGTTCGACGACATCGACGAGACCCGCTACAGCTCACCCACCCTGTCGACCATCAAGCCGGGTCTGGAGGACATCGCCACCACCTCCCTCGACTACTTGATGAGCCGAATCGGCGCAAAGACGAGCCCAGCGCCGCGCACCCACCTGGCCCCGTTCGACCTCCTGGTCCGTGAGAGTTCGGGGGCGGCCGTCACGACGATGTCGCGCAGCCGCAGCCAGTCGTCCTCACGGCAGTAGACGGGCTCGGGAGGTGCTCACGGGCGAGGTCCACCAAGCCCGCTACCCGACAACCCTCGAGGCCGAAACCGGCCACCTTCAAGCCACCGCCCGCGGCGTCCGGCCGGGCGTTGCCCAACAAACACGTCCTCGGACGAGCCGGCGAACCACTTCGTCCTCGTTGGTGTGCTGCTGGAAGCAGCGGTCGGTGACCAGCACGGTCGCGATCTTGAGCGCTGCGAACAGCGTGGTCGTGCCGTTGCGTTTGTAGTCGTGGGTTTGCTTCTCGGGGATCCCTGGCCGCAGCGGCAGGATCGGCGCCGTTCGGTCCAAGGCCGTGGATTTGGGTCTTCTCGTCGATGCAGACGACGACGGCCTGGGCGGGCGCGGCGAGGTAGAGCCCGACGACGTCACGCGCGTTCGCTGGGTTCTTCGACGTCTTCACCGTCATCTACCCCCAGCTGCAGAACATCGACTTCCGAACGGACGCGACCCATGTCGCCGTCCCGGTCTACCTGATGGAAGGACGCCACGAAGCCCCCGGACGCCTCGGCCCAGCCACCGCGTGGTTCAACCTCCTCGACGCCCCCGCCAAGCACCTCATCACCTTCGACACCTCCGGCCACCGACCCCTGTTTGAACAACCCGAGCTTTTCCACCAGGTCATGATCGACACCGTCCTCGCCCACACCTGACCTCGGCGACACCGCATCGGGCTCGTGGCTTCCCTCAACGCGAACAGCCGACGGCGAGGATCACAGCAGAGCGGGGATGCTGCGGGCCGCCGTGTAGGCCGCGACCGCGACAAGCAGGAGCGCGAAGGCGCGGGTGAGGTGACGGGGGTGGGCCCGGCCGGCGATCTGGCCGCCGAGGAGACTCCCGATGACGGCGGCGCCCGTGAACGTGGTGATGAGGGGCCGGTCGAGGTGGGTGCTACCGGAGCTGACTCGGGCGGTCAGGGCCGTGGCGCTGTTGACGGCGATCACGAGCAGAGACGTTCCGACCGCTACGGGCATCGGGAAGCTGAGGGCCAGGACGAGGGCCGGGACGAGGACGAATCCGCCTCCGACACCGAAGAATCCGGTCATCAGCCCGACCGCGGTGGCCGTGGCGACGACCTTGGCCACCCGGGGGCAGATGCAGGTGAACGGCCGCAGGGTGAACATGGGAGCGCCGGTCGGGGTCAACGCACCGGTGGGGTCACTCGTGTTCGTCGTCTGGTCACTGCTCTTGGACCCTCGGGAGCGGCGCAGCATCAAGGTGGCGACGACGAGCATCAGTGCGGCGAAGGCGGTGAGCAGGACCTGCGGTGGGACGCGGGACGACAGGGCCGACCCGGCGAACGAGCCGGCGGTGCCGAGTGCACCGAAGACCAGCCCCTGACCGAGGCGGACCCGGCCGGCGCGGGCGTGCGGGACCACCGCGATGAGTGCGGTGAGTCCGACGATGAGCAACGAGCTGGTGGTGGCGGTGCGGGGGCTCTGGCCGAGGGCGTAGACGAGGGCGGGCACGGTGAGGATGGAGCCGCCGCCGCCGAGCGCGCCCAGGGACAGCCCGATCAAGGCCCCAAGCAGGATGGCGAGGAGGGACATGGTGATCGGGGCCTGTCGTCGGGGGTTGGTGGGGCTCAGGCCGGCTCAGACGGGCTCAGCCGCGCTGGAAGAGACGACTCAGGAAGGACCCGCCGGAGGAGTTGGGGTCCTGGGGGTGGCCGGGGCATCGGTCGGCGCGCGGGACGCCGGCCATGACCTGGTCGACGTGCTGGCCGCAGCCGGCCCAGGTGGTCTTGCGGCAGGTCTTGCAGGTCGCGGGACGGCACATGGTGGTTCTCCTTCTCGGGGTGGGTATTCGTGCTGGTCGTGCTGGTGGTGTCGGTCAGGACGTTGAGGCAATGGGCAGGCCGCAGGCGGCAGCGTGCTCGGCGAAGCTGTCGTCGACGGCGACGACGGGGACACCGCGCGAGGCGAGGATGGAGGCCGCGATCGAGGCCCGGTAGCCGCCGGCGCAGTGGACCCAGACCTCACCGGTCGGGGCCTCGTCGAGGCGGCCCAGCAGCTCGTGCAGCGCGATGTTCACCGCCCCGTCGATGTGTCCGTCGTCGTACTCAGAGACACGACGGACGTCGAGGACAGCGACGGACCGGTGGTGGCGCACCTGGGCGAGGTCGGCGAACTCGGCGCGCACAAAACTGTCGAGCTCGGTGTCGGTCCAGTCCGGTGGAGTCCCGGTGGCGGCACCCTCGAGGCGGTCGATGCCGATCCGGACCAGCTCGCGCTGGGCCTGCGCGACCTGCTCCGGTGACGCGCCGAGCAGGGTCAACGGGGTGCCCCACGGGATCAGCCAGCCGAGGTAGGTCGCGAACTGTCCGTCGAGGCCGAAGTTCAGGGTGCCGGTGACGTGCCCCGCGGCATACGCGGTGCGGGTTCGGAGGTCGACGACCCACTCCCCGGCCCGGATCCTGGCCGCGAGCGTGTCCTTGTCGGCGCTCTGTGAAGGGCAGAGGTCGGCAGCGGCCGGGCCGGACGCGTTGGCGGGGGCCATGTGGGCGTAGTAGGCCGGGTAGGCGTCGAGGCCGGCGAGGGTGTCGGCCACCCATCGCTCCTCGCCTTGGGTCAGGGCGGGGTTGCGCTTCTTCTCGGTCCCGATCGTGGAGGCGGTGGTCTCGCCGGTCGACCCTGCGGAGCAGAACGAGCCGAACCCGTGGGTCGGGAGGACCTGGGTGCTCTCGGGGAGCAGGTCGGCGAGGCGATGAGCGGAGGCGAACTGGTGATGGACCAGGTCGTGGGTGTGGTTCTGTCCGAGCAGGTCGGGTCGGCCCGTGGCGCCGAAGAGCAAGGAACCCCCGGTGAAGACGCCCACCACCTGGCCGACGCCCTCGAGGACGTAGGACAGGTGGGTGAAGGTGTGGCCAGGGGTCGCCATCACGCGCAGCCGCATTTCGGGGGAGACCACGATGACGTCGCCGTCGCGAACGGGCGTCCTGTCGAACGACACGTCGTCCTCGGCGTTGACGAGGTAGGCCGCGCCGGTCGCCTCGGCCAACGCCAGACCGCCGGTGACGTAGTCGTTGTGGATATGGGTCTCGAGCACGTGGGTGATCCTCACCCCGGCAGCCCCAGCCAGGCTCAGGACGCGGTCGATGTCGCGCTGCGGGTCGATGACCACCGCCACCCGGCCATCATGGGCGAGGTAGGAGCGGTCGCCCAGGGAGGGAGTGTCGATGGTGATGATGATCGGCAGGGTGATCGTCTTGGACATCCGGCAAGCTCTCCCAGGTGTTCGGCGGATACCCAATGGGGTATGTGGCTGAGGAAACCCTAGTACCCTGGGGGGCATACCTGTCAAGCGGATCCTGATGGCTGTGACGTACCCCACGGGGTATGTTGACGGGGAGGGGAATGGACGACCTACTCCTGACCTTGATACCCCAGTAGGTATACGTTTCCCAAGAGCTCGAGCCCCGCACAGAAGGAGCAGCAGTGAGTACCCAGGCCCTGACCGCCGCATCGATCGAACCCGTCATCAACCGAGACGGGATCGTCCTCATCGACTTCTGGGCCTCGTGGTGCGGCCCCTGCCGGATGTTCGCGCCGATCTACGAGGCGGCGTCCCAGCACCACACGGACATCGTCTTCGGCAAGGTCGACACCGAGGCTGAGCAGGCCCTGGCGGGCAGCGCCGGCATCACGTCCATCCCCACCCTGATGGCCTTCCGCGACGGCATCCTGGTCTTCAGCCAGCCGGGGGCTCTTCCAGCCGCCGCCCTCGAGCAGGTCGTCGCCGACGTCCGCGCCCTCGACATGGACGCCGTCAGGGCTCGTGTCACCGAGGCCGAGCAGTCGCCGGCCACCGCCTGACGCGGCAGCCGACGAACCACCCCGCACCCCGTCGTCCCCACCCGCACGAATGAAGACAGAGGAGTATCCATGACCGACGCGCCCGCCGCCCCGACCTACGCGCTCACCACCACCATCGAGCAGCCCTTCGACCAGACCCTGACGGCAACCCGAGCGGCACTGGCCGAGCAGGGTTTCGGGGTTCTCACCGAGATCGACCTCGCCGCCACCCTGAAGGCCAAGCTCGACGCCGACATCGCCCCGCAGGTCATCCTCGGCGCCTGCCGCCCACCCCTGGCGTATGCCGCGGTCCAGGCCGAGCCGTCCATCGGCCTCCTGCTGCCCTGCAACGTCGTGGTCCGCGCCCTCGACGACACGCATACGAGCGTCGAGGCGATGGACCCCGCCATCATGGTGACCCTCACCGGGAACGACGCCCTGGCCGAGGTCGCCGCCGACGCCAGCACGCGCCTGACCGCAGCCCTGCACTCCCTCCGCACCTGAAGGACACCCCATGGTCACCCTCAACACCGATGACATGACCCCGGTCATCAACCGCCTCCGCCGCGCCCAGGGCCAGCTCGGCGGAGTCATCCGCCTCATCGAGGAGGGCCGCGACTGCAAGGACGTGGTCACGCAGCTCGCCGCCGTCAACCGCGCCCTCGACCGCGCCGGCTTCGCGATCGTCTCCTCCGGGATGCGCCAGTGCCTCACCTCGCCCGACGGCATCAACGCCGAGGACCAGGCCACGATGGAGAAGCTCTTCCTCACCCTCGCCTGACGTCGTCAGTCTTCAGTTCGGTCATCCGCGTGACCGTGAGTGCCGCAACGTCATCGTTGTGGCGCATCGCGCGACTCATCCCGGCAGCGCCTGATCGCCTGGGTCGTTCGTGTGGCAGACCGTTGTCCACACCGAAACACCCCAACATCGCGGCCTCGTCGCGCCCAGCGCTCCAGGATGAGTCGTGGCCAACGCGGAACGCCAGCACACCCGGGCCCGACACGTGTTTCCTGTGCGCTGGCAGGGCACTCTGAGGGGCATCAGACTGGTGGGGCCGGTGGCTGCGCGCGGCGCTACTCGGGCGCCACCGGAGCACAAGCAGGGGGGAGCCCGGGGTCAGGCCGGGGCGGCGTCACGGTGGGTCTCGCCCTGACGTGGTGCGGGGTCAGGCAGACCGCCGGTAGGTCAAACCAGAGCAGCCCGGGTGGCAGGTCGTCCAAGCAGGGGTGTCGGTGCGTGACGGGGGCCGGGACGATGGGGGCCGAGGCGATGGGGGCCGAGGCTCTGGGTGCCAACGCCTCGACGAGCTGGTGGGCGAGGTCGAGGCAAGCCTCCAGGGTGGGTGCAGACGCCACTGCTGACGGAGGAGGATGAACCATCGTGCCCGAGGCGTCGTAGTCGATGTCGGCCAACCGGACAGGCGGATCCGCTGCCGCCAAGCGGTGGCGCCAGAGCCCGCTCGTCGGCTCGAAACGGTAGTCGCCCAGCAGCTGGTGCCCGTGGCGGGCAATGAAGTCGACGGCGGCGATGATGTGGTCAGCGACCTCGTCGGCGATGAAGTAGTTGAGATTGACGCGGACCCAGCCGGGTTTGAGACCCTCGCACCCGGAGGCGGCCGATTGTTGGTAGACCTGGGAGTGAGCAGCGTCGACCCCCAGGAGCTCGTGCCCGTAGGGGCCCGCGCACGAACACCCGCCGCGGGACTGGATACCGAACAGGTCGTTGAGAAGGGCCACGACGACGTTGTGGTGCAGCGCGAGCCCGCTGGGGGCTCGGACCTGGAAGGAGATGATGGCCAGTCGATCGGCGCCGGTGTCGCCGAGGACCTCGATGGCCGGATTGGTCTGCCACCGCTGGAGCGCCTTGGCGAGCAGCTGCTCCTCCCGACGTCGGATGGCCTCGACGCCGACAGCGTTCTTGAGCTGGAAGACGAGCCCGGCCCGGATGGCCCCGATGATGGCGGGTGTGCCGCCTTCCTCGCGGCGCTCGACGTCGCGCACATAGGCATGCTCGGTCGGGGTGACGAAGGTGACCGTCCCGCCGCCGGGTACGACCGGCACGGTGTTGGCCACGAGGTGGCGGCGCACGGCCAGGATGCCCGGGGTCTCCGGGCCGCCGATGAGCTTGTGGGGGCTGAGGAAGACTGCGTCCTTCCCGGCCTCAGGGTCCGCAGTCCCTGACGGACCGCGACGTCCGTCCATAGCGATGTCGACGTAGGGACCGGCGGCGGCGAAGTCCCAGAAGGCCAGGGCGCCGTGCTGATGCAGCAGGACAGTGACCGGGTCGGTGTCGGTCAGGATGCCGGTGACGTTGCTGGCCGCGGAGAAGGAGCCGATCAGCAGAGGGCGGCCCGAGTACCGGTGGAGCTCCTCGGCGAGGTGCGCGAGGGCGATGTGTCCGTGCACGTCGGCGCGGATCCGGACGACGTCCGCGATCGTCTCCCGCCAGGGGATCTCGTTCGAGTGGTGCTCGAACGGCCCGACGAAGACGACCGGCCGCTGATCGGCAGGAATGCGTGGGGACAGAGACCAGCGGGCGTCGAGGTCAGCAGGGATCCGCAGGTTGAGGATGCCCAAGAGCTTGTCCACGGCGGCCGTCGCCCCCGAGCCGCAGAAGATCACCGCAGTCTCGTCACCCGCGCCGATCGACTCCCTGATCAGGTCGCGCGCCTCCTCACGCAGCCGGGTGGTCTGCAGCCCGGTCCCGCTCGCCTCGGTATGCGTGTTGGCGTAGGTGGGCAACACCATCAGCCGTAGGTAGTCCTCGATGAACGACAGCGACCGACCGGAGGCGGTGTAGTCGGCGTAGATGACCCGGCGGGGGCCGTATGGTCCGTCGAGGACCTGGTCCGCGCCGATCACCGCTGCGTCGATCCGCGCCATGAGCGCCGAGCGACCTGTCGACGTCACCCCCCGTGCGGCCTCCACGATGGGCGGGTTCGTCATCGCGTCACCTCGAGTGCGGGGGGCGGGTCGGGTCTTAGATGAAGAGCAGCTGTGCGCCTTCGGTCTTGTCGATGAAGTCACTGGCGCTGATGATGGCCTCGACGTCGTCGTAGAGGTCGTCCTTGGTGAGGTGGTTCATGTCGGCCGACATCCGGCAGGCCCAGAGGTGGCCGCCGGAGGCGACGATCTGTTCGAGGAAGTCGGGGATCTCGGGGACGTCGAGCTCGGCGATGGACTTCTTCATGCGTGAGGTCGCCATCGCGGTCATCCCGGGCAGGCCGCCCAGGCCTTGGGGCATATGGGTGGCGGTGTTGCCGAGCATCGTCATCTGCAGGTCGCCCATGGTCTTCTTGTTGATCATGTCGAGGCCCCAGAAGGTGAAGAACAGGTGGGTCTCGACGCCTTCGCCGAGGGCGGCGTTGGCCAGGATCAGGCCGGGGTAGGCCATGTCCAGGGTCCCCTTGGAGCAGATGATGGCCAGGGTGCGCCCGGTCTGCACGTCGTCGAACGACGGGACGAACGGGGCAGCCTGGGGGGTGGTGGTGGTCGTCATGATGGGTCTCCTTGCTTCGGGCGGCGGATGGGATCAGACGCAGCCGTGGGGTTTGGGCAGCCCGGCGATGTAGGCCATCTTCTTGGCCGGCTTCTGCGGGAAGAGCTGGAACAGGGTCTTGGTCGGGATGGCACCCACGACGCTGACCCGGCGCAGCGTCGGGGTCTCGCCCTTGACCGCGAAGTCCTTGCGCAGGAAGCGGATGGCTTCCCAGTGCTGGTCGCTCAGGGCGATGCCGATCTGGGCCGCGAGGCTCGCGCCCAGCGGCTCGTCCCACTCGGCATAGTCGGTCATGAAACCTTCGGTGTCGACGGTGATCTGGTGGCCGTCGATGGTGGTGACAGGCATGGCACTCATTCCTCGTTCTTCGAGAGGTCGTCGGTGGATTTACCGAGCATCGACATGTGAGACGGCAGCGGCATCGGGCGACCGGGTAGGAGGACGTTCCAGTAGATCCAGCGGAACGCCAGCTTGCCGAGGTGGTTCGCGCGGGTCTCCTTCAGCAGGTCCATCGGCCCGATGACGGGCAGCGGGAACTTGCCGGGCAGCGGCTCGGTGTCGTAGTTGAAGTCGATGAGCAGTCCCTTGTGGTCCCCGGACTCGATGAAGCAGTTGGTGTGGCCGTCGAAGGAGCCGGTCATCGGTTGTCCGGCGATGTGCTGCAGGAAGTTGTCGGCGAAGATCTCGACCGAGAAGTGAGCGACGGACCCGGCCTTGGAAGCAGGGATGTCGCAGGCGTCGCCGACCGCGAAGATCGTGTCGTGGGCGGTCGAGAGCAGCGTGTGCTTGTCGACCGGGACGTAGTTCAGCTCGTCCCCGAGGCCGGACCGGGCGACGAAGTCGGCGCCCATGTTCAGCGGCACGGTCACGAGCAGGTCGAACGGGACTTCGCGCTCGTCGTAGGAGACCAGCGTCTTGGTCTCGGCGTCGATGTGCTCGAGCAGGAAGTCGGCCTCGAGGACGATCTTGCGCTCCTCGAGCATCGACCCCAGGCGTGCGGAGGCGATGGGCTTGGTGAAGGCACCCGGCAGCGGGGTGACGAAGACCAGCTCGACACGGTCACGCAGCCCGTGCTCGCGCAGCCACGCCTCGGCCAGGAAGGTGAACTCCAACGGGGCGACCGGGCACTTGATGGGCATATCGGTGATGTGCACCACCAGCCGCCCGTGGTCGAAGCCCTTCAGTGCCTCGCGCAGGGCCACCGCCCCGTCGTAGGTGTAGAAGTCGAAGATGCTGCGGCGCCACTGCTCGCCGAGCATGCCCGGCGTCTGGTCCGGACGCGGCGAGGTCCCCGAGGCGATGACCAGGTACTCATAGGTCAGGACCCGGCCGTCCATCAGCGCCACCACGTTGGTCTCGGGGTGGATGACGTCGACGTCGCCGATCATGAAGTCGACCCCGTCGGCCAAGACCGTATGCCGCGGGCGGGTGACCTGCTTCTCGGTGTAGGTACCGAAGGGCAGAAACAGATAACCGGGCTGGTAACGGTGCTCATCGTCGCGGTCGACGACGGTGATGTCCCAGTCCTGCGCGGGCAGGAGGGGCCGGAGCCGGTTCACGACCATCGTGCCGGCCGTGCCGGCACCCAGAACCACCAGACGCTTCTTCACCATGGACTCCTCTTCTTCGCCCCTCCTCGCGAGACTACGGAGCCCTCAGCGTTGAGGTCAGAGTCGAAGGTCCCTGCCTCCCGGCCTCCCACGCGACGGAACCGGTGGGGTTCCAAAAAACCACCCGCAGCTGCGGCAGACCGGCAAGACTGAGCCGACACCAACGTCCTGTGGGAGATTCTTGCCGTGTCGGCACCGGTATGAAGGCCTTGAAGATCGGCTGCGGCTCCGACATCGTCCGCCGGCACGACGCAGCCGGACGCCCAGGAGGTGCCTGCTGACGCCGACCTCGTCGTTCACAACACCCGGAAAAGCCCCGAGGAGTCCCTCAACGAGGTCCTCCACCTCCACCGCTCAAGAGGATGGATCCACGCGTGACAATCGACCCGCTTCTCACCCTCGCCTCCTTCGGGATCGGCATCGTCGTCGGTCTGACCGGCATGGGGGGCGGCGCCCTGATGACGCCGGTCCTCGTGCTGTTCTTCGGTGTGTCCCCGCTCGCGGCCGTGAGCAGCGACCTCGTCGCGGCGGCGGTGATGAAGCCGGTCGGCTCCTTCGTCCACCTGCGCCGGGGCACCGTCAACCTCCAGCTCGTCAAGTGGCTCAGCGTCGGGTCGATCCCTGCGGCCTTCGGCGGCGTGCTGATCCTCAAGGCGTTGGGGACCAGCGATCAGGTGCAGAGCACCATCAAGCTCGCCCTCGGCATCGCCCTGCTGCTCGCCGCCGCCGGGCTCATCGTCCGCGCCTACCTCCGGCTCCTCGAGCGGGCTCGCAACGCCGACGGCAGCGCCGCGCCGCTGCCCCAGGGCCGCCCCGTCGTGACGGTGAAGATCGCGCGCACCATCGCCATCGGGGCCGTCGGCGGCCTCGTCGTCGGCCTGACGTCGGTCGGGTCCGGGTCGCTGATCATCATCGCGCTGATGGCGCTCTACCCCACGCTCAAAGCAAGCGAGCTCGTCGGCACCGACCTGCTCCAGGCCGTACCCCTCGTCGCGTCAGCAGCCCTGGGTCACGTGCTCTTCGGCGACTTCCAGCTCGCCCTCACGCTCTCGCTGCTCCTGGGATCGATCCCCGG
>NZ_JANXRJ010000222.1 GCF_025353065.1 Lapillicoccus sp.
GCCGCGAAGCGGAAGCTCTGGTGGAGGCCCGCCGCGGTGTTGCGCAGGTGCTCGACGGCCGCGCCGCGATCGAGGGCGAGGTGGCCGTCGTCGCTGACGGAGGCGCCGGCGCGCGCGAAGGACCGAGTGCGCGGCGGTCGACGTCGCGTGGTTCACGACGCGCGAGCGCGAGCAGGTCGAGGTGCTCCCGTGGGACCACCTCGACTCCGGGCTCGACAAGGACTGGCTCTGGGAGGACTGGCAGGACGCCCTCGACGAGACCGAGGTCGAGGACTGCCGCTGGACGCCCTGCTTCGACTGCGGGGTGTGTCCGCAGATGGGCACCGAGATCGAGGTCGGGCCGACGGGCAAGACGCTGCTGCCGCTGACCGTGCTCGGCACCGGACGCGACCAGCTGCTCGAGGCGCCCGCCCCCTGACGCAGGCCCGCTTGCGTCCGCGCCAACGGCACACCGGTGTCGCGTCGGCGCGGACGTTGTGCGGCTCGTATGCCGTCAGCTCAGCGGGAGGGTGAGGCGGAAGCGGGCGCCGTGGCCGGGGGAGTCCTCGGCTGCGGGTCGCGGTTCGAGGGCGAGGAGGTCGCCGCCGTGGGCCCGCGCGATGCCGCGGGCGATGGGTAGCCCCAGGCCGGCGCCGGTGTCTGTGCCCGACCGGGCCGGGTCGAGGCGCACGAGCCGTTCGAATACCCGTTCGCGCCCCACCCGAGGGATCCCCGGACCGTCGTCGACGACCTCGACCACGGCCCGTCCGCCCTCCTGCCCCGCCTCGCACCCGATCTCCACCCGCACCGACCCCTGGGGTCCCGCTGCCCGCAGCGCGTTGTCCAGCAGGTTGCCGATGACCTGCGCGACCCGGTCACCGTCGGCCAGGAGAGCTAGCGGCTCCCCCACGACGACGAGACGGGCGTCCGGGTGCGTGAGGCGGCGCGCTTCGACGGCTGCCCCCGCCACCTGGGTCAGGTCGACCGTGGTCGGTCGCAGGTCGAGGCCGCGGTCGATGCGAGCCATGAGGAGCATGTCGTCGACCAGTCGGCCGGCCCGCCGCGACTCGCGGACGAGGGTGAGGAGCGTCTGTTCGCGTTCTGCCCGTTCGGGATTGGCACGGAGCACGTGCTCGGCAGCAGCCTGTATGCCGGCGATCGGCGTCCGCAGCTCGTGCGCCGCGTCGGAGAGGAACCCCCGCAGGCGTGCCTCGGACTCCACGGCGTGCTCCTCGGCGCCCTCGACCGCATCGAGCATCTCGTCGAAGGCCTGAGCCGTGGTCCCGAGCTCGGTGCCGGGTCGGTCGGGACGCAGCCGCTGCCCGCGGTCACCCTCGCGGATCGACCGGGCGAGGCCGGTGATCCGGTCGAGCGGCCGCAGGACCCGACCGACGACCGGCCGGATGACCAGCGTCGCAAGAAGGAGTACGGCGAGCGCCCCGGCCAGCAGGGCGATCCGGGTCTGGTCGAGCAGCCGGCGCACCTCGCCCGCGTCGGCGGACAGGGACAGCGTCGCGGCGTTGGGAAGGGTTCTGGTGACCTCGAGGAGATCACCCGTGCGCACCACGGGCGACGTCGCCGAAGCCGCCGGCTTGGCCGGGGGTGTTGCCCGTGGCTTGGAACCGGCGGTCGCGCCCTGGCCCGGGCCACCACTGCGCCCACCCGGCCCGGCGACCGGGGGCGGCCCGGCGGTGTAGCTCGTGCCGTCCGCGGTCGAGATCCAGACGGATATCCCGTTGCCCTCGAGGCGGCGGGCCAGCTCGGACGGCTCGACCTGGTCGGCGAGCGCGACGCCGACCTGGGCGCGGTCGAGCATCCGCTGCTCGAGCTGCCCCTCGAGGCGGTTGCGCAGGACGAGGTCGGTCGTGACCCCGAGCACGGCGAGCATGACCGCGAGCAGCAGCACGACCACGAGGGTCACCCGTCGGCGCAGCGAGGGTGTCTGCAGCGCGCCCGGATCCGGGTCGCCCGGGTCGGAGGGGTCCGTTCCCGGAGCGACCGGCGGACGCGGATCTCGCGGCATACCGGCGTGATCGGGGTCCTGGTCCCGTCGCCGGCGCCAGGGTCCCGCGGCTGGAACGTCCTCGGACGTGCGGCGCAGGACCAGACCGGCGAGGCTCACCGCCCGTCCCGCAGGACGTAGCCGAGACCGCGGACGGTGTGCACGAGCCGCGGCCCCTCGTTCTCCATCTTGCGGCGCAGCGCGCTGATGTGAGCGTGCACCAGGTTGTCGGAGTAGTCGTCGTATCCCCATACCTGAGTGAGGATCTGGGTGCCCGAGACGACGCGCCCCCGCTGCGCGGCGAGGTAGGCGAGAAGGCGGAACTCCGTCGCGGTCAGTGGCAGTGCAATCCCGTTGCGGCTGGCCGTGGCCGCCGCCTCGTCGACGACGAGGTCGCCGACCTGGATCGTCGTCGGCGTCGCTCCCATCCGCCCGAGCAGGGCCCGAACCCGGGCCACGAGCTCGGCCATCGCGAAGGGCTTCGGCACGTAGTCGTCGATGCCGGCGGAGAAACCTCGCAGCCGGTCGTCGACCCCCTCCCGGGCGGTCAGCATGATGACACCGGCGTCGCCGCTCTGGCGGATCACCCGGCTCAGCTGCGGCCCGTCGCGACCGGGGAGCATCCAGTCGAGGACGACGACCGCCGGCCGGTAGGTCCGCAGCGCCGCCTCCAGCTCCTCGCCGTCGGTCATCGACTCCACCGAGAGCCCGGTGTCGCGCAGGGCCGAGCTGACGGCGTCGCGGATGGTCGCGTCGTCCTCGACGACCAGGACCCGTGCTGTTGTCATGGCTCCATCTCACGGGGCCGAACTCAAGAATTCCTCAAGAAACTCCTGTGCATCTCCCATCTTGAGGTCCCCATCAGACCCGGGCCGCACCGTCATCTCAACGGCGATCGTCGCCGGGCACGACAGAGCAGGAGACGCGATGAACCCCTTCGAGCGGAACCACCCCCACGAGGGCTCCGGCGAGAACCCCGGCGAGAACTGGGGCGAGAGCCCCGAGACGACCCCGATGCCGTTGGCCGGGCCACCCCCGAGCCGGGCGCGGCTCTGGCGCGGACTCGCGATCGGCGGCGTCGCCGCGGTCGCGCTGGCGATCGCCGTCCCGGCCATCGCCGCGTCCAACCAGAGCCCGACCGGCGCCCAGACCTCGCTCGGCGCCCAGACCTCGCTCGGCGCGTACGGCCCGGCGGGTGGCGAGACCGGAGAGAGCGGTGCGCCGACCGGCACCAGCACGGCCGGCCCGGGCGCCGCGGTCGGCGGCGAGGGCGCACCCGGCCCGGGTGCCACCGGCAAGGCGCCGAGAGCGGGTGGCGGTCCGGCCGCGCGCGGTGCCGCGTGCGCGCCCGGAGCAGGCGGCCACAAGGGCGGTCCCCAGGGGGAGGCCGGCAAGGTCCGTCCTGCTCCTCCGGGGGGCTCGGCCGAGAGGGGGACCGGCGGCACGGCCAAGCACCCGACGCCGCCGACCCCTCGGACCGGTGCGCCCACCGGCGCTCCGACCGCGCCCACCGGGACCCCGTCGGCGCCCTCCACCGAGGTGACCCCGTCGGGCAGCTGAGCCGCCTCACCCGGTGACACGACGGCCGGGCCCGCGACGAGTCAGGTCGTCGTGGGCCCGGTCGGGTGCCGTCGGCGGGCACCCGGCATACGGTGGCGGTATGCCGCGCCGCCCACCACCCGACGAGGGCAACGCCGCCCAGCCCACCCGTTGGCTGTTCGGTGACCAGCTCGGGCCGCACTTCCTCGACGACCACGAGGGGCCGGTCCTGCTGATCGAGTCCCGCCGCGTCTTCGCCCGCCGCCGCTTCCACCGGCAGAAGGCGCACCTCGTGCTGTCGGCGATGCGGCACCGGGCGGCCGAGCTGGGAGACCGGGCGACCATAGCCAGCGCGGCGACCTACCGCGAGGCCCTCGACACCGTTTCAGGACCGCTGGAGGTCATCCAGCCGACCTCGCGCGCGGCGGTCGACCTCGTGCGCCGGCTCGCGGAGGAGCGCGACATCGAGCGGCTGCCGGCTCGCGGGTTCTCCACGACACGAGCCGAGTTCGACACCTGGGCCAACAGCCGCGGCACGAAGCGACTGCTGATGGAGGACTTCTATCGTGACGCCCGACGACGCCACGACGTCCTCATGGACGGCGCCGACCCGGCCGGCGGCTCGTGGAACTACGACCACGAGAACCGCGAGCCCCCGCCCAAGGGAGCGACGACCCTCGGTGTCGCAGAACCGCGCTGGCCGCAGGAGGACGAGATCGACGCGCAGGTGCGCGCCGACCTCGACGCGTGGGAGGCCGACGGCGACGTGACCTTCCTCGGCGTCGACGGCCCCCGCAAGTTCGCTGCCACCCGCGCCGAGGCGCTCGCCGTGCTCGATGACTTCGTCGAGCACCGGCTGCCCGTCTTCGGTCCGCACGAGGACGCCGTCCTCGAGGGCGACGACTGGATGGCGCACTCCCTGCTCTCTGCTCCGTTCAACCTGGGGCTCCTCGACCCGGCCGAGGTCGTCGAGCGAGCCGAGGCGGCATACCGTTCCGGCGCGGTGCCGCTCGCCTCCGCCGAGGGCTTCATCCGGCAGGTCATGGGCTGGCGCGACTACATCTGGCACCTCTACTGGCACCTCGGCGAGGACTACCGGCACGCCAACCACCTCAGTGCGCGTCGGCACCTGCCCGACTGGTTCGCCGGCCTCGACGCCGAGGCCACCGACGCCCGCTGTCTCAGCCAGGCGCTCGTCGGTATCCGCGACCACGGGTGGGTCCACCACATCCCGAGGCTGATGATCCTCGGCAACTACGCCCTGCAGCGCGGCTGGCGACCGGACGAGGTCACCGACTGGTTCCACCGCGCCTTCGTCGACGGCTACGACTGGGTCATGGTGCCCAACGTCGTGGGCATGTCGCAGCACGCCGACGGGGGAGTGCTCGCCACCAAGCCGTATGCCGCCGGCGGGGCCTACATCAACCGGATGACCGACCACTGCGGCAGCTGCCGGTTCAACCCGAAGATCCGGGTCGGCGACGACGCCTGCCCGTTCACGGCCGGTTACTGGGCCTTCCTCGAGCGCAACCGCGAGAAGCTGGCCGGCAACCACCGGATGGCCCAGCCGCTGCACGGGCTCGACCGGCTGAAGGACCTCGAGGCCGTGGTGGCGCAGGAGGCGAAGCGCGGGTCGGACCCGCCCTGAGCCGGCCGCACCCGGCATCCGGGCTCAGGAGCAGTTGGTGCTCCCGGGTTGCGGCTCCCGTCAGACCGGGTGCCCGAGGTGGGCGAGCGCCTGACGCACGAGCACCCCGTGGCCCCCCTCCATCTCGCCGACCTCGGCCAGCCGGGCCGCTTCCTCGGGAGTCAGCCACGCGAGGTCGAGGGCGTCCTGCTGGGGGGCGCAGTCGCCCTCCACGGGGACGATGAAGGCGAGCGACACCGCGTGCTGCCGTGGGTCGTGGAAGGGGGTGACGCCGGGCGTGGGGAAGTACTCAGCGACGGTGAAAGGCTGTGGTGCCAAGGGGATCCGCGGCATCGCGAGGGGTCCGAGATCCTTCTCCAGGTGGCGGAGCAGGGCGTCGCGCACCCGCTCGTGGTAAAGCACCCGACCCGACACCAGCTCGTGGTTGATCGAACCGTCGGTGGATGCGCGCAGCAGCAGCCCGATGGCCTGCAGCACCCCCCGGTCGTCGACCCGCACGGGGACGGCATCGATGTAGAGGATGGGCAGGCGCTCGCGCGCGTCGCGCAGCTCGTCGGCGCTGAGCCAGCGGCCGCGGGTGTCCGTCTCCGTCATGGGTCGTTTCTATCAGCCCCGGTATGCCGCCGCCGCACCGCCGCGCGCCACCACCCCTTGCGTCCGCACCGACGCGACACCGGTGTCCCGTTCGCGCGGACGTTGCAGGGGAGTCTCCACCAACGTCCGCACCGACGCGACACCAGTGTGCCGATCGCGCGGACGTTGCGGGGTTGGGCTCAGTAGACGACGCCGGGGTTCATGATCCCGCGCGGGTCGAACACCGCCTTGACCGCCCGCTGGCGGGCGATCTCGGCCGGCCCGAGCTCCTGGACGAGGAACTCCCGCTTGAGCGACCCCACCCCGTGCTCTCCGGTGATCGTGCCGCCCATCGCGAGCGCGACGTCGACGAGGTCGGCGAACGCCGCCTCGGCCCGCAGCCGGCTCTCCGGGTCGGCCCGGTCGAAGAAGACGCACGGGTGCAGGTTGCCGTCGCCCCCGTGACCCGACATCGTCATCTCGACCCCCCGCCGGGACGAGATCTCCTCACCGGCACGGATGAGGTCGGCCAGCCTCCCGAGGGGCACACAGACGTCCTCGACGAACCGGCCGCCCTTGGCCTCGAGCGCGTTGTTGACCGCCCGCCGTCCCGCCATGAGCGCGTCGGCCTCCTGCTGGTCGTCGGCGACCGCGACGTCCACGGCACCCGCCTCGCCGAGCAGGCCGGCATACCGCTGCACGTCGTCGCGGGTGTGCTCGGGCCGGTCGGAGGAGACGATGAGCGCGGCCGCGCAGGCCTGCGGGAAGCCGTAGTCGGCCACCGCCTGCACAGCGACGATCGTCGCGCGGTCGAGGAACTCGAGGAGCGCCGGCCGGTGGCGGTCGCGGCGCAGGGCGACGACCCCGGCAGCAGCGGCGTCGAGCGAGGCGAAGGTCGCGAGGGCCACCAGCGACGGGTCAGGCGCCGGGACGAGGCGGACGACGACGGAGGTCACGAGGCCGAGCGTCCCCTCGGAGCCGACGAAGAGGCCGGTGAGGTCGAGACCCGCCACCCCCTTGCCGGTCCGGTGGCCCGTGCGGACCACCTCGCCGCCGGGGAGGACGATCTCGAGGCTCTTGACGTAGTCGGCCGTCACGCCGTACTTCACGCAGCACAGCCCGCCGGCGTTCGTGGCGACGTTGCCCCCGATCGTGCAGGTCGCGGACGAGGCGGGGTCCGGCGGGTAGAAGAGACCGACGGACGCCGCCGCCCGCTTGAGGTCCTGGTTGACGACGCCCGGGCCGGCGACCGCATACCCCTCGAGCTCGTCGACCTCGGCCACCGTGTCCAAGCCCTCGACGTTGAGCACGATGCTGCCCTCGCGGGCGGTGGCCCCACCGGCGAGGGAGGTGCGAGCGCCCTGCGGCACCACCGGTATGCCGCGGGCATGCGCCTCCCGCAGTACCTCGACGACGTCGCCGACGTCCCGGGCCCGGACGACGGTGAAGTGGTCCGGGGCCGTGGACCCGAGCGAGGCGTCGACGGCATACGACGCAGCGATGGCCGGGTCGGTCACCCGCGCACCACCGCTGAGGCGCATCACCCCGAGGTCCGTCTCACCGAGGTCCATCATCCGGGGCAGCTCCGCCGTCGACATCCGTCCACCTTAGGACGTCGGGCCGAGATGGGCCGTCTGCCGAGTTGGGCCGTATGTCGAACGGGAGAGCGGGGCCGACCCCCACGACCGGCCCCGCTCATCCGCAATGTCCGTGCAGTCAGAGTGCATCTATCTGGTGCACCCTGTCAAGGACACCCCGGGATGGGTGCCGGAACGGGGGAGCGAACGCCATACTGGCGGGGTGCTGTCCGAGACGCCCAGGCCTGACGAGCACCCCGACGGGCGGGTCGCCCGGGGTGAACGCACCCGGCGACTCATCCTCGATGCCCACTCCGCGCTCCTGCGCGAGGGCAATCTGCGACCGACCGCGATCGCCGTCGCAGGGCGGGCCGGCGTCTCGATCCGTGCTCTCTGGGCCAACTTCAAGGACCTGGAGGGCCTCGTCGAGGCGGCCAGCGTCGAATGGGTGCGCGACGACCCCGCGCACGAGACGGACATCGACCCCGACCTCCCCATGGCCGAGCGGGTTCAGCGGTTCTGTGCACAACGGGCCCGCCGCATGGAGGCGATCGCTCCGGCGCTCCGCGCGTCCGCGCTCGAACCCAACTCACCGGCCGTGGCGCGGCAGCGGCAGGTGATCTACGCCCGGAACCAGGGCGTCGTCAGGGCCGTGTTCGCGACAGAGCTGGACCGGGCCGCCGACGCAGCATCGGAGGTGGTCGTCGCCCTGATGACCGGCTGCGGTGCCCGCTGCTGGCTGGTGATGTGCGACGACCTCGGACTCGCCCCGGATGCTGCCGAGGCGGTCATGCACCGAGCAGCGCACGCCGTCCTCGCGGAGTTCGCGGATCCGCCCACCCGATGAGCTTCACGACGCTGGCCCTCATCGGGGCTATCGCGCTCGTCGGTCCGCTGCTGTCACTGCCCCGCTGGCTGCGCCTGCCCGTGGTGGTCGGCGAGCTGCTCGCAGGAATCACGCTGGGGCACACTGGTTTCGGCGTCATCAATGCCGACGACCCGACCCTGGCTTTCGTCGCGCAGGTCGGGTTCGCGCTCGTGATGTTCGTCGTCGGGTCCCACGTCCCCATCCGCGACCCGATGGTGCGCGCGGGAGCCCGCCGCGGGGTGGTCCGCGCCATCGCGGTCGGGATCCTGGCCGTCCCTGCCGGCCTCCTGCTCGCTCACCTGTTCGGCACCGGGCACGGCGCCCTCTATGCCGTCCTCCTGGCCTCGTCCTCTGCCGCGCTCGTGCTCCCGGCCGTCGGGTCGACCGGTCTCAGCGGCCGCACCCTCACCGATCTCCTCCCCCAGGTCGCGGTCGCCGATGCCGCCTGTGTCGTCGCGCTGCCGTTGGCGATCGACCCGGCCCACGTCGGCCGAGCGCTTCTCGGGGTGGTCGTCGTGGCGGCCTCCTCGGCCGTCCTCTTCGTCGTCCTGCGTGCCGCAGAGCAGCGCGGCCTGCGGCGGCGGATGCACAAGGTCTCGGAGCACCACGACCTCGCCCTCGAGCTGCGGATGTCGCTCTCGCTGCTCTTCGCGCTCGCAGCCCTCGCGGCGGCCTTCCACGTCTCGGTGCTGCTCGCCGGGTTCGGGTTCGGGCTGGCCATCGCCGCCATCGGCGAGCCTCGACGCCTCGCCCGCCAGCTCTTCGGCCTGACCGAGGGTTTTCTCGGACCGATCTTCTTCGTGTGGCTCGGGTCCTCCCTCGACCTGCGGACCCTCGCCAGCCACCCGTCGGCGATCTGGCTCGGGCTGGCCCTCGGAGTCGGTGCGCTGCTCCTCCACGGACTCGTCGCCGTGGACGGCGTCCCCGTCTCGGTGGCGGTCCTCGCCGGCGCCCAGCTCGGCGTCCCGGTGGCGGCAGCGACCCTGGGCCAGCAGCTGGGGCTGCTGGCACCGGGGGAGGGGACTGCGCTGCTGCTCGGCGCCCTGGTGACGATCGCCGGGGCCGCGGTGGCCGCCGGGGCCATCGGCCGCAGATTCCCGTCGAAGAAGGAGCCGGCACTGCCGTAGACTCCTTCGCAACGACGTCCGAGCCGTCATCAGCGGCGAGTCTCCGGAAGAACCGGCCCCCCGGCATACGTGTTCACGCAGGGGAGTCGCACTAGAACCGGACGGATGGGCCCGTCAGCGCCTTCGACGAAAGAGTGGCCGTATGCCGCCCGCGCACCTTCAGCGGGAGGACCTGCGGCAAGCGAGGTGGCACCGCGGTGCCGCCGGCGGCCGGACCAGGCCAGCCCGGCGACGTCGTCCTCGTGGACGCAAGCAGACCACGACGACCGACGAGCCCGAGCAGGAGTCCCCCATGGCCTATCCCCAGGTCAGCACCGACGCCACGAGCACCGACGAGCCCGGTGACAGCGGGGCGACCACCGCCACCGGAGTCACCTCCAGTCCCCGCTTCCCGGAGATCGAGGAGCGCGTGCTCCGCTACTGGGCCGAGGACGGCACCTTCCAGGCCTCGGTCGAGAACCGCGAGGCGGGCACCAACGGCTCCAACGAGTTCGTCTTCTACGACGGGCCGCCGTTCGCCAACGGCCTGCCCCACTACGGCCACCTGCTCACCGGATACGTCAAGGACATCGTCCCGCGCTACCAGACCATGCGCGGTCGGCGGGTCGAGCGCCGGTTCGGCTGGGACACCCACGGCCTGCCGGCCGAGCTCGAGGCGATGAGCCAGCTCGGGATCAAGACCAAGGAGGAGATCCTCGAGCTCGGCATCGAGACCTTCAACGAGGCGTGTCGCGCGTCGGTCCTCCGGTACACCGACGACTGGCAGGAGTACGTCACCCGCCAGGCCCGCTGGGTGGACTTCGAGCACGACTACAAGACCCTCAACCCGGACTACATGGAGAGCGTCATCTGGGCGTTCAAGCAGCTCCACGAGAAGGGCCTCGTCTACGAGGGCTACCGCGTGCTGCCCTACTGCTGGAACGACCAGACGCCGCTGTCCAACCACGAGCTGCGGATGGACGACGACGTCTACCAGATGCGCCAGGACCCCGCCGTCACCGTCGGGCTGCGGCTCGAGAGCGGCGAGCTCGCCCTGGTCTGGACGACCACGCCGTGGACCCTCCCCGCCAACCTCGGCATCATGGTCGGCCCCGACATCGACTACGTCGTCGTGGAGTCGGCGTTCACCGGGACCAGCGAGCGCTACGTCATCGGCGCGGCCCGGCTCGCGGCCTACGCCAGGGACCTCTTCCCGGTGGAGGCGGCCGACAAGGGCTTCGACCCGACGACGAGGATCGTCGAGCGACTCACCGGCGCCGACCTCGTCGGCCGCGCCTTCACGCCGCCGTTCTCCTACTACCTCGGCCACGCCAACGCCCATCGCGTCTTCGCAGCCGACTTCGTGACGACCGAGGACGGCACGGGCCTGGTGCACACCGCCGGCGCCTTCGGCGAGGAGGACAAGGTCGTCACCGACCGCGAGGGCATCGCCCCGGTGATGCCGGTCGGTCCCGACGGCCGGTTCACCTTCCCCGTCACCGACTACGAGGGCATCCAGGTCTTCGACGCCAACCCCCTGATCATCGACCACCTCAAGGCCGTGACCCGCGGCGACGGCGACCACGGCTCGAGCGACCACGGCGCCGCCACGGAGGGCACCGTGCTGCTGCGCCGCGAGACCTACGACCACTCCTACCCCCACTGCTGGCGCTGCCGGATGCCGCTGATCTACATGGCCGTCTCGAGCTGGTTCGTCGAGGTCACCAAGATCAAGGAGCGGATGCTGGAGCTCAACGAGCAGATCGCGTGGACGCCCGACCACATTCAGCACGGGCAGTTCGGTCGGTGGCTGGAGAACGCCCGCGACTGGTCGATCACGCGAAACCGCTTCTGGGGCAGCCCGGTCCCCGTCTGGAAGTCGGACGACCCGCGCTACCCGCGGATCGACGTCTACGGCTCGTTCGACGAGCTGGAGCGCGACTTCGGTGTGCGGCTCGACGACCTGCACCGGCCCCACGTCGACCGGCTGATCCGGCCCAATCCCGACGATCCCACGGGACAGTCGACGATGCGCCGGGTCGAGGACGTCCTCGACGTGTGGTTCGACTCGGGCTCGATGTCCTTCGCGCAGGTGCACTACCCCTTCGAGAACGCCGACTGGTTCGAGCACCACTTCCCCGGCGACTTCATCGTCGAGTACATCGGCCAGACCCGCGGCTGGTTCTACACGTTGCACGTCCTCGCGACCGCGCTCTTCGACCGACCGGCGTTCTCGTCGTGCGTCAGCCACGGCATCGTCCTCGGCTCCGACGGCCAGAAGATGAGCAAGTCGCTGCACAACTACCCCGACGTCCGCGAGGTCTTCGACCGTGACGGGGCCGACGCGATGCGCTGGTTCCTCATGAGCAGCCCGATCCTGCGTGGCGGCAACCTCGTGGTCACCGAGCAGGGCATCCGTGACGGCGTGCGCCAGGTGCTGCTGCCGCTGTGGAACACCTGGTCCTTCTTCGCGTTGTACGCCAACGCTGCTCGCGGCGGCGATGGTTACGACGCGCGACGGTCCACTGCGTCCACCGACGTCCTCGACCGCTATCTCCTGGCCAAGCTGCGCGGCTTCGTGGTCGACATGCAGCGCGACCTCGACGCCTACGAGATCGCCAACGCCTGCGACACGATGCGCGGCTTCCTCGACGTCCTCACCAACTGGTACGTCCGGCGCTCCCGCAGCCGGTTCTGGGGCACCGAGGACACTGGCGTCGAGGGGACCGTGCCCGAAGCGGCGTTCGACACCCTCTTCACGACCCTCGAGACCGTATGCCGCGTGGTCGCCCCGCTGCTGCCCCTCACCACCGAGGAGGTCTGGCGCGGGCTGACCGGCGGCCGCTCGGTGCACCTCACCGACTGGCCAGCTGTGGACGACCTGCCGCAGGACGACGCCCTCGTCGCCTCGATGGACCGCGCCCGCGAGATCTGCTCCGTCGCCTCGTCGCTGCGCAAGGCCCAGCAGCTGCGGGCCCGGCTGCCACTGGCCCGGCTCACGGTCGTCACCGCTCAGCCGGCCGAGCTCGAGGCCTTCGTCGGCATCGTGCAGGACGAGGTCAACGTCAAGTCGGTGGTGCTCGCCGACCTCGCCTCCGCGAGCGGGAGCGACTTCGGCGTCTCCCAGCGGCTGAGCGTCAACGCCCGAGCCGCCGGCCCCCGGCTCGGCAAGGACGTGCAGACGGCCATCAGGGGCGCGAAGTCCGGCGACTGGTCGGTCGCGGGCGACGGCACGGTGACCGCCGGTGGCCTCACGCTGGCCCCGGGGGAGTACACCCTCGAGACGGTCGTCGACGGTGGTGGCTCGAACGCCGGTAGCTCGAACGGCGTCAATGGTGCCGGTGACGGCGACGAGACAGGCGGTCGCGCTGTCGCGATGCTGCCCTCCGGCGGCTTCGTCGTCCTCGACACCGGCCTGACGCCCGAGCTCGCCGCCGAGGGTCTCGCCCGTGACGTCGTCCGCGCCGTGCAGCAGGCCCGGCGCGATGCCGGTTTGCACGTGAGTGACCGGATCTCGTTGACCCTGGCCGGTTCCGACGCCATCTGGCAGGCCACGGTGGTGCACCAGCAGCTCATCATGGGGGAGACCCTGACGGTCCAGTTCGGTGCGGCCGGAGCCGACGCCCCGTTGCCCGAGGTCGCTGGGGCGCACACGACCGAGGCCACCGTGGGCGACGGCGAGACGGTGCGCATCGCGGTCAGGAAGATCGCGGTCAGGAAGATCGCGGACGGGAAGATCGGATGACGGTCACCGTCCGGCAGGCGGTCGTCGACGACCTCGACGCGGTGCTCGCGGTCGGCCACCAGACGTGGCCGGCGACCTACGAGCCCATCGCCGGGGCCGACTACGTGGCGATGGGACTGGCGAAGTGGTGGACGGCCGACGCGACGCTGCCGGCGCTGCGAGCCGGCCGCGTTTTCGTGGCCGAGGTCGAGGGGCAGGTCGTCGGCATGGCCTCCAGCGGCCCGCTCGAGGGCCGCCTCATCCTGTGGAAGCTCTACGTCCTCCCGCAGTTCCAGGGTCACGGCGCCGGTTCCGCGCTGATGTCTGCCGTTCTCGAACGCGCCGCGGAGGCGCACGACGAGATCCGGCTGGCCTACCTCGACGGCAACGTGCAGGCCTCCGGGTTCTACCGGCGGATGGGCTTCGTCGAGCTCGGACGCGAGGTGGCCGGACACGGCATACCCGACTCGGTGTGGATGTCCCGCGCCCTCACCCCCTCACCGGAGGAGCAGTCATGAGCCCGTTCAGCGGACGTCCCGACGCCGCGCAGGTCGAGGCCGGTCGCCGCCTCGCCGTGGAGAAGCGGGTGCGCCAGGTCGAGGCCGAGATCCTCGCCCGCGCACCCGAGACCGACGTCGACCCCAGCCTCGACCAGATCGCCGCGGTGATGCAGCTGCTCGGCGACCCGCAGAAGACCTTCCCCGTCATCCACCTCACGGGCACCAACGGCAAGACCTCGACGACCCGCATGATCGAGGCGCTGTTGCGCGAGCTGGGCCTGACGACAGGGCGATTCACCTCGCCGCACCTCCACTCGTTCCGTGAGCGGATCGCGATCGGCGGCGAGCCCATCTCCGCCGAGCGGCTCATCGAGATCTACGACCAGGTGCTGCCCTTCGTCGAGATCGTCGACGCGCGCGCAGTGGCCGAGGGCGGGTCGCGGCTCAACTTCTTCATGTTGTCCGTCGTGCTCGCGTATGCCGCCTTCGCCGACTCCCCGGTCGACGTCGCCGTCGTCGAGGTCGGGCTCGGCGGCCGCTGGGACGGCACCAACGTCGCCGACGGCCAGGTTGCCGTCGTCACGCCCGTCGCGATCGACCACCAACGGCTCCTCGGGTCGACGGTGGAGGAGATCGCCACCGAGAAGTCGGGGATCATCAAGGCCGGCGCGATCGCCGTCTCCTCGATCCAGGAGGCGGACGTCGCGGCGATCCTCGTGGACCGCGCCGAAGAGGTCGGCGCGCGAATTGTGTTCGAGGCCAACGACTTCGGGGTCACCGGGCGCGAGGTTGCCCTCGGTGGGCAGCAGCTGTCCTTCCGCGGCCTCGCGGGTGACTACGACGAGGTGTTCCTCCCGCTCCACGGAGAGCACCAGGCGAGCAACGCGGCGACGGCGCTGGCCGCGGTCGAGGCCTTCGTCGGCGGTGGCGAGCAGCGCCTCGACCCCGAGATCGTTCGTGCGGCGTTCGCGGGGGTGACCTCCCCCGGACGGCTCGAGGTCGTGCGGCGCTCGCCGACGGTGCTCGTCGACGCGGCCCACAACCCGGCCGGGATGCTCGCCCTGCGGGCGGCTCTCGAGGACTCCTTCACCTTCACCCGGCTCGTCGGGGTGGTCGCGATCTTCGAGGACAAGGACGCCGAGGCGATGCTCGAGATCCTCGAGTCCGCCCTCGACCACGTGGTCGTCACGCGCAACACCTCGCCACGCTCGATGTCCCCCACCAGGCTCGGCGAGATCGCCGTGGACCTGTTCGGTGAGGACCGGGTGACGGTGGTGCGCGACCTGCCCGACGCCCTCGACCGGGCCGCGACCATCGCGGAGTCCGAGGGGGGCAGCGGGATCGGCGCCGGCGTCATCGTCACGGGATCGGTCGTCACAGCGGCCGACGCGCGGATGCTCCTCGGGGTGACGTCAGGCTGAGGCACTGTGTGCCGGTTCGGATCGTGACGACGCTTGGCGCTGACCTTCCTGGTCGACACCAGCGTCCTCGAGCGGCTGGGTCGGCCAGCGATCCGGCAGGTCATCGAGCCGCTCGCGGTGTCGGGGCATCGGGCCCGGGCCTCTGTCTCGGACCTCGAGGTCGTCCACTCGACGGGAGACGCCGGCGAGTGGGACCGTCCCCTCGGGGCGTCAGACGCGTTCGAGCAGGTGGAGACGACGGTGACTCACGTGCGGCGGCTGCTTCAGGTCCAGCGGCTGCTGGCCCAGGCGAGTCAGGGTGGACGGAAGATCTCCCATCGTCGGCATTCATCCGGTGGACCCATCGCCGGACTCGTCCTCTACCCTCGAAGGCATGCATGCTGGAACGAGGTCGGCGTGAGAGGACTCGTGTTCTACGGCCAGACCGGGAAGTTCACCTTTCGGATGCTCATGACGGTCCTCATCGGTCAGTCCATCGTCGTGTTCTTCGGGGCGCTCGTGGCCCGAGGGGTCGGCGCGGCGCAGGGGGACGCCTCCGCCGGCACCTACCTCTGGGTGGGGTCGGGGATCGCCGTGCTCTGCGTCCTCGCGGCCGGCTCGATGCGGCGCCCCTACGGCGTGACGCTGGGCTGGCTGATCCAGGTCGCGACCTTCGCGAGCGCGGTCGTGGTGCCGGCCATGGTGATCGTCGGGCTGATCTTCCTGGCCCTCTGGGTCGGGTGCCTGGTCTCGGGCCGGAAGGTCGACGAGACGGACGCCCGTCGGGCCGCTGAGGCGGCGGGGACAGCCGGGTCAGCCGGGGCGGCAGGAGCCGAACCGGCTCCCTGAGAGCGGTGCCGAGCACGCGGCATACCCCTCGTCGGGAGCGGCTAGGGTGGTCGCCGTGACCACCGAACGCTCCCTCGTCCTCGTCAAGCCCGACGGTTTCCGGCGCGGCCTCACCGGTGAGGTGATCGGCCGGATCGAGAGCAAGGGCTACACCCTCGTCGCCCTCGACGTCTTCACCCCGGACCGCGAGCGGCTCGCCCTGCACTACGCCGAGCACGAGGGCAAGCCGTTCTACGAGCCGCTGGTCGAGTTCATGTCCTCGGGCCCGGTGACCGGCATCGTCATCGAGGGGCAACGCTGCATCGAGGGCTTCCGTGCGCTGGCGGGTGCGACCGACCCCACCGCCGCCCTCCCCGGGACGATCCGCGGAGACCTCGGTCGCGACTGGGGGGAGAAGGTCCAGCAGAACATCGTCCACGGGTCCGACTCACCCGAGTCGGCCGCCCGGGAGATCGGTATCTGGTTCCCCGGCCTGTGACGTCAGCGGTCGGAGCCGGTCCGGCCCGCGTGCCGGGCTGCTACAGCTGTGACCGGGACGCGCTCCCCGCGCTGCCCCCCCGGGAGGACGTCTGGTCGAGCGCGCTCTGGCGTGTGGCGCACGCGTTCGACACCGCGCTCCCCGGCTGGCTGGTCGTGCTCCCGCGCCGGCACGTCGTCGCCATGGCCGAGCTCACTGATGTCGAGGCGGTCGAGCTCGGGCCGCTGCTGGTCGATCTCGGCCGCGCGCTCGCGTCGGTTACGGGCTGCGTGAAGACCTACGTGATGCAGTTCGCCGAGGCCGAGGGGTTCGGCCACGTCCACCTCCACGTCGTCCCCCGCGCTGCCGACCTCGCGCCGGAGCTACGCGGCCCGCGCGTCTTCGCCCTGCTCGGCCTCCCGGAGGCCGAGCGGGTGTCCGAGGGCGAGCAGGACCGGCTGGCACTGGCCATCCGGGCAGCCCTGCGGCATACCTGACCCTGCGGCGCTGGTCAGAGGCCCGTCGAATACGCATGGGTGCGATCGTCCAGGTCGGGACCACGACGATTCCACCCAGGGCCGGACGTCGGTGGCCGGGACTACGGACGGATGGCACCTCGACACCGGACGAGGCGTCCCAATCGCCACTCCTGCAACACTGGTCCCACTTTGCGCGACACGCCCCGGATGGGCTGGGGGTCCGGCTTCTCCGGCCGGACAATCCCGTCCATGACCTCATGGCCGATGCTCGGGCGAGACCTCGCGGTCGACCTCGGGACGGCCAACACGCTGGTCTACGAACGCGGCCGGGGGGTCGTGCTGGACGAGCCGTCCGTGGTCGCGGTCGAGGTGGCGACGGGGCACCTCGTCGCAGCCGGCATGCGGGCCAAGGAGATGATCGGACGCACGCCCGGCTCGGTCCGCGCCGTGCGGCCGCTCCGGGACGGCGTCATCTCCGACGCCGATCTCACCGAGCAGATGCTGCGCTGGTTCATCGACCGGGTGCGGCCCTCACGACTGGTGCGCCCCCGGATGGTCGTGTGCGTGCCGAGCGAGGTCACCGGCGTCGAGCGCCGCGCCCTCGAGGACGCCGCCACCCGCTGCGGGGCCCGGCGCGTCTACATCATCGAGGAGCCGATGGCAGCGGCCATCGGGGCCGGGCTGCCGGTCGACGACACCGCCGCGTCGATGGTCGTCGACATCGGCGGCGGGACGACCGACGTCGCGGTCATCAGCCTGGGAGGGATCGTCTCCTCGCGCTCGATGCGCATCGGCGGTGACGAGATCGACGAGGCGGTGATCGCCTACGTCAAGAGCGACTACTCGTTGCTGCTGGGGGAGCGCAGCGCCGAGGACATCAAGACCGACGTGGGCTCGGCCTTCCCGCTCTTCGAGGAGCTGACGACCCGGATCCGCGGCCGCGACCTCGTGACGGGGCTGCCCAAGACGGTGACGATCTCCTCGCAGGAGGTCCGGCGCGCCATCGAGACCCCGGTCGTCCAGATCGTCGAGCTGGTCCGCACGACACTCGACGTCTGCCCGCCCGAGCTGGCCGGTGACATCCTCGACCGAGGGGTGACCCTCACCGGGGGCGGGGCGCTGCTGCGCGGCCTCGACGAGCGGCTGCGGCACGAGCTCGGTGTGCCGGTCCGGGTCGCCGACGACCCGTTGCGCTCGGTCGCGCTCGGTGCGGGGCGCTGCGTCGAGGAGTTCTCGGCGCTCGAGCGCGTCCTCGTCGACGGGATGCGGCGCCGATGACCGGGCCTGCAGCGTGACCCCGGTCGTCCGCCGCCGCATCCTCGTGGTCGGGATCGGGCTGACCCTGCTGATGGTGCTCCTCGACCTCGGCGGGTCGGTCGTCCCGATGCGGCTGCGGGCCGCCGGCGCGGTCGCCGCCGGCCCGGCACAGCGGGTCCTCGCCGGGGGAGACCCGACCGGGACGACTCGGCTCGAGAAGGACAACGTCCTGCTGCACACCGAGCTCGCGCACGATCGGGCGTCGCTGGCGGAGGCCGCCCGGCTCGGTCTGCTGCTGTCATCGCCGGCAGGGCACCAGCCGGGCGCCCTGGCGGCCCGCGTCATCGCCTCGACGACCATGGCCTCGGGGGCGCGCGCCGTGACCCTCGACGTCGGGTCGCGCGACGGGGTCGAGCCCGGCCTCGCGGTCGTCGCGGCCGACGGTCTCGTCGGCCGGGTGGTCAGCGTCGGTCCATGGTCGAGCGACGTCCGGGTCCTCGGCGGCGCCGACCTCACCGTCGGGGTGCGCGTCGGTGGCGCGAGGTCGATGGGCGCGGGGTCGATGGGCGCGGTGAGCGCCACGACGCCTCCCGACGCGCCGCCCCGCCCTCGCGGCATGCTGTCGCTCATCCTCGTCGACCAGGGGCACATCGCGGTCGGCGACCTCGTCACGACGCTCGGTAGTGTCGGTGAGCGGCCATACGCAGCAGGCTTGGTCGTCGGCCGCGTTGCCTCTGTCGACCCGCAGCGTGGTCAGCTCACAGCGACCGCGGTCATCCGTCCTGCCGTCGACCCCGGGCGCCTCGACGTGGTCGCCGTGCTGCTCGGCGGGCCGCGGGACTCGCCCCGGTCGCCGGCTGCAGCCAAGGCCGTCCCCTGATGCCACGGCCCACGCTGCTCGGGCTCCTGCGCGCCGCAGGGGTGGTCATCGGCGCACTCGCCGCGGCGACGATCCTGCCGCGCCTCGGGGTTCCCGCCGGCTGGGTCCCCGACCTCGTCCTCGTCCTCGTCGCGGCCTCGGCCGTCCTGCGCGGCCCGCTGCACGGCGCGCTGCTCGGGCTGGCCGCGGGGTGGGTCGTCGACCTCGTGCCGCCCGGTGGCTCACCCCTCGGAGCGACCGCCCTGCTGTATGCCGCGGCGGGCGCGGCCGCCGGTGCGTTCCATCACCCCGGCAACCGGGGGCCGTTGGCGCCGCTGGGATCCCTCGCCGTCGCCGCCCTCGTCGTGGGGGCGGGCCGGCTCGTCTTCGCGGTCGTCGGCGACGGCGTGGTCGACCCTGCGGCGGCGCTGTCCCGCGCCGCCGCCACCGTCGTCGCCGGGGTGCTGCTGCTCCCCGTCTGCATCGCCGTCGACCGCGCCCTCGTGCAACGGCGCCTCGCGTGAGCACGCGGCAAGCTCGGGGCCGGGTGGTGGGGCACCGTGGCGGTCGGCACCCCCGGGTGTGGGTCATGGGCGCCCTCGTCGTCTCGCTCTTCGCGCTCCTGCTCGGCCGCCTCGGACAGGTGCAGGTGGTGCAGCAGTCCGACTATGCGCGAGCCGGCGCCGCGCTCGGCACGCGCACCGTCGTCCAGGCCGCGGTGCGTGGTCGCATCCTCGACGCCACGGGCCGACCGCTCGTCGCCAACACCGCCACGCTCTCGGTGACCATCGAACGACGGACGCTCCTCGCGGCGCGCGACGGTGGCCGCGCGCTCGTGGACAGGGTCGCCGCAGAGCTCGGCGTAGCCTCAGGACCGTTGTGGGACAGGACGTTTCCCTGCGGATCACCAGGTGCGCCGCCCATCCCACGATGCTTCGCCGGATCGGCCTACCAGCCCATCCCGGTGCTCGACGGCGTCGACCCCCGTCGGGCCCTGACCCTGCTCGAACGCCCTGAGCTCAATCCCGGTGTCGGCGTCCTCCCGACCTCGCGGCGCAGCTTCCCGTCGCCCGACGGGGTCAATGCCGCCCACCTCCTCGGCTACGTCGGTCCGGCCGACGCCGCCGAGGTCGCCGCGAGCGGGGGTGCGGTGACCGACACGGAGTCGGTCGGCCGGGCCGGGTTGGAGGAGCAGTACGACAGCGTCCTGCGCGGCATCCACGGGAGCACGACGGTCGCGGTCGACCCACGCGGCGCCGTCACGAGACGCGTGTCGGGGACCAGCCCGGTGGCGGGCCGCGACGTGGTCACTCACATCGCCGCACCGGTGCAGGCCAGCGCGGAGCAAGCCCTGGCGCAGGCGGTTGCGACCTCGCGCAGCACCGGATTCGCCGCCGACTCCGGGGCTGCCGTCGTCCTCGACGTCCGGACCGGCGCGGTGGTCGCCGCGGCGAGCTATCCCACCTACGACCCCGCGGTGTGGACCGGGGGCATCACGCAGCATGCCCTCGCCAGCCTCACCGATCCCGCCGCCGGCACCCCGCTCGTGTCCCGGGTCACCGGCGGGGCGATGCCCCCGGCGTCGACGTTCAAGGTCGTCTCGGTCGACGCCGCGGCCGCCTCTGGGGTCGATCTCGGTGGCACCTACGACTGCGCAGGATCCGTCCTGGTCGGTGACCGCGTGTTCCACAACTACGAGTCGCGATCCTTCGGGCCGCTCACCCTCGCCCGCAACATCGAGGTTTCCTGCGACACGATCTGGTATCGCTTCGCCTACCAGTCCTGGCTGGCCCAGGGCGGCCTGTCGGCAGCCTCGGACGCCGCCGATCCCTTTGTGGCGTCGGCAGACTCGTTCGGTCTCGGGCACCTCACCGGGATCGACGTCCCCGGGGAGACCGCAGGTCGCATCCCCGACCGCACCTGGAAGCGCAGCACGTGGGAGGAGTCCAAGGTCACCCTGTGCCGGCGCGCGCAGACCGGCTACCCCGAGGTCGCCGCCAGTGACCCCGGCCGGGCCACCTACCTCAAGGCGTTGGCGGTCGAGAGCTGCACGACAGGATTCCAGTACCGCGCCGGCGACGCCGCGAACTTCGCCATCGGCCAGGGCGACGTGCTCGTCACGCCACTGCAGCTGGCCCGTGTGTATGCCGCGGTCGCCAACGGCGGGACGCTCTGGACGCCGCAGGTCGCGGCCGCCACGCAGGACCAGGACGGCACCGACCGCATCCCGATCGCGCCGGTCAGGGTCGGGTCGGTCGGTCTGCAGCCAGGGGTCAAGGCGTTCCTGGACACCGCACTCCAGGGGGTGATCACGCAGGGCACCGCGTCGGGCGTGTTCGCGGGGTGGCCCCAGGCGGCATACCCCCTCGCGGGCAAGACCGGCTCGGGTGAGGTCTTCGGCAAGCAGGCGACCAGCTGGTTCGCCTCCTACGGCCCGGTCACCGACCCGCGGTATGCCGTGGTGGTGATGATCTCGCAGGCCGGCACCGGCGGTAGTGCCGCCGCCCCTGCCGCCCGCCAGATCTGGCAGACCCTTCGCGCCCAACCCCTTTCCTGACGTGGCCGACCCGCCCCGAACCCCCAACCCTCAACAGGTCGGGGGGAGCGGTCAGCCGACGTCGCGGGAGAGCAGGTCGTCCCAGGTGTCACGGCGGACGACGAGCCGGGCCTCGCCGCCCCGGACGAAGACGACCGGCACGCGGCGAGCACCGTTGTACTGGTTGGACATCGTGTAGCAGTAGGCCCCGGTCACGGGGACGGCCAGGAGGTCGCCGACCGCGGCGTCCCGTAGCGGGACCGAGTCGATGAGCTGGTCGCCCGATTCGCAGTGTCGCCCCACGAGGGCGACCGGCTGGCCGCCACCGACCCGGTCCGCGATCGTGGCTTCGAAGCGCTGGCCCGTCAGTGAGACCTCGAGGTTGTCGCCCATCCCGCCGTCGACCGCGACGTGCGTGACGACGCCGCGCTTGATCGTGGTGACGCGGTAGAGCGTGCACGCCGCTGCGGCGACCATGCTGCGACCGGGCTCGACGATGAGGCGCGCCTCCGCGGGCAGCAGGACCCGGGCCTGCCCGACCAGGGCCTCGGCGTAGGCGTCGAGCGTCGGTGCTTGCTCGGCATACGTGTAGCGCGCGCCGAGCCCGCCACCGAGGTCGTAGACCTCGAAGTGACCGAGTGCTGCGACGGGCGCAACCGCCGCAGCGAGTTCGTCGACGTCGAGCAGCTGCGAGCCGACGTGGGTGTGCAGTCCGGCCATCCGCAACCGGGGGCTGTGCTCGATCCGGATGATGGCGCGCGCCGCCTCCGCGGGGAGGAGGCCGA
This sequence comes from Lapillicoccus sp., assembly GCF_025353065.1. GTDB lineage: Bacteria > Actinomycetota > Actinomycetes > Actinomycetales > Dermatophilaceae > Lapillicoccus. The sequence goes on from NZ_JANXRJ010000222.1 coordinate 22,139, forward strand.
ACTTCGAGCCCGTGTGCCCGGTCGCCTGCGACGCGTGCGTGGTGGCGGCGACGCCGGGGATGACGCGCACGAGGCAGTCCTGGACCCGCCCGGGCGGCACGATGAGCTCGAGCCGGTCGATGTCGTCGTGGTTGTCGACGACGACGAGTCCGATGCCCTGACCGACCGCGAGCTCGATCTCCTCGGTGGTCTTGGCGTTGCCGTGCAGCACCAGCCGTGCCGGGTCGGCACCGGCCGCCATCGCGCTGACGATCTCGCCGCCCCCGGCCACGTCGAGGTGGAGGCCCTCCTCGGCGAGCACGCGCTGGACGGCGGTGCACGGGAAGGCCTTGGAGGCGAAGGCGACGTCGCTCCTCGGCCAGCGGCCGCGGAAGGCCGCGAGGTAGTCGCGGGCGCGCTGCCGCAGCGCGTCCTCGGCGACGATGATGGCCGGGGTGCCGAACCGTTCGGCGACGACGTCCAGCCGGACCCCACCCACGACGAGCGTGCCGTTCGGATCCTGCACCGTCCCGGGTGGGAAGAGACCGAGCAGCGCTGCTGCTGCGGGCCACTCGTCGATGGGGGTGGCGCGCTCCACGGTCACGGGCTCAGTGTCGCAGGCCGCCGAAGGGGTGGGGCGGAAGGGGGGAGGGGTCAGCGGCCGAGGCGCTCGTAGGTCTTCTCGGTCGCGGCCTTCGCCCCCTTCCACCAGGCCTCGTTGTCGCGGTACCACTCGATGGTCTGGGTGAGGCCGGCGCGGATGTCCTGGTACTTCGGGGTCCAACCCGTCTCTGCGCGTAGCTTGCTCGAGTCGATGGCATATCGCATGTCGTGGCCCGGGCGGTCGTTGACGTGCTCGAACCAGTCGGCCGGCTTGCCCATCAGCTCGAGGAGCAACGCGATGATCTGGCTGTTGTTCTGCTCCCCGTCGGCGCCGATGAGATAAGTCTCGCCGAGCCGGCCCCCCTCGATGATCGCGACGACGGCATCGTTGTGGTCGTCGACGTGGATCCAGTCGCGCACGTTGGCCCCGGCGCCGTAGAGCTTCGGCTTGACGTCCTCGAGGATGCCGGTGATCTGGCGCGGGATGAACTTCTCGACGTGCTGACGTGGGCCGTAGTTGTTGGAGCAGTTCGAGAGGGTCGCCTTGAGCCCGAAGGACCGGATCCACGCGCGGACGAGGAGGTCGGCGCTCGCCTTGGACGCGGAGTAGGGCGAGCTGGGGTTGACCGGCGTCGTCTCGGTGAAGCGGTTCGGGTCGTCGAGCTCCAGGTCACCGTAGACCTCGTCCGTCGAGATGTGATGAATTCGCTTGTCGTGCCTGCGAACTGCTTCCAGCAGGCAATAGGTCCCGATGATGTTCGACTCCATGAACGGCCACGGGTCGTCGAGGCTGTTGTCGTTGTGCGACTCGGCGGCGAAGTGGACGACGAGGTCGGTGCCGGCCACGAGCCGGTCGACGAGCGCCGCGTCGGCGATGGAGCCCTCGACAAAGGTGATGTCGCCCTCCACGGTGGCGAGCGAGTCGCGGTTGCCGGCGTAGGTCAGCGCGTCGATGACGGTGAGCTGCCAGTCCGGTCGGGTCTCGCGGATGCGCAGGACGAAGTTGGAGCCGATAAACCCGGCTCCACCGGTGACAAGGACCTTCATGCGGTGTGCTCCTTCGGTGTGGCCGGCGCGGGGACGCTGCGCAGGCCGGGGGTCTCGGACGCGGCGGTCGCCGGTCCGGAGTTGAACTCGACCTCGAGCGCGAAACGCTGGGCCAGGTAACGGTGGTCGGACAGCGCGATCGGTATGCCGTCGGCCCCGGTCGCGATGCGGCGCACGAGGAGCAGCGGGTCGCCGACCGCGACACCGAGCAGCTCCGCATCGGAGTCGCTGGCGAGTCCGGCGGTGACCGTCTGGCGGACGGTGACGATGCGCCGACCCTGGCGGCTGAGGGTCTCCCAGATGCCGGGCGCGGCGGCGGCGTCGCGGCTGATCGCGCCGGCGTGGGCCATCGGCACCCACTCGCGGACGACATCGAGCCCCTCACCGTCGACGGTTCTGACGGATCGCGAGTGGAGCAGGTCGGCGCCCTCCTCCGTGCCGAGCGCCGTGGCCAGGGAGAGCGGGGCGCTGCGGAAGCCGAACTCGACGACGCGGCGCTGGATGGACTTCCCGGCGTCGGTGACGGCCGAGGTCGCGTGCCGGAAGGTCCCGATGGCGAGGCGCTGGTGGAAGGCGGAGCCGGTCACGAACCACCCGGCGCCGTGGCGGGACTCGACGAGTCCCTCCTCGCGCAGCACCTCGAGGGCCCTGCGGACGGTCGGGCGCGACACGGCATACCGGGCACAGAGCTGGGCCTCGGAGTCCATCGCCCCCACGCCGCCGAACTCGCCGAGGGCGATCCGCTCACGCAGGTCGTGCGCGATGGTGGCGAACCGACTTGTCATGAAGTTGTAAGTTACAGGACGGAGCCGCTCATGTCACCCCGGCTCGCACACCCAGGAGGCGGTGTCTGCAGCAAGGCCGGTCTACGGCCCGACGACGGTGACGAGCGGGGCGTAGAGCTCCATCAGGGCCAGGGCGCGCTCGTGGTTCTCGGGCGTCGAGCCCCCGCAGGCTGCGGCGGGCACGGTGACGGCGAGCCCGGCATCGGCCATCGCGAGGACGGTCGAGATGACGCAGCAGTCGGTCGCCAGCCCGATGACCTCGACCGAGCGGGCGTCGCCGAGGGCCGCCGCGAGCTCCGGCCCCCACTTGCCGAACGTCTCGAGGTCGAGGGTGGCTCGCCCCTCCAGCTCGGGGACGAGGGTGTAGAGCGGGTCGTCCGGAGCGACGAGCGCAAACGGCCACTGGTCGTAGTAGGCCCGCCAGGCGCCGGTGGGCTGCGTCGGCGCCACGAAGCGGGTGAGCACGGCCCGGTCGCCGTATGCCGCGACGCGAGTGAGGATCTCGGGCCGGGCGGCGGCATACATGGGGGATCCCCAGGGCGAGCCGGGGTCGGCGAAGACGTGCTGCACGTCGATGGCGACCAGCGCGTCGCAGGTCGTGTGGTCAGCATCGGCGATCATGCAGAGCCCGTGCGGGTCGACGTCGCCAGCGCGCCCTCGGCATCCTCCTGGCGGCGAATGTCGTTGCGGGTGAGCAGGATCGTGCCGAGGTAGCCGACAGCCAGGGCGATGAGGACCCCGAGGCTCGCGTAGGCCCAGGTGCCCTGCTTGCCTCCGAACGGGCCGAGCAGGTAGCCCTGCCAGGAGAGCCAGTCGGCGAAGGTGTTGACGACCAGGCCCCAGCCGATCGCGGTCCCGACGACCATGAGGACGACGGCCGACCAGCGCACCGAGCCGTAGCGCCCGCGGGAGTCGTAGAGGGCGGTGTCGGCGTAGGCCCGGCGGCGCAGGGTGAGGTCGCCGAGGAAGATGCCGCACCACGCGGCGATCGGCACGCCCATGGTGATGAGGAAGCCCTGGAAGGGACCGACGAAGTTGCTCGCGAAGAAGACGACGACGACCGCGCCGACCGTCATCAGGGCCCCGTCGATCATCGCGGCGACCGGACGGGTGACCCGCAGGCCGAGGCTGAGCAGGGAGAGGCCGGAGGAGTAGATGTCGAGGATGATGCCGCCGACCAGCCCGAGGACCGCGACGAGCGCGAAGGGCAGCAGGAACCAGGTCGGCAGGATCGTCGTGAGCGCGCCGATCGGGTCGCTCTGCACGGCCGTCGAGAGTGCCGCGTCGGACCCGGTGAGGAGCAGCCCGAACACCACCAGGACGACCGGACCGATCGATGCGGCGACCGTCGTCCACCACACGACACCTGCGCTCGAGGCGTCGCGCGGCAGGTAGCGCGAGTAGTCGGCGGCGCAGTTGACCCAGCCCAGCCCGAGGGCGGTGATCAGCAGGACGGTGGCGCCGATGACCTCGGGCAGGCCGGCGCCGGGGCGGGCCGAGACCGTGGACCAGGAGATGTGGCTGCTGGCGAGGACGATGTAGACGACGGTCAGCACGGCGGTGGCGACGGTGATCCACGTCTGGAGCCGCATGATGAGGGTGAAGCCGAAGATCCCTGCGGTGACCGTGATCGCCACCACCACGACGAGGGCGATGACCTTGGTGAGCGTGCCGCCGCCCCAGCCCAGCCGCTCGAACACCGTCGCGCTGGCCAGGGTGGCGAGGACGACGAGGACGGTCTCCCAGCCGACAGTGAGCAGCCACGAGACGAACGACGGCAACCGGTTCCCGTTGATGCCGAACGATGCCCGCGAGACGACCATCGTCGGCGCCGACCCGCGCTTGCCGGCGAGCGAGACGAACCCGCAGAGCAGGAAGGACAGGACGATGCCGACCACGGAGGCGCCAACGGCCTGCCAGAAGCTCAGGCCGAAGCCGAGGACGTAGGCGCCGTAGGGGATGGCCAGCACCGAGATGTTCGACGCGAACCACGGCCAGAACAGCACCCGCGGCGTCCCGCGGCGTTCACCCTCGGCGATGACGTTGAGGCCGTTGGACTCGACGGACGAGCCGGAGATGGGCGTGGTTGCTCCCGCCCTGGTCGTGGATGCCATCCGACCACGCTAGTGCGTGAGCGGCTTCAGGGCTTCAGGGGCTCGGGGTGGATTCCGCCGGGGTCGCCGGCAGCCTGACCACCCTCGGGTCACCCTCGTCGGCGAAGTAGTCGGCGGGGATGGTCACGTCGGTGCCGGCCGGTGCGTCCACCGCGCGCAGCACGAGCGTCGCGACCACGGAGACGACGACGTTGAGGACGAAGGCGGTGACGGCGATGTAGCCCAGGTTCCCCCATCCCTCGATCGCCGCGAGCGAGCTACCGAAGTGCGGGGTCGCCGCACTGGCGACGCCATAGGCCTTGACCGTGCCGTAGATCATCCCGACCGCCCAGCCGAGCAGCAGCCCCCAGCGGTGGAACCACCGTGTGTAGAGGCTGAAGACGATCGACGGGAACGTCTGGAGGATCCAGATGCCGCCCAAGAGCTGAAGGTTGATGGCGTTCTGCTTGTCCATCGTGAGGACGAAGACGAGGGCGAACGCCTTGACGACGAGGGACGCGATCTTGGAGACCTCGGCCTCCTGCTTGGGGGTCGCGTCCGGCTTGATCCACTCCTTGTAGATGTTGCGCGTGAAGGTGTTGGCCGCCGCGATGGACATGATGGCCGCCGGCACGAGGGCGCCGATCGCGATGGCCGCGAACGCGACTCCCGCGAACCACGCCGGGAAGGAGTCCTCGAACAGCTGCGGGATGATCAGCTGCGGGTTGGCCTTGCCGTTGAGCCCGATCGGCTTGGTGCCGGCCGCGATGGCGATCCACCCGAGGAGCGCGAGGAGGCCGAGCACGAAGGAGTATGCCGGGAGGATCGCCGCGTTGCGGCGGATCGTGTTGCGGCTCTTGGAGGACAACGTCGCGGTGATCGAGTGGGGATACATGAAGAGCGCCATCGCCGAGCCGAGTGCGAGCGAGGCATAGGCCCAGTACTGCTGGCCGCCGGGTAGGAAGGTGAAAGCCGCAGGCTTCCCGCTCGTCTTGGCCGCCGCGACCGAGGCGTCGCCCTTGGCCTGGGCGACGTCGAAGATGTGGGCCCAGCCGCCGAACTTCGACGGCAGGTAGATCACCGCGACGATGATGACGAGGTAGATGAGGATGTCCTTGGCGAACGCGATGATCGCCGGCGCCCGCAGGCCCGAGGTGTAGGTGTAGATCGCGAGGATGATGAACGCGACGAACAGCGGCGCGTCGGCGGCGAAGGCGTTGCCGCCACCGCCGACGCCGGCTACCTCGAGGACGGCCTGGATGCCGACGAGCTGCAGCGCG
>NZ_JANXRJ010000284.1 GCF_025353065.1 Lapillicoccus sp.
CGTCCGCTCCAACCGCGACGTGAGCTGGCTGCTCGCACCACGGGGCCTGGCCGGGATCCTGAATCAGCTCCAGGAGCTGACGTCGCCTGCAAGACCTGGACCGTTCGATGGGCGACTGACGGCCACCGGGTCTGTAGCCGCTCGGCGGCTGCTGCCGCAGGGCATCCTCTCGGTGACACCCCTTAAACTGGCATGCCTCTATTGCGCCGACGCGGCAGGGCTGGCTGAACGGCTGGATCTGCGGGCGGCGACGAGGTCGACGGCCAACGTCGTCCTGGCCCGACCCCAGGACGATGCGGTCCTCACAACTGCTGAAGTCCTGGATGGGTACCTCCGGCTCGCGCCACGAGCCCGGGTTCTGGCGGACCTGCTCACACTCGGAGGCCGGTTCGTCGACGAAGCCGAACAGCTGCTCGAGGCGATCGCCGCCAATGACCAGACCGTTCGCTCGGGCCGATGAGCGTCATCGACCCCGAGTATGCCGCTGCCCGTTCGGTGCTGCTCGACGCCCTCGACGCTCTCGGGGCTCAGGCCGGCGCCGTGATTCTCGTCGGGGCTCAGGCCGTGTACGTCCACACCGGAGACGTACCCGAGACCGGGATCAATCGCACCACCGACAGTGATCTCGCTATCAACACCGAACTGCTCGAAGCGGATCCAGAATTGACCTCCACCTTGGAGGCGGCCGGCTTCGTCAATAAGGACTCGAACCTGCCGGGGTCCTGGACCGGCGCGCACGGGGTGAAGGTCGACATCATGACCGTGCCCCACCAGTCCAATCAGACGAAAGCACGCTCTCGCTCCCCTCGCCTGCCTCCTCACGGCCAGCAGTTGGCCCGCATCACCCCCGGCCTGGAACCAGCCCTCGTCGACAATGCCCAGCACACCATCCTGGCGTTAAAAAACTCGTGGGATGAGTTGCACGACGTCTCGGGTAGTTCGGTCATCGGCCCTGTCCCGCAACTCGGCCGAGGTCTTTCGGGCTGCCGATCAGAGAGCGGTGGAGATCATCCGACGCGACGGCGAGACCCTGGTGCGAAAGAGCGAGGGAGAGCGTCAGGAGACCGTGCTTCGCATGGCCGCGGACCTGATTGCCGTTTATGAACGGTCCGGAACAAGAGATGTTGGCGACGAAGATCGTCCGCAGCGCCCGCGGGTGCGCGGCTGTGAGGGACTTCGTCCCGTTCATGGTTGACCTGCAGGAGTGGTACACGACGGCGCTGGCGAAGGCTGCAGGATTCACCCCCTACGGCGAATTGGACTGGTACGACGATCTACCCAGGCAACCCATCCCCGACTGGCCTGATGGCGAAGGGACGAAGAGCAATGATCAGAACCTGTGGATGGTCGTCGGCGGGTGGGCGTGAAGGAGCGCACCTTCCCGAGGATGATCTGAAGCCCATAGAAGTCTGATCAGGACCGGCGTTGGCGCGCTGGTTCGGGAAGGTACGCCCATGTTCACGATAGTCCACGAGAAGAACGAGACCAACGACGTCACCGCCCCCACGTCAGCCGGGGTCGGGGGGTCGTTTCTCGACGAGCTGGTCCGCGGCGGAGCGCGGGCGATGCTCGCGGCCGCGTTGCAGGCCGAGGTCGCCGCCTACGTCGACGCGTTCGCCGACCAGGTCGACGAGCACGGCCGCCGGTTGGTCGTGCGCAACGGGTACCACGCCGCCCGGGAGGTGACCACGGCCGCGGGTGCGGTCCCCGTCAAAGCGCCACGGGTCAACGACCGACGCATCGACGAGACCACCGGGGCCCGGGCCCGGTTCTCCTCTTCGATCCTGCCCGCGTGGGCGCGCAAGTCCCCCCGGGTCGCGGAGGTCCTGCCGCTGCTGTACCTGCATGGCCTGTCCAGCAACGACTTCGGCCCCGCGCTCGAGCAGTTCCTCGGCTCGAAGGCCGGCCTGTCGGGCCCCACGATCACCCGCCTGACGACCCAGTGGCAGGACGAGGCCGCCGCGTTCGGAGCCCGGTCACTGGCCAACACCGACTACGTGTACGTGTGGGTCGACGGGATCCACCTCAAGGTCCGCCTGAGCCAGGAAAAGGTGTGCCTGCTCGTGATGATCGGGGTCCGGGCCGACGGCACGAAAGAGTTGATCGCCCTGGCCGACGGGCACCGCGAGTCCTCGGAGTCGTGGGCGGACCTGCTGCGCGACTGCAAACGCCGCGGGATGACCGCGCCGGTGCTCGCCGCCGG
>NZ_JANXRJ010000340.1 GCF_025353065.1 Lapillicoccus sp.
ACCACGACCTCAGCCGGCAGGGCGGGTGGGCGGCAAAAGGGGAACGGCAGACGGACGGGGGTATGCCCGAGAGTGCGCCCCCTGTGGATGACCGACGGGGGGTGTCGGCCACACGGCATACCGTGGGCGCATGAGCTCTCCCCCGACCTCGGCCACCCTCGCGACCGACGCCCGCGTCGCCCTGCGCCGGCTCGTCGGCCGCGACGACGTCGACTTCCGCGACGGCCAGCTCGAGGCGGTCGAGGCCCTCGTCGGCGGACGGCAGCGGGTGCTCGTCGTGCAGCGCACCGGGTGGGGCAAGTCGGCGGTCTACTTCGTCTCGACCGCGCTGCGCCGGGCCGCGGGTGCCGGTCCAACGATCATCATCTCGCCGCTGCTCGCCCTCATGCGCGACCAGATCGGGGCCGCCGGACGGGCCGGCATCCGAGCCATGACGATGAACTCCGCCAACGCCCAGGAGTGGGGCGAGGTCTCGGCCGCCCTGGCCGCCGACGAGGTCGACGTCCTCCTCGTCAGCCCCGAGCGCCTCAACAACCCGCGGTTCCGCGAGGAGCAGCTGCCCGACCTCGCCCGCCGCTGCGGCCTGCTCGTGGTCGACGAGGCGCACTGCGTCAGCGACTGGGGGCACGACTTCCGCCCGGACTACCGCCGGATCCGCGACCTGCTGGCGACCCTGCCCACCGACACCCCCGTCCTCGCGACGACCGCGACCGCCAACGCGCGGGTGGTCACCGACGTCGCCGAGCAGCTCGGCGCGGGCGGCCACGAGGTGCTCACGCTGCGCGGCGGGCTCGCCCGCGACTCCCTGCGGCTGGGGGTCCTGCCCCTCGCCGCCCCAGAGCAGCGGGTGGCGTGGCTCGTTGCCCACCTCGCCGACCTGCCGGGCAGCGGCATCATCTACACCCTCACCGTCTCGGCGGCCGACGACGTCGCGGCGACCCTGCGCGAGGCCGGCCACGAGGTCCGCTCCTACACCGGCCGCACCGACCCCGCCGACCGCGAAAGCCTCGAGGAGGCGCTGCGCGACAACCGGGTCAAGGCGCTCGTCGCGACCAGCGCGCTCGGCATGGGCTTCGACAAGCCCGACCTCGGCTTCGTCCTCCACCTCGGCGCGCCCTCCTCCCCCGTGGCCTACTACCAGCAGGTGGGCCGCGCCGGGCGCGCCACTGCGAGCGCCGATGTCCTGCTCATGCCCGGTCCCGAGGACCGCGACATCTGGCGCTACTTCGCCTCCGCCTCGATGCCCCGCCAGGAGCAGGCCGACGCCGTGCTCACCGCGCTCGCTTCGTCGGGCAAGCCGCTGTCGACGGTGGCACTGGAGTCGATCGTCGACGTCCGACGCACCCGGCTCGAGCTGTTGCTCAAGGTCCTCGACGTCGACGGCGCCGTCTCCCGGGTGAGCGGCGGCTGGACGAGCACCGGCCAGCCGTGGACCTACGACACGCAGAGGTATGCCCGGGTCACCGAGGCACGCGACCGCGAGCAGCAGCTGATGGTCGACTACGAGCGCGGCGACGGCTGCCGGATGGAGTTCCTCCAGCGCGCCCTGGACGACGAGACCGCCGCTCCCTGCGGGCGCTGCGACCGCTGCGCCGGGCCCTGGGTCGACGACGCGATCCCGGACGCCGCCGTCTTCGCCACCCGCGAACGCCTCCGCAAGGTCGGGGTGCAGCTCGACCCCCGCGCCCAGTGGCCGAGCGGGATGGGCCGGCTCGGCGTGCCGGTGTCGGGCAAGATCTCGGCCGACGAGGCGATGGCCTCGGGGCGGGTCCTCGCGCGACTCACCGATCTCGGGTGGGGTCAGCGGCTGCGCGACCTGCTGCGCACCGAGGAAGGGGCCGCGGTCGCGACGGAGGACAGCGACCCGTGGGCCGAGCCGCCCGAGCCGCCCGAGCCGCCCGAGCCGCCCGAGTCACGTGAGACCGCGGGGCCCGGACCGAGGCGGGCCGAGGCGCCGCGTGAGCTGCTCGAGGCCTGCGTGGGGGTGCTGCGCGACTGGGGCTGGGACCAGCGCCCGACCGGCATCGTCGCCATCCCCTCGCGATCGCGGCCTCGACTGTCGCTCTCCGTCGCCCACGGGCTCGGCGAGATCGGGAGGCTCCCCGTGCTCGGTGCCCTCGACCTCGCCCGGGGAGGTCCGTCCGGCGGCGCCGGGGGCAACAGCGCGTTCCGTCTCGCGGGCGTGTGGGAGCGGCTCGTCGTCTCCCCGGAGCTCGCGCGGGCGGTCGCGCAGTCCGCCGGCCCGATCCTGCTCGTCGACGACCTCGTCGACTCCCGCTGGACGATGACGATCGCCGCGCGGGCCCTGCGTCAGGCGGGGGCCGAGGTCGTGCTCCCGTTCGCGCTGGCCAGCGTGGGCTGAGGCAGCGCGACCGTCACCAGGGGCAGCACGAGCTGGACGATGGGGCCGATCAGCGCCGCGTAGGCGATCGTCCCGACGCCGACGACACCTCCGAGCGCCCACCCGACGCCGAGCACCGTCACCTCGATGCCGGTGCGGACGAGGCGAATGCTCCAGCCCGTGCGGCGCGCGACGCCGGTCATCAGCCCGTCACGGGGGCCGGGGCCGAGCTGGCTCCCGATGTAGAGGCCGCCGGCGATGCCGTTGAGGAGGATGCCGCCGAGCAGGAGGAGGGCACGGTTCAGCATCGAGGTCGGCTGGGACAGCAGCGCCAGGCCAAGGTCGCTGACCACGCCGATCACGACGACATTGGCGATCGTGCCGAGGCCCGGCCACTGCCGCAGCGGCGCCCACAGCACGAGGACGAGCGCCCCGACGACGATCGTCACCTCGCCGAAGGTCAGCGGGAGCCGCGCGGCGAGGCCGATGTGCAGGACGTCCCATGGCGCCAGCCCGAGCTGGCTGCGGACCATCATCGCCATCGAGAAGCCGTAGAGCGACAGCCCGACTGCCAGCTGGGCGAGGCGCCGAGGGAGCCGGCCGGCGCGCAGCTGCTGGCGCGGGGTCATCGGGACGAGGTCGGTGCGGGCGAGGGCCATACCTCCACCCTGTCAGACGATTGGCCTGTGGATCCATAGCCACTTGTGGTTGAGTGGCCTGCATGGCTCCCGTCGCGATCTCCTCCCGCCGCGTCGCCGACCTGCTGCGGGCGACGACGCCGGCCGCCCGACCCGGACTCCCGGCATACCAGGGCATCGCGGAGGGCCTGCGCCGTCTCGTCGCCGACGGCCGCATCCTCGACGGCACCCGGCTGCCCAGCGAACGCGACCTCACTGCCGCGCTCGGGGTGAGCCGGACCACCGTCGCCGGGGCGTATGCCGTGCTGCGTGACCGCGGTTACCTCGCCTCACGTCGTGGCTCCGGCAGCGTCGTGACCGTCCCCGGGGAACCGTCGTCCGGCGGGCCGCTGTATCCGTCCGACGGTCTCGGCGAGGTCGTCGACCTCAGCCTCGCCGCCCCGTCGGCCCCGCCCGGGATGGTCGAGGTCTTCGAGGAGGCCGTCGCCGGCCTGGCCCACCACGTCGGGGGATCCGGCTACCACCCCTTCGGCCTCGCGCAGGTGCGCGAGCGGGTCGCCGCGCGATACGCCACGCGGGGGCTGCCGACCGACCCCGACCAGATCATCCTGACGACGGGTGCGCTCGCCGGCCTGTCCCTCGCGCTGCGGGGTCTCATCGGGCCCGGAGACCGCGTGCTGATGGAGTCCCCGACCTATCCGAACGCGATCGCGGCCGTGCGTGACTCGGGGGCGCGGACGGTAGGGCTGCCGCTCGACCCGTCGGGCCTCGACCCCCACGCGCTCGAGCTCGCGCTGCGCCAGAGCGCCGCCCGGCTCGCCTATCTCATCCCTGACTTCCAGAACCCCACCGGCATCCTCGTCGACGAGGACACCCGCGGCCTCGTCGGCAGGGCCCTCCGCCGGCAGGCTGCCGTGGCCATCGTCGACGAGACGCCGGCCGAGCTGCTGATCGACATCGAGGACGTCGCGATGCCCCGGCCCCTGGCCACCTTCGACGACCGGGTCATCACCCTGGGCAGCGCGAGCAAGACCTTCTGGGGCGGGCTCCGCGTCGGCTGGGTGCGGGCCCCCCTGCCCGACGTCCCGCGGCTGCAGCAGGCCCGGCTGTCTCTCGACCTCGGCGTCCCGGTGCTCGAGCAGCTCGTGCTGGCAACGCTGCTCGACCGCCAGGGCGCCGTGCTCGAGCACCGCCGTGCGCAGCTGCGCCGCTCACGGGACGCCCTCGTCGGCGCCCTGCACGACCGACTGCCCGACTGGCGCTTCTCCGTGCCGCCCGGCGGCCTCAGCCTGTGGTGCGAGCTGCCGGCCCCCCGCTCCACCGCGCTCTGCGATGCGGCGCTGCCCCTCGGGATCCGGCTCGCCCCCGGGAGCGCGTTCGGCGTGGGCGGCGGGCTCGAGTCGTGCGTCCGCATCCCGTTCGCCCTCGAGGCGGAGGTGCTCGTCGGGGCTGTCGACGGTCTCGCCCGGGCCTGGCGGACCGCGGTCGAGGGTCCGGTGCGCCCGGCCGCGCGGGCCTCCCTCGTCGCCTGACCCCGAACCGTCCACTCCTGCCTGCCCCCCTCGACCGCCACCCTCGCCCCTCGACCGCCACCCTGCCGAGGGCGACTCGGTAGGGTCCGGGGGTGACCGATGACCTCACCGACCCGGCCTCCCCCGACACCCGGCCCGACCCCGCCGCCGCCCCGAGCCTGCCGGCCCTGATCGAGCTGCTGGAGGTCCTCGACCTCCAGCCGCTGGGGTCCGCCCACATCAGCGTCAAGGGCGCGGCGGGCGATGCGGAGACGGACCTCGGCCTGTCCTCGGCGGCCGTCTTCGTGGGCCAGAGCCAGAAGCAGCACCACGGCAGGGTCTTCGGCGGCCAGGTGCTCGCCCAGTCGGTCATCGCGGCCGGTCGCACGGTCGAGGGCGTCGGCGACACCCCCCGCCACATCCACTCGCTCCACGGCTACTTCGTCCGCGCGGGGGACGACAGCCACCCGATCCGCTTCGCCGTCGAGAACATCCGAGACGGCAACTCCTTCTCCACCCGGCGGGTCCACGCGATCCAGTACGGCAAGCCGATCCTGTCGATGATCACCTCCTTCCAGTCCCAGTCCGACGGTCTCGAGCACCAGGACGCGATGCCCGCCGCGCCCGACCCGGAGTCGCTGCCCTCGCTCGCCGAGGTCGCCCGGACCGTGGACGACCCCCGGACCCGCCACTTCGCCCGGGACCGCCCGATCGACCTGCGCCACGTGGAGGGACAGATCCACGTCCGCCCCGGCCGCCAGCTCGCGCCCCAGCAGAGCGTCTGGCTCAAGGCGATCGGGCCCCTGCCGGACGACCCGCTCCTTCATGCGGCCGTCCTCGCCTACGCCTCCGACTACTCCCTGCTCGAGCCGATCCTGCGCCGGCACGGGCTCGCGTGGTCCGACCCACGCCTGCGCGTCGCCAGCCTCGACCACGCGATGTGGTTCCACCGTCCCGGTCGGGCCGACGAGTGGGTGCTCTACACCGAACGGTCCCCCACGGCCCAGGGCGGCCGAGGGCTGTCGACCGGGCAGATGTTCTCCTCCGACGGCGCGCTGATCGCCACGGTCGCCCAGGAGGGGATGACCCGCCTCAAGGGGTAAGGGGTGACCGGGGAGTTGGGTGTGACCGGGCCGACCTCCCTCCTGGTGAGGAGGTAAGCAAGCGCTCAGTAAGATTGACGCCGACGGCCCAGCCGGTATGCCGGCCCACCGGTCCGAGCCCCGACCCCCTGCAGTCCCCCTAGACGAGGAGCACCCCCATGGCCACCACCCCCCGCACCGCGATCGTCACCGGAGCCGCCCGCGGCATCGGCGCCGCCACCGCGAAGCGCCTCGCGGCGGACGGGCACGCGGTCGCGGTCCTCGACCTCGACGAGGCCGCCTGCGCCGAGACCGTCGACGCCATCACCGCCGCGGGAGGCAAGGCCATCGCCGTCGGGGTCGACGTCTCGAAGGCCGATCAGGTCGCTGCTGCCGTGACGCGGGTCGCCGACGAGCTGGGCGCGCCGACGATCCTGATCAACAACGCCGGCATCACCCGCGACAACCTCATCTTCAAGATGACGGAGGAGGACTGGGACTCGGTGATGGGGGTCCACCTGCGCGGTGCGTTCCTGATGACCAAGGCGGCCCAGGCGTACATGACGCAGGAGAAGTTCGGCCGCATCGTCAACCTCTCCTCGACGTCCGCTCTCGGCAACCGCGGGCAGGTCAACTACTCGGCCGCGAAGGCCGGCATCCAGGGCTTCACCAAGACCCTCGCCATCGAGCTCGGCAGGTTCGGGGTGACGGCCAACGCGATCGCCCCCGGGTTCATCCAGACCGAGATGACCAAGGCGACGGCCGAGCGCATCGGCGTGCCCTTCGACGACTTCATCGCGTTCTCGGCCAAGGAGATCCCCGTCCAGCGGGTCGGTCAGCCCGAGGACATCGCGGCGACGGTCTCCTTCCTGACCAGCGACGAGGCCGGCTTCGTCAGCGGCCAGGTCATCTACGTCGCCGGCGGCCCGAAGGACTGACGCCACCAACGCGCCGGCCCGGCCGAGGCCACCCGCCCCAGCAGCCGAGGTCGTGGTCTGGCGCTGAGGTCG
>NZ_JANXRJ010000182.1 GCF_025353065.1 Lapillicoccus sp.
CCGACGAGCTGCAGCGCGATGTAGGGCATCGTCGCGACGAAACCGGTGACCGCGATCGCCAGCGACAGCCCGCGAGAGCCGTGCCGGCCCGCGACGAAGTCGGCCGGCGTGACGTAACCGTGCCGGTGGCTGACCGACCACAGCCGCGACATGAAGACGAAGATGATCGGGTAGAGCACGATCGTGTAGGGCACCGCGAAGAAGCCGCTGACCGCGCCGGCGCTGAACATCGCCGCCGGCACCGCCACGAAGGTGTATGCTGTGTAGAGGTCACCTCCCAGCAGGAACCACGTCACCCAGGTGCCGAAGCTGCGGCCACCGAGGCCCCACTCGTCGAGGCTCTCCATGCTGGTCGGACGCCTCCATCGGGAGGCGAGGAAGCCCATCACGGCCACGACGGCGAAGAGCACGATCAGGACGATCAGCGCGACGACGTTGATGCCGGTGTTCATCGGTCACCCTCCTTCTCCAGCGTCGGTGTGGGGGAGGGCCCGTCGAGGTAGGCCGTCCCGTCCTCGGTCATCGGCACGTGGGGCCGGGCGATGAGGACGATGCGGTACGCGGCATACGTGAAGCCGGAGCAGAGGAAGACCCAGAGGAACTGGTACCAGATGAAGAAGGGGAAGCCGCCGAGCGTCGGCTCCTTCCTCGCGTAGGTGTTGACGAGGAGGAGCGCGACGACGGGGATCGCGAGGAGCACGCCGGCCACGACGAGCAGGCCGGTGTTGGCCGGGGGAGCCTCGTGGGCCGCGGGCCTGCCGGGCCGGTAGGGGTTGGCGCTTGGGGACATCGTGGGACCTCTCCGGTGCCGGGTCGCGGCGGTGCGACCGTCCGCAGCGCAACGTACTCCCGTCCGGCCCCGAATTGCGGGAGCGGTTCGCCGGAGTGGCCGACCTGTGATGTTGGCGCGGCGGCGCCCCCCTAGGGTGGAGGGCATGGCTGATTTCGATCTCGTCGTGCTCGGTGCCGGACCCGGTGGATACGTGGCGGCGATCCGCGCGGCCCAGCTCGGCAAGACCGTCGCGGTCGTGGAGGAGAAGTACTGGGGTGGCGTCTGCCTCAACGTCGGGTGCATCCCCAGCAAGGCGCTCCTGCGCAACGCCGAGATCGCGCACATCATCACGCACGAGAAGAAGACGTTCGGCATCGAGGGCGACGCGACGATGGCCTTCGGCCCGACCCACGCCCGCAGCCGCAAGGTCGCCGATGCCAGCGCCAAGGGCGTCCACTTCCTGATGAAGAAGAACGCGATCACCGAGATCGACGGCTGGGGGACGATCACCGGCCCGACGGGGATGGACGTCGCGCTCAAGGACGGGTCGACCCGGTCGCTGACCTTCGACGCCCTCATCATCGCGACCGGCGCGCAGACCCGGCTCATCCCGGGCACCTCGCTGTCGGAGCGCGTCGTGACCTACGAGGAGCAGATCCTCACCGACCAGCTCCCGTCGTCGATCATCATCGCGGGCTCGGGGGCGATCGGCGTCGAGTTCGCCTACGTCCTGAAGAACTTCGGCGTCGAGGTGACGATCGTCGAGTTCCTCGACCGGATGGTGCCGACCGAGGACGTCGACGTCTCCAAGGAGCTGTTCAAGCAGTACAAGAAGCTCGGGGTCACGGTCCTGCTCTCGACCAAGGTCGAGACCATCGAGGACACCGGCGACAAGGTCCTGGTCACCGTCAGCCCCGCCGCCGGGGGCGACCGGCAGGTCCTCGAGGCCGACAAGGTCATGCAGGCCATCGGCTTCGCCCCCCGGGTCGAGGGCTACGGCCTCGAGGCCGCCGGCGTGCAGCTCACCGATCGCGGCGCGATCGCGGTCGATGCGCGAGGCCGGACCAACGTCCCCAACGTGTTTGCCGTCGGCGACGTCACGGGCAAGCTCATGCTCGCCCACACGGCCGAGGCGATGGGTGTCGTCGCCGCCGAGACCATCAGCGGCGCCGAGACGGTCGAGATCAACTTCGACATGATCCCGCGAGCGACGTTCTGCCAGCCGCAGATCGCGTCCTTCGGCTACTCCGAGGCGCAGGCGAAGGAGAAGGGCTACGACGTGAAGGTCGCGAGCTTCCCCTTCTCCGCCAACGGAAAAGCCCGTGGCATGGCCGAGGGGGTCGGCTTCGTCAAGATCGTCGCCGACGCGGAGCACAACGAGATCCTCGGTGCCCACCTGATCGGGCCTGAGGTCACCGAGCTCCTCCCCGCACTCACCCTGGCCCAGAAGTGGGATCTCACCGCCGACGAGGTGGCCCGCAACATCTTCGCGCACCCGACCCTCGGCGAGGCGATGAAGGAAGCCATCGAGGGAATCGCCGGTCACATGATCAACCTCTGACCCGAACCCCTCAGCGGATTTGGGCGCCGTCGACGCGTGCTGCGCACTACTGCGGATTCCGTAGTAGAGTCCAGTGCACGGCAGTCGTCCGTGCGCGAGAAGGCGTTGGTGGAGACCACACAGCTGGTCAAGGGAGTGCTCGACATGGCGGTGCTGGCCGTGGTCGCGGACGAGGACGGCTACGGCTACGACGTCGTCCGGCGGTTGCGGGCGGCCGGCCTCGACGACGTCGGTGACGCATCGGTCTACGGCACCCTGCGGCGGCTGTTCAACGCCGGCGCCCTGACGTCCTACGTCGTGCCGAGCGAGGAGGGTCCGCACCGCAAGTACTACGGCATCAACGCCCAGGGCCGCGCCCAGCTCGAGCTCGAGGGCAAGACGTGGCGGACCTTCACCGCGACGATGGAGGAGCTGTTGACGACGGCGGGGGAGACACGATGAGCAATACCGAGGTCATCGAGACGAGCGGGGAGCCGTCGGCCAGGACCCAGGTGACGGCATACGTCGCGGCGGTGCGCATCGCCCTGGCGACCGGGACGCCGGCCCCCGCCGGGCCCTGACCCGGCTGACGACGGGGTCCACGGAGGCCGCGCGTGCCCGCGCTCGGGGCGGG
>NZ_JANXRJ010000020.1 GCF_025353065.1 Lapillicoccus sp.
CCGGGCTGGTTCGTCATGGGGGCGATCGTCGTGGTCGCCGCGGCGCTCAACGTCCCGGCCAGCCGGTGGGCGCTGCGCACCCGCGAGCGCTACGGGGTCCTCACCCACACGGGCTGACCCGCCGGACGTCCCGCGACTGACCTCGGCAGGGGAGAATGGCCCGTATGCCGAGCGCCCTCCCCGACGGCGACCCCGCCCCCGCGTCGGGTCGCCTCCCCGACGAGGCGCTCGCGACCCTCGGGACGCGGCCGTTCGGCGTCTACGTCCATGTGCCGTTCTGCTCCGTGCGCTGCGGCTACTGCGACTTCAACACCTACACCCTCAGTGAGGTCGGCGACGGCACGCTTCCCGGCACGAGCACGGCCACCTTCGCGCAGGCGGCGCTGATCGAGCTCGACCTCGCGGCCGCCGTCCTCGGTGACCGGGCGCCACGGGTCGACACGGTCTTCGTCGGGGGCGGCACCCCGACGATGCTGCCGCCGGCCGACCTCGTGGCGGTGCTGCACGGCATACGGGATCAGTGGGGTCTGGCTCCTGGCGCCGAGGTCACCACCGAGGCCAACCCGGACTCCGTCACTCGAACAGCGTTGGCACAGCTGGCTACCGGTGGTTTCACGCGGGTCAGCATCGGGATGCAGAGCGCCGTGCCCCACGTGCTGCGGGTCCTCGAACGGACCCATGACCCCGACAACGTCGCGCGGGCGGTGGGGTGGGCGCGCGAGGCGGGGCTCGAGGTCAGTCTCGACCTCATCTACGGGACGCCGGGGGAGTCGCTCGACGACTGGCGGCGCAGCCTCGACGCGGTCGTCGCGCTCGAGCCCGACCACGTCTCGGGCTACGCGCTCGTCGTCGAGGACGGCACCAAGCTCGCCGCGCAGGTGCGCCGCGGTCTCGTGCCGGCGCCGGAGGACGACGACGAGGCGACGAAGTACGAACTGGCCGACGAGCTGCTCACCGCGGCCGGCTACGGCTGGTACGAGGTCAGCAACTGGGCCAGGGACCCGCGTTTCCGTTGCCGTCACAACGAGGGTTACTGGGCCGGGGGCGACTGGTGGGGGATGGGGCCCGGCGCCCACAGCCACGTCGGTGGTGTGCGCTGGTGGAACGTCAAGCACCCCACCGCGTATGCCGCCCGCCTGGCCGCCCACACCTCGCCGGCGGCCGCACGCGAGCTCCTCACGGACGACCAGCGATATGACGAGTGGCTGCTGCTCGGCGTCCGCCTCGTCGACGGCCTCGAGATCGGCGGTCTTCGGCCGGAGGGCCGGAAGGCGGTGGCCGGGCTCATCGCCGACGAACTCGTGCATGGCCCGGCGGCGTTGCAGGAGAGGCGGATCCGGCTGACTCGCACGGGTCGGTTGCTCGCCGACACCGTCGTCCGACGCCTGTTGGCGCTCTGACGCAGCCCCGCCTGGGGAGGCGTCCGGTCAGCTGAGGATCTTGATCTGGAACGGGTAGTTGTAGGCGCGGCCCTGGCTGGCGCGGATGGCCGCGACGAGGTGCCAGACGATCATGCCGACGTTGGCGATGACGAAGAGGATGACCGCGATCGGCGAGAGGATCACCGTGAAGAGGCAGATCCAGGCGACGACGTTCATCACCCAGAGGCCGACATTGAAGTTGAACGCGCCGGCGGCGGCCTGACGCACGAGCGGGCTCCGCTTCCGGTAGACCGCCCAGATGATGAGCGGCCCGAGGAAGCTCAACCACCCGGCCGTGACGATCGCGGCGACGATCGCCGACAGGTGGGCGGCGATGCTGAGCGTCTTCTCCTCGCCGGTGGCGACGGGTGGCTGCGAGCCGGGATAGGGCTGGGTGGTCATGACTGATCTGCCTGCTTCCGTGGTGGGGATGGTCACCAGTGTGGACGCCGCGTGGGAGCAGCCGTTCCGTGCGGGGCCGGAGTTCAGGGGCGGCAGGAGCACAAGTCAGGGCCCACTCAGGGTCCCCCCTGACTCTGAGCCCCCACCCCCTCACCCCCACCCCTCCGCTTCTTGCTTCCGGTGTGCCCGAATGGGGGCCTCGGACGCCCGAAACGGGCCACCCGGAAGCAACAAGGCGGTATTGAGGGCTTCGGCGGGGCGGTCTCAGGCGGGGGCGGTCACGAAGTCGATGAGCTCCTCGACGCTGGCGAGCAGGCTCGGCTCCAGGTCGGCATACCCCCGCACCGTCCCGAGGATCTGCTTCCACGCCCGCGCGATGTCGGCCTGGTCGGCGTGCGCCCAGCCGAGCTCGGCGCAGATGCCGTGCTTCCACGACGTGCCGCGCGGGATCACCGGCCACTCGCGCCAGCCGAGCCGCTCGGGGCGCACCGACTGCCAGACGTCGACGTAGGGGTGGCCGAGCACGAGCACGTGGTGTCGAGCCGCCGGGGCCCGGCGGGCGGCGTCCACGATGCGGGCCTCCTTCGTCCCCGGGACGAGGTGGTCGACCAGGACGCCCATCCGCCGTCCGGGCCCCGGCGCGAAGTCCGCGATGGCCGCCGTGAGGTCGTCGACTCCGTCGAGCATCTCGACGACCACTCCCTCGACGCGCAGGTCGTCGCCCCAGACCTTCTCGACGAGCTCGGCGTCGTGCCGCCCCTCGACGAAGATCCGGCTGCCGCTCGCCACCTTGGCGCGGGCGCCGGCCACCGCTGTGGACCCACTCGCCGTGCGCGACGTCTCGGCGCGAGCGGCCTCGAGCCGGGCCCGCGCGGCCAGGACCGGAGGCGTGAGGATGACCGGCCGCCCGCCCTGCAGGAAGCCCGGCCCGAGCCGGAAGGCCTTGGTGCGTCCCCGACGGTCCTCGAGGTGGACGACGTGCATCCCGCCGGCCTTCTCGACACGGACGACCGCACCGCACCACCCCGTCTCGACGTCCTCGACCACGAGCCCGGCCTCGGCCGCGACCTCGGTGGCGCGCCCGCCCTTCGGCGCGCGCCAGTCTCCCTGGAGCACGTCGGGGCCGTAACGGTCGGGAGGAGTCACCCGGCGAGGCTAGGCCGAGCGCGTCCGGGGAAGGACGCGACCCGCCGGTGGCCGAGACGTCGTAGACTTGGCACTCACGCGTGTCGAGTGCCAAGTGCCGGATTGCGACGAGATGACGGAGGTGGCGGGATGAGCGAAGAACGCCGGCTGGCTGTCCTCCGGGCGATCGTCCAGGACTATGTGCAGACCTCCGAGCCGGTCGGCTCGAAGGCGCTCGTCGAGCGCCACCACCTCGGGGTGTCCGCCGCGACCGTGCGCAACGACATGGCCCTCCTCGAGGAGGAGGGGCTCATCCACGCGCCGCACACGTCGGCGGGACGGGTGCCCACGGACGCGGGCTACCGGCTGTTCGTCGACCGGTTGAGCGCCGTCAAGCCGATGAGCGCCGCCGAGAAGACCGCGATCAGCCGTTTCCTCGAGGGGGCCGTCGACCTCGACGACGTCGTCGACCGCACCGTGCGGCTGCTGTCGATGATCACCCGGCAGGTCGCCGTGATGCAGTACCCCTCACTCACCCGATCCACCGTTCGTCATATCGAGCTCGTTCCGATCGGGCAGGGCCGGCTGATGGTCGTCCTCATCGTCAACACCGGCCGCGTCGAGCAGCGGGTGGTGGAGTCGCACCTCGACCTCACCTCCGAGAGCGGCGAGGCCGCGGTCACCCAGCTGCGTGCGGGCCTCAACGAGGAGCTGGGTGGGCGCCCGTTCTCCGAGGCTGCCGTGCGGCTGCGGTCGCTGGCCGAGCGCTTCGAGCTCGACGCCCGCGACCTCGTGCGACTCGTCGTGGGCGCGCTCGACGACGCGTTGGTCGAGGAGCGCGAGGAGCGGGTCGTGCTTGCGGGCACGGCCAACCTGGCCCGGTTCGGCACGGACTTCCCGCTCACCATCGGCCCCGTCCTCGAGGCGCTGGAGGAGCACGTCGTGCTGCTCACGCTGCTGAGTACCCTCGGCGAGGACCACGATGCGGTGGCCGTGCGCATCGGGAGGGAGAATGCTCATATCGGCCTGAGCTCGACCTCGGTCGTCTCCACGGGCTACGCCGCCGGCAGCGAGGTCGTCGCCGGTCTCGGGGTGCTCGGCCCCACCCGCATGGACTACCCCACGACGATGGCGTCGGTCCGGGCCGTCGCTCGCTACGTCTCCCACCTGCTGGAGCCGTGACGACCGCTCGGGCTCCACACCGCATACCGAAATGACTGTTGGCCGCACACCAAAATGACCGTCGGACGCATACCAAAATCACTGTAGGACAAGGAATCTCAGGTTGAACGACTACTACCAGGACCTCGGTGTCTCCCGCGACGCGACCCCGGAGGAGATCAAGCGGGGCTACCGCAAGCTCGCCCGGCAGCTGCACCCGGACGTCAATCCGGGCGCCGATGCCGAGGAGAAGTTCAAGCGCCTCTCCCAGGCCTACGACGTGCTCTCCGACGCGGACAAGAAGCAGGCCTACGACATGGGTGCCGACCCGTATGCCGCCGCCGGCGCCGGCGGAGCGGCCTACGGACAGGGCTTCTCCTTCAGCGACGTCATGGACGCCTTCTTCGGCGGTCAGCCGGCCCAGCGCGGCCCGCGGTCCCGGCAGCAACGCGGCCAGGACGCGCTCATCCGGCTGGACATCGACCTCTCGGAGGCCGTCTTCGGTGCCGACGAGGAGCTGACCATCGACACCGCCCTGGCCTGCGGCACCTGCCACGGCGACGGCGCGCAGCCCGGCACCGGCACCACCACCTGCTCGATCTGCAACGGTCGGGGCGAGGTGCAGTCGGTCCAGCGGTCCTTCCTCGGGCAGGTCGTCACGAGCCGGCCCTGCGCCGCCTGCCAAGGCTTCGGCGCCAACATCACGAACCCGTGCTTCGAGTGCTCGGGACAGGGCCGGGTGCGCACCCGCCGGACGCTGAAGATCCGCGTGCCCGCGGGTGTCGACACCGGCACCCGCATCCAGCTCGCGTCCGAGGGCGAGGTCGGGCCCGGCGCCGGACCGGCCGGCGACCTCTACGTCGAGATCGCGGTCCGCCCGCACGAGACCTACGTGCGCCGCGGCGACGACCTCCATGTCACCCTCGAGGTGCCCATGACGGCCGCCGCCCTCGGGACCCAGATCAAGCTCAGCACCTTCGACGGGATGAAGGACCTCTTCATCGACGGCGGCGCCCAGGCCGGCGACACGACGATGATGCGTTCGCTCGGCGTGACGCACCTGCGCGGCTCCGGGCGCGGCGACCTCATCGTGCACCTCAACGTCCAGACGCCGACGAAGCTCACCGACGAGCAGGAGGAGCTGCTGCGGCAGCTCGCGACGATGCGCGGCGAGGAGCGTCCCGAGGGCCGGCTGGCGCCGCTCGAGAAGGGCTTCATCGGCAAGATCAAGGACGCGTTCAAGGGTCGCTGACGGTCCAACCCCTGACGTCCGCGCCGACGTGAGTCCGGTGTCCCTTCGGTGCGGACGTTGTGGCTGGCACGCGGCATACGGGCAGGATGGGGACGTGACCCAGCGCCTTTTCCTCGTGACGCCTGCCGAGTGGGGGCAAGCCGCCGCAGGTGACGTCGTCGTCGTGACGGGCGCCGAGGCGCGACATGCGGTGCAGGTGGTCAGGCTCGCGGTCGGCGAGCAGGTGCTGGTCAGCGACGGGGCCGGCCGACGCGGCACGGGAGAGATCGTGTCAGTGGAACCGACCCGGCTCTCCGTCCGGCTCGCGCACGTCGACACCGTCCCCGAGCCGAGCCCGCGTTTCGTCTTGGTCCAGGCGCTGGCCAAGGGCGACCGGGACGAGCAGGCCGTCGAGGCTGCGACCGAGCTCGGGGTCGATGTCGTGGTCCCGTGGCAGGCCTCCCGCAGCATCGTCCAGTGGCGGGCCGACAAGGCCGACAAGGGCCGACAGAGGTGGGTCGCCGTGGTGGCCGCCGCGGCGAAGCAGGCGCGACGCGCACGCATACCGGTCGTCGAGCCCCTGGAGCGTATGCCGGGTGTCCGCGCCCGCGTCTCCGCCGCCGCGCTGGCGCTGGTCCTGCACGAGGACGCGACAACGCCGTTGGTGGGCCTCGATCTCCCTGTCTCGGGGGACGTCGTCCTCGTCGTGGGACCCGAGGGCGGTATCACGCCGGAGGAGCTGCACGCCCTCGGGGAGGCCGGCGCCCGCGTCGTGCGGCTCGGCGCCGAGGTGCTCCGCTCCAGCAGCGCCGGACCCGCCGCGCTCGCCGTCCTCAACGCGGCCGGGCGCTGGCGCTGACGCCTCCGGTGGACCACCCGGAACTAGGGTGACGGCATGATCGCGCCGATGTGCCTCTTCTGCAGGATCCTCGAGGGCGAGATGGCGGCCGACGTCGTCCGCGAGACGGGACTCTCGCTGGCCTTCCGCGACATCAACCCCCAGGCCCCGACCCACATCCTGGTCATCCCGCGGCGGCACGTCGCCAACCTCTTCGAGCTGGCCGAGTATGCCGGGGAGCTGGCTGACGTCGTCGCCCTCGCCGGGTCGATCGCCGAGGAGGAGGAGCTGGACAAGGGCTACCGCCTCGTCGCCAACACCGGTTCCCAGGCGGGCCAGAGCGTCTATCACGCGCACCTGCACCTCCTCGGCGGCCGTGACCTCGGCTGGCCGCCCGGCTGACGCCCGCTTCAGCAGTGGCCGCAGCACAGCGCCGGACCATATGGCATCGCCCCTGTCACCCCTGCGCCGTAGACTCTGGCCCAACATGACAGAAGCCGAACGCCCCTCGTCCTCGCTGTCCGACGGTCCCCTCGAGAGGGACGTGTCCGCGGCCGGACCGACCACCCACGCCACCCACTCCATCACCATCCCGCCATCGGTCTCGATGGTCGCCCTCCTCGGGCCCCGTGATGAGCTGCTGCGCACCATGGAGGGCGCCTTCCCGCAGCTCGACGTCCACGTGCGGGGCAACCAGCTGTCCCTGCGCGGAGAGAGCGCGGACGTGGCGCTGGTCGAGCGCCTCGTGGACGAGCAGCTGCTGATCATCGAGGCCGGGCAGCCGCTCAACCGTGACGCGGTCGAGCGCTCCATCGGGATGCTCCGCAGCCAGACCCGGGAGCGTCCCGCCGACGTCCTGACGATGAACATCGTCAGCAACCGCGGCCGCACGATCCGCCCCAAGACGCTCAACCAGAAGCTCTATGTCGACGCGATCGACGAGCACACCATCGTCTTCGGCATCGGCCCGGCCGGCACCGGGAAGACCTACCTCGCGATGGCCAAGGCGGTCGCGGCCCTGCAGGCCAAGCAGGTCAACCGGATCATCCTCACCCGGCCGGCCGTCGAGGCGGGTGAGCGGCTCGGGTTCCTGCCCGGCACGCTCAACGACAAGATCGACCCCTACCTGCGACCGCTCTACGACGCCCTCCACGACATGGTCGACCCGGAGAGCATCGCCCGGCTGATGGCCTCCGGCACGATCGAGGTGGCGCCGCTGGCCTACATGCGCGGCCGCTCCCTCAACGACGCCTTCATCATCCTCGACGAGGCCCAGAACACCTCGGCGGAGCAGATGAAGATGTTCCTCACCCGGCTCGGGTTCGGCTCCAAGATGGTTGTCACCGGTGACGTCACCCAGGTCGACCTGCCCGGCGGCACGACGTCGGGCCTCCGCCAGGTGCGGGGGATCCTCCAGGACGTCGACGACGTCCACTTCGCGGAGCTGACCTCGCAGGACGTCGTGCGGCACCGGCTCGTCGGGGCGATCGTCGACGCCTACGAGCGCAGCGAGGCCGCGACCGAGCGGCTGCGCGGCCACGACGTCCGACCGGGACGGCGGACGGGCACGACGTGAGCATCGACGTCCTCAACGAGACCGACGTCGTCACCGACGAGCTCGAGCTCGTCGCCCTGGCCCGGTATGTGATGGGCCAGCTGAAGGTCCACCCGCAGGCCGACCTGTGCATCACCCTCGTCGACGAGGCGGCCATGGAGACGTTGCACGTGCAGTGGATGGACCTGTCCGGCCCCACCGATGTCATGAGCTTCCCGATGGACGAGCTGCGTCCTGGGCAGGACGACGCCGAACCCGACGAGGGCATGCTCGGCGACATCGTGCTGTGCCCGACGGTGGCCGCGAAGCAGGCCCTCGAGGCCGGTCACGCCACCGAGGAGGAGCTCCTGCTGCTCACGACGCACGGCATCCTCCACCTGCTCGGGTTCGACCACGAGGAACCTGACGAGGAACGCGAGATGTTCGAGCTGCAGCGCCAGCTCCTGCTGACCTTCCTGGCCACCCGCGGCCGACCCGCGTCCTAGGAGAGCCCCGTGATCCCCCAGATGGTGGCGTTCGCGCTCGTCGCCGTCGTCATCGCGTTCAGCCTGTCTGCGTGCGAGGCGGCGATCTTCCGGATGTCGCACTCCCGGGCCCGAGAGCTCTACGACGACGGCCGCAGCGGGGCGACCTCGCTGCTGGTCGTCATCGACGACTCCCCGGCATACCTCGCGGTGCTGACCTTCCTGCGGGTCGTCGCCGAGGCGGCCAGCGCCGTCCTCATTACCGTCTCCGTGCTCGAGCTGGTCAAGAACACCACCACCGGCCTCATCATCTCGATCGCCATCATGGCGATCGTCTCGTTCGTCCTGACCGGGGTCTCGCCCCGCACCCTCGGCCGGCAGCACTACGACACCGTGGCGCTGTGGGCGGCGCCCTTCGCGGTCGGGCTGCGCAAGGTGCTCGGCCCGGTGGCGCGGGTCCTCGTCGTGTTCGGCAACGCGGTGACACCGGGGAGGGGCTACCGCGACGGCCCCTTCCAGACCGAGGCCGAGCTGCGCGACCTGCTCGACCAGGCGCGCGACTCCTCCGTCATCGAGGAGGACGAACGCGAGATGATCCACTCCGTCTTCGAGCTCGGTGACACCCTCTCGCGCGAGGTGATGGTCCCGCGCACCGACATGGTGACGATTCGCCACGACAAGAACCTGCGTCAGGGCATGTCGCTGTTCATCCGCTCGGGGTTCTCGCGGATCCCCGTCGTCGGCGACGACAGCGACGACGTGCAGGGCCTGCTCTACTTCAAGGACGTCGTGCGGCGCACCAACTCCGACCCCGACGCGGTGACGACGAGCGTCGGGCTGGTGATGCGACCCATGCAGTTCGTCCCCGAGAGCAAGCCCGTCGACGACCTGCTGCGCGAGATGCAGCGCGACCAGAGCCACTTCGCCGTCGTCCTCGACGAATACGGCGGCACTGCGGGCATCGTCACCATCGAGGACATCCTCGAGGAGATCGTCGGGGAGATCGCCGACGAGCACGACCGCGAGCCGCCCGGGGTCGAGGAGCTCGACGACGGTCGGACCCGCGTCCCCGCGTCGATGGACATCGACGACCTCGCCGACCTCTTCGACGTCGAGATCGACGAGGAGGAGGTCGATACGGTGGGGGGCCTGCTCTCCAAGGCGATCGGCCGCGTCCCCATCCCCGGCTCGTATGCCGTGGTCGCCGGTCTCGCGCTCACCGCCGAGAAGATGGCGGGTCGCCGGCACCGGCTCGCGTCGGTCATCGTGCAGCGGGTGGAGCCGGAGCCCGACGAGGACGCCGAGGCGCAGGGCAACGCGAGGCAGGGCAACGCGAGGCCGAGCAACGAGCGGCACAGCAACGCGAAGGAGAAGGAACATGCCCGAGAGCGCTGACACCGACGGGAGCGATGCGAGCGAGCCGGCATACCGGGCGGGGTTCGCCTGCCTCGTCGGGCGCCCCAATGCCGGCAAGTCGACCCTGACCAACGCCCTCGTGGGGCACAAGGTCGCCATCACCTCGTCCAAGCCGCAGACGACGCGGCACACGATCCGCGGCATCACGACGACCGCGCACTCGCAGCTGATCCTCGTCGACACCCCGGGCCTGCACCGGCCCCGCACCCTGCTGGGCGAGCGGCTCAACCACCTCGTGCGCGAGACGCTGCTCGAGGTCGACGTCATCGGCTTCTGCCTCCCCGCCGACCAGAAGATCGGCCCCGGCGACGCCTACATCGCCAAGGAGCTCGCCGAGCTGCAACGCGCCAAGCGCAAGCCGGTCGTGGCGCTCGCGACCAAGTCCGACAAGGTCGACCGCAGGCGGATGACGGAGCACCTCATCGCCATCGACCAGCTCGGCGCGTGGGACGAGATCGTGCCCTGCTCGGCGACCCGCGGCGATCAGGTCGAGGTGGTCAAGACGGTCCTCACCTCCTATCTCCCCGCCTCCCCGCAGCTCTATCCGGATGGCGTGCTGACCGACGAGCCCGACGCCGTGATGATCGCCGAGCTGGTGCGCGAGGCCGCCCTCGAGGGTGTCCGCGACGAGATGCCGCACTCGCTCGCCGTCGTCGTCGAGGAGATGCTGCCCCGCGAGGGCCGCCCCGAGGGCGACCCGATGCTCGACGTGCGGGTGAATGTGTTCGTCGAGCGCTCGAGCCAGAAGGCGATCATCATCGGCCGGGCGGGCGCCCGGCTCAAGGAGGTCGGCTCCAACGCCCGCGCGGGGATCGAGGAGCTGCTCGGCCAGAAGGTCTACCTCGACCTGCACGTCAAGGTCGCCAAGGACTGGCAGCGCGACCCGAAGCAGATGCAGCGCCTCGGCTTCTGACCCCGCTTCCTGCGCCGGATGCACCGAATCATCGGGCATTTTCGGGCAGGTTCGGTGCATCTGGCGCCGGAAGCGGGGTGGGGTCAGGTGGAGGAGGCGGCGGGGAAGACGTCCGGCAGGTCTGAGGCGTGGCCGGTGAAGTCGGCCGCCCGCTTCTCCAGGAACGCCGCGACCCCCTCCTTGCCGTCGCCCTGCGCGGTCCAGAACATCGCGAGCGAGTCGGACTGGTGCGCGGCCATCGGGTGGGCGGCGGCCATGTTGCGCCACATCAGCTGCCGGGTGAGGGCGATGCCGACGGGTGAGTGGCCGTCGACGAACCGGTGCGCGAGCGCGTATGCCGCGGGCAGCAGCTCGTCGGGCGCGTGCACCGAACGCACGAGACCACCCTCGAGGGCCTGCTCGGAGGTGAGGACATCGGCGGCATACGTCCACTCGAGCGCCCGCGAGATGCCGACGATCCGGGGCAGGAACCACGACGAGGCCGCCTCCGGCACGATCCCGAGCCGCCCGAAGACGAACCCGATGCGCGCCGACGTCGAGGCGAGCCGGACGTCCATCGGCAGCGTCATCGTCGTGCCGATCCCCACGGCCGCGCCGTTGATCGCGGCGATGACCGGCTTCGTGCAGTCGTAGACCGCGAGCGAGACCCGACCCCCCGTGTCCCGCACGCCGCGCAGCACGTCCTCGTCCTCGAGACGCTCGGCGAGCTCGGCCGGGGTCGGTGACATCGACTCGTCCAGCCCGAAGACGTTGCCGTCGCGCGCCTCGTTGAGGTCCATCCCGGCACAGAAGGCGCGGCCCGCGCCGGTGACGACGACGGCCCCGACGCCGTCGTCACCCGACGCCCGGCCGTAGGCGTCGACGAGCTCGTCGGCCATCTCCACGGTGAACGCGTTGAGCTGGTCGGGGCGCTGGAGGGTGAGGGTGAGGATGCGGTCCTCGACGGACCAGTCGAGGGTGGCGTAGTCGTTCATGTCCCTACTCTCGCAGGCAGCCTCACCTCACAAGCTGGAGGGAGGCACCGCCGGTCTGGTGCCCAGCCACTCGAACCCCCACCCGCTCAGATCACCTTGACGGTCGTCCACGCGTCGTGGACGGCGGTGACCTGGCTGCTTCCCGCGCCGAAGCGCGCGGTCGCGGCATCGATGGTCAGCTGGGCGAAGTCGGCGAACTGCGCGTCCTTGGCGATCTTGCCGCCGGTGAGCACGTCGTACCAGACCTGGCCGGCGCCCTCCCAGCTCGTGCCGCCGATGCCGGTCGCGGCGAGGTAGAAGGCGCGGTTCGGGATGCCGGAGTTGGTATGGACGCCGCCGTTGTCGTGCTGCGAGTCGTGGGGGAGGTCCTGGTAGCCGTCCATGTCGCCGGCCTGCGGGTCCTTGCCGAGCTTCGGGTCGTCGTAGGCGGTGCCCGGCGCCTTCATCGACCGCAGGGCGACCCCGTTCACCTTGCTCGTGAACAGGCCCTGCCCGATCAACCAGTCGGCGTCGGCGGCGCTCTGCCCGAGGACCATCTGCTTGACCATCGAGCCGAAGCAGTCGGACACCGACTCGTTGAGGGCGCCGGGCTGCGCGACGTAGGTCAGCCCGGCGGTGAACTGGGTCATGCCGTGGGTGAGCTCGTGCCCGATGACGTCGACGGCGGCTGTGAAACGGTTGAAGTAGACCCCGTCGCCGTCCCCGAACACCATCTGCGTGCCGTCCCAGAAGGCGTTGTCGTAGCCGGTGTCGTAGTGGACGCTCGCGACCAGCAGCAGCCCCTTGCCGTCGAGCGAGTCCCGCCCGTATGCCGTGTGCAGCAGTCCCCACGTCGCGCCGAGCCCGTCGTAGGCCTCGGTCGCCGCGACGTCACTGGTGGCCGGCGCGCCCTCCTTGCGTACGAGGGGGCCGGGCAGGGTGGTCGTGTGCCCGGCGTCGTGGATCGCCCGCTTCACGACGGCCCCCACACCCGTGGCGGACGGGGGAGCGGAGGGAGCGGAGGGGGCAGCAGGGGCCGGACCCCTGAGGGTGGCCTGCGTCATGGCGCCCGGCAGACCGCGGTGGTCGCCGCCACCGCGCTCGGTGAACACCTCCCGCCGGTCGCGGATGCCCTGGTCCTGGATGATCGCCCGCCGGGCCGCGTCGGCGACCTCCGGCTCGTCGACCAGGGCCAGCTGCTCGAGCAGGTAGGGCGGGGTGATGCCGCACCGCACCGGGGCGAGCGTCCCGCTCGAGGCGGGGCGCGGCATACGGGATGACGGGTGCGGGGTGACGGGTCGGGGGCTCATGGGACCACCGTCTCTCCGACCACTGACACCCCACAAGCCCCCAGACGAGAAACGCCGCCTCAGCGCCGCGGAGGCGCTTTCGGCGGTGGGGCGTCCTGCGGCGTGGCGTCCTGGGGGGAGGGGCGCGGGCCCGCTGAGCCGGCGCCGTGAACCGCCGCTCGCTCGGCCTTGCGCAACCGCCGCGCGTCGCGCCAGCTGGCGTGCCGCACCGTGATGGAGCCCACCGCCGACGTGCCGTGGAGCACGAGCAACGGGTGCCCCGGCCGGGCGATGCGGTCGACCCGGTTGGACATGCTGCCGAGGCCCTTGCCGACCTGGTCGGTGTTGGCACCCCACCCCTCGGGGAGGATGAGGACGATCGACCCGACGCCGCCCGACACGGCGACGTCGACGACCTGGTGGGGGCAGATGGCCTGCAGGAAGTCGAGCTTGACCGAGCCCATCCCGGCGCTGACGCCGAGGAAGGGCGGCACCCACCAGACGCCGCGCTCGACGTGGCTCGACATGCCCCCGGAGAACTGTCGGCGGTGGTCGGGGTCCAACCCGACGAGGGTCGGGTCGTGGGCCGACGCCCGCCCTAGCTCGATCGAGGGCCGGACCACGGGGAGGTCCGCGACCAGCGCGTCGAGATCGTCGAACGTGCGCGCCGCAAGCGCGCTGGTGGTGCGCTCGGCGAGCTCCTCCGAGGTCAGTCGGCCCTCCGTGGCGGCGCTGCGCAGGATCACGATGGTCGCCTCGCGCTCGCGGTGCCCGACCCTCAGCTGTCCCGCATCCGTCATCGGGCCATCGTAGTGACGATGGGGTCGTCACCCGGTAGTTTCGTGCGGGTGACGACCACCGACACCACCCACACCTTCGCGCTCCCACGTTCTGCTCCGGCCGACGTCGGCATCCCCGCCGCGGGCCTGCACGCCCTGCTCGACGCACTGGACCAGTCA
This sequence comes from Lapillicoccus sp., assembly GCF_025353065.1. Taxonomy (GTDB): domain Bacteria; phylum Actinomycetota; class Actinomycetes; order Actinomycetales; family Dermatophilaceae; genus Lapillicoccus. The sequence goes on from NZ_JANXRJ010000020.1 coordinate 13,728, forward strand.
GGGCTGGAGCTGCACAGCCTGATGGTGCTGCGGCACGGACAGGTCGCGGCCGAGGGGTGGTGGGATCCCTACTCCCGCAATCGAGTTCACCTCCTCTACTCGCTGAGTAAGTCCTTCACCTCGACCGCCGTCGGCTTCGCGGTGGCCGAGGGTCTCGTCGCTCTCGAGGACCGCATCGTCGACCTCCTGCCCGATCACGTGCCCGCCGACGCCGACCCGGTCGTCGCCACACTCACCCTCCACGACGTGCTCTCCATGTCCACCGGACACCGGGAGGACACGCTCGAACGGGCCTGGGCCGTGGAGCCCCACGACCTCGCCAAGGGGTTCATGCGGCTGCCGCCCGAGGAGCCGGTCGGTTCGCGTCACGCCTACAACAACACCTGCACCTACCTCGCCGCTCTTGTGGTGCAGGAGCGGTCGGGCGAGTTCCTGCTCGACTACCTGCGTCCCCGCCTCCTCGAGCCGCTCGGCATCGAGCCCGGCCGCTGGGACGCCGACGAGCACGGCAACGCCCTCGGGTTCAGCGGGCTGCACCAGCGCACCGAGGACCTCGCGCGGTTCGGCCAGCTGCTGCTCCAGAAGGGTCGGTGGCAGGAGCGTCAGCTGCTGCCGCAGGGGTGGGTGGAGCTCGCGACCCGCAAGCACATCGACAACGACCTCGACCCGGCCGGCAACATCGACTGGCGGCAGGGCTACGGCTACCAGTACTGGATGGCGCAGCACGGCTTCCGCGGCGACGGGGCCTACGGCCAGTTCTGCGTCGTCGTGCCGGAGGCCGACCTCGTCGTCATCACCACCGCGTGCGTCGAGGACATGCAGGGCATCCTGACCGCCGTGTGGACGCAGCTGCTGCCCAGCCTCGATACGACCGACGACGGCGAATCCGCCTCTGCCGCCGAACTGCTCGACCGACTGGGGGCACTCGCCCTGCCGACCGTCGTCCCCGAGATGGACGGCGGCCGCACGCCGGTCACCTTCACCGCCCCGGGCACGACCGACGCCGCGTATGCCGGTCCGTCACCGGTGCTCTCGGTGACGGCCGACGCGCCGCTGGCCGCCGGTGCGATGGTCACGGTGCGGCCCGACGGGGTGGACACGGTCCTCGACATCGTCATCGGGGACGTGCGGCTCACCGTGCCGTGCGGCCGCGACCACTGGGCCGAGGGCCGGCTGGGCGAGCACGCCGGAGCCTCGCGCGGATCCCGCGGTATGCCGCCGATGCAGCCGACCCCGGTCGTCTGCCGCGGCGGTTGGACCAGTGCCGACACCTTCGAGGCCGACCTCGTCCTGATCGAGACACCGCATCGGATCCGGTTGCTGGGCAAGGAGGTCGGCGGGTCTGCCGTCCTCGAGTCGGCCTGGAACGCTGTGCCGCTGAACGGCGCCCGCCTGGAGGCCCACCTCCCGCGTTGACCGTCCCCGCGAGGGGGGCGGCTGGACGGGTCGTCAGCACACGGCATACTCTCGCGGCATGCGTTCTGCGCTCCTCCTCCTTCGCTGCCGCGACGAGGCCTGACCACGGCCCACCTCGTCGCGGAGTTCGTGGTGTCCGGCCGGACCACCCGCACCACCGCGAAACGAGAGTTGAGAGACCGATGATCCACCCGCAGACGTCGAGCGGTATGCCGTTCGCCAAGTACCTCCCCTTCCAGGACCAGATCGCGGTGCAGCTTCCGGACCGGACCTGGCCGACGAAGACCATCACGACGGCCCCGCGCTGGTGCGCGGTCGACCTGCGCGACGGCAACCAGGCCCTCATCGACCCAATGAACTCCGAGCGCAAGATGCGGATGTTCCAGCTGCTGGTCTCGTTGGGCTACAAGGAGATCGAGGTCGGTTTCCCCTCGGCGAGCCAGACCGACTTCGACTTCTGCCGCGAGCTCATCGAGGGTGGGCACATCCCCGACGACGTCACCATCCAGGTGCTGACCCAGTGCCGCGACCGCCTCATCGAGCGCACCTACGACTCGATCCGGGGGGCGAAGCAGGCCATCGTGCACTTCTACAACTCGACCTCCGTGCTGCAACGCCGCGTCGTCTTCGGCCTCGACCAGGACGGCATCGTCGACATCGCGCTGCAGGCCGCGCGGCTCTGCCGCAAGCTCGAGGAGACCATCCCTGACACGCAGGTCTACTACGAGTACTCGCCCGAGTCCTACACCGGCACCGAGCTCGACTTCGCCGTCCGCATCTGCAACGAGGTGGCCGACGTCATCGACCCGACGCCCGACCACAAGCTGATCATCAACCTGCCCGCGACGGTCGAGATGGCGACGCCCAACGTCTACGCCGACTCCATCGAGTGGATGGTCCGCCACCTCGAGCGGCGCGACTCGATCGTCGTGTCGCTGCACCCCCACAACGACCGCGGCACCGGGGTGGCCGCGGCCGAGCTGGGTTACCGGGCGGGGGCGGACCGGATCGAGGGTTGCCTCTTCGGCAACGGCGAGCGCACCGG
>NZ_JANXRJ010000023.1 GCF_025353065.1 Lapillicoccus sp.
CCGGGCTGGGTCGGCGACGAGCACCTCGTCGACGTCCACATCGGTCATCTCCGGCGCAAGCTCGACGACGAGGCCGCTACCTCGAAGTTCGTCAGCACCGTGCGGGGCATCGGCTACCGGATGGGAACCGGCCGGTGACCCGTGCTCGACGACCAACCCCCGGGCTGGCCACCCGACTGCTGGCGGCACAGTCCCTGGTCCTGCTGGCGGGGGCCCTGACGACGTGGCTGGTCGCCTCGGCCGTCGCTCCCGGCATCTTCCGCGATCACCTTCTGCGGGCCGGGGTCGCGCACACCGCCGCCGAGACCGGGCACGTCGACGAGGCGTTCGCCTCTGCGCTGCTCATCGCGCTCGCGGTCGCACTGCTCGTCTCGATTGTTTTCGCGCTGACCGTGACGTGGTTCTTCACCCGCCGCGTACAGCGGTAGGTCCTCGACGTGGCCGTCGCCGCCTCCGCGATCGCGGAGGGGAGGCACGGTTCCCGGGTCCCCAGCCCCGCACTCGGCGTCGAGTTCGACCAGCTCGCCGACACGGTCAACCAGCTCGCGCAGCGGCTCGAGGGGGTGGAGACCACCAGACGCCGGATGCTCGCCGACCTGGCCCACGAGATGCGCACCCCGCTGGCCACCATCGACGCCCATCTGGAGGCCATCGAGGACGGGGTGCGCGAGCTCGACGACCCGACCCTGGACGTCCTCCGCGGCAGCACGCAACGGCTGGGCCGGCTCGCTCAGGACGTGACCGCCGTGTCACGGGCAGAAGAGGGCCAGCTGCAGATGGCGCTGCGCCCGACCGACCCGGCCACGGTCGTCGAGATTGCCGCCCTCACAGCCCGGGACGGCTTCGACAGCAAGGGCGTTCGTCTGACGACCGCTGCCGTCGACACCCCCCTCGTTTCCGCAGACCCCGAGCGGATGGCCCAGGTCCTGGGGAACCTGCTCGACAACGCACTGCGCCACACCCCGGCGGGGGGGACAGTCTCCCTGACCACGTCGAGCCCGGATTCCCGTTGGGTCGAGATCACCGTCACCGACACCGGCGAAGGCATCGCCCCGGAGGCCCTCACCCACGTCTTCGACCGGTTCTACCGCGCCGACCCTGCCCGCACCCACGACCGCGGCGGCAGCGGGATCGGCCTGACCATCAGCCGGGCCCTGACCGAAGCCCACGGCGGAGGCATCGCCGCTAGGAGCCCGGGAAGGGGCGCCGGGGCGACCTTCGTCGTCCGCCTCCCCGGGCTCGGCACCAGATAGGACAGCCCCACTCGACGACCCCGCCTCTAGTCAGGACCGTCCCTCCCGCTCTTGGGGCCGTGAACACGGTCACTAACGGGCGGTGAGGCCGGCCAGCAGACCCAGCGCCCACAGGCCGCAGAGGGTGAGCAGCGCCCATCGGAAAGCGGAGCGAATCATGAAGTTGACGACAGTCATCCAACCGACTGACCCCGCTCCTACCGCCGCCGGGACCAGGAGGCCGCTGACACGGTTGCTACTGAGAGAGGTTTGCGCGACGTAGACGACCAGGACACCCGTCGTGCCGGCAAATCCCCCGAGTACCCAGAAGACGCGGCGCAGCCATCCGCTCAGGCCAGGGACCACGTCGATGAGACCCTCGACGGTCGAGCCCATGTATCGGGCGTCCTCCGGCAGCAGGGAGGGCCGAGCCGCGATGAAGTAGGCGCCGATCAGGAAGATGACGCTGCCGCACGCCGTGAGGAGCCAGACGGCCACCAAGGTCACCGGTCCTCTGTCAGATGGGGAACATGACCGCTCTTAGTTGCGGAGCCGGTGCGGTTCGGCCTCCGGTCGGGCTCAGTGCCCACGTACGGCTCGCTTGAGAGCCACGGCTTCGACGGTCGACGGTGACGGTGCGCCGGGAGCCGGGTCAGGGACGGCCGGGTCGGGTTTCGGCAACCGGAGTCGTTTGAGGGTGAGCGCGTTCAACGCGACGAGGAAGCTGGACCCGGCCATGGTGATCGCCGCTATTTCCGGGCGCAGGACCAGACCGAAGGCCGGTTCGAAGACGCCGGCGGCGATCGGCAGCGCGACGGAGTTGTAGCCGATCGCCCAGCCGAGGTTCTGCTTCATCTTGCGCACCGTGCCCCGCCCGATCCTCAGCGCCACCGCGACATCGAGGGGGTCAGAGCGCATCAGCACCACGTCAGCCGTTTCCACCGCCACGTCGGTGCCGGCGCCGATCGCGATGCCGAGGTCGGCCTGGGCGAGGGCCGGGGCATCGTTGACC
>NZ_JANXRJ010000095.1 GCF_025353065.1 Lapillicoccus sp.
TACCGCTCAAGCGCGTTCTGGGGGACGAACCTTGACCTGCTGCTCGGCAGCAACGGGATCGAGACCGTGATCGTGGCCGGTTGCACGACGGAAGGCTGCGTGGAGTCCACGGCCAGAGACGCCATGTTCAGCGACTACTACGTGGTGGTGGCAGAGGACTGTGTCGGCAGCGACGACCGCACCCAGCACGACGCATCGATGCTGCTGATGCGACACCGGTTCGACCTCGCGAGGAATGAGCAGATCGTCGGGGTCTGGGAGGCCGCCGACCGCAGAAAGGAAGCCGGAGTGTGGGCAAGCTAGAGGGCCGCGTCGCCGTCGTAACCGGCGCGGCGTCCGGGATCGGGGCGGGGATCGCCGTCGCGTTCGCCCGTGAGGGGGCCTATGTGGTGGTCGCCGACCAGTGTGGACGGGCCGCGGCCGAGCCGGTGCTCGCTGAGGTTGCCGCCGCTGGGCGGCAGGCCTTGTTCGTGCAGACGGACGTCAGTGACACCCGAAGCGTCGCTGCGCTGGCCGCGGCCGTGCAGCAGCGCTTCGGGCGGGTGGACGTGCTGGTGAACAACGCAGGCATCTTCACTGAAGCGCTGGTCGAGGTGATGAGCGTCGAGGAATGGGACCGTGTGGTCAGTACCAACCTCCGTGGCACGTTCCTGTGCACGAGGGTTTTTCTGCCCGGGATGCTTGAGCGCGGCTCCGGGCGGATCATCAACATCGCCTCCCAGCTGGGCCAGGTCGGCGGCACCGCGGTGGCGCACTACTGCGCCAGCAAGGCCGGTGTCATCGGGCTCACCAAGGCGCTGGCGCGGGAGGTCGCAGCCCGGGGGGTACTGGTCAACGCGATCGCTCCCGGGCCCATCGAGACCCCACTGCTCGACCGTGAGACGGAGCAGTGGCGCCGCAGCAAGCTGGCCGAGCTACCGATTGGCCGGTTCGGCACGGTCGACGAGGTCACCCCGACCGCGGTGCTCCTCGCCTCCGCCGACGGCTCTTACTATGTCGGGCAGACTCTGGGCCCCAACGGGGGGGATGTGATGCTGTGAGGATCCGGTCCGTCCTCGCCGAGCCGGCTCTGTGCGGGTTCTACCGCGACGACCAGGCAGCGATCCGGGCGTGCGCTGGCCGCGACGGGTTCCTCTACGTCGGGTCGCCCCTCACGCCGGGGTTCAGCGAGGTCCGAGAGGCCGGCGCCGCCGTCACCGTGCTGCTTGTGCTCGAGGACGGTCAGGTCGCCGTCGGAGACTGCGCCGAGGTGCAGTACTCCGGCGCGGGCGGACGTGCGCCAGTTTTCACCGTCGAACGGGCTGCACGCCGCTGCGTTTGGCCAATTCGGTTAAACAAGCCCTCGCCGACCCGCACACCGTCGCCCGCGGCATGATCGTCGAGACCGAGCACCCCCACTTCGGAGTCGTGCGCCAGGTCGCCGGCGCTGTCCGGGTCGGCCACGAGCGCCCCGCTCACCGACGGGCCCCGCGCCGCAACGAACACGGGGATGACATCCTCGCCGCACTTCTCGGTTACGGGCCCGAAGAGCGGGCCCGGCTGACCCGCGCGGGCGCCTTCGGGCGCCCCGGTACCACCCCGATAGCCGCGTCCGCCCCACCAGAGATCGCCACATGACGGCGACGAAGGAGAACCATGTTCGAGTTGACTGACCGGGTCGCGGTGATCACCGGCGCTGCGTCCGGAATTGGAGCAGCGACCGCGAGGATCTACGCCGAAGCCGGCGCCGACGTCGTGCTCGCCTGGTACCCCCCGGACGGACACGACGTCGAGCCGGTTCGCCAGGCGGTAGAGGCCGCCGGGCGCCGGGCCGTCGTCGAGGCCGTCGACGTGACCAGCACCGAGGACGTCGACCGGCTCTTAGCCCGCGCCATCGAGGAGTTCGGGCGCGTCGACATCGTCGTCGCCAACGCCGGCATCGCGCGCAAGGTCGCTCTGGAGGACCTCGATGACGCCGCCTGGCTGAAGGTGTTGGATGTCGACCTGAACGGGGCGTGGCGCTGCTTCCGGGCGGCCCTGCCCCACATGCAGAAGGCAGGCTTTGGACGCCTCATCGCCACCTCGTCTGTGGCCGGGACCGTCTCCGGCTGGCCGGAGCACTCTCACTACGCGGCCGCGAAGGCTGGACTGGTGGGGCTGGTGAAGTCCTTGGCGGTGGAGTTCGCCGCGGACGGGGTGACGGCGAACGCGGTAGCCCCTGGCGTCATCCGCACCCCGCAGGCTCTTGACCCGGTCAACTCCCTTGGCCCGGACGGCATCGAGGCGAGCGCGAAGAAGGTGCCCTCCGGACGCGTCGGGGAGCCGGAAGACATCGGCTACGTCTACCAGTTCCTCGCCAGCACGGAGTCCGCCTACCTTACCGGGCAGCTCCTCGTTGTTGACGGAGCCCGCAGCCTCGCCGGCCTCGACTGACCGCCATCGACCAGCCTCAGCGAAAGGTATTTCCTATGGCTCAGAACGAGCAGTTCTTCCGCACCACCGACGTGGACGGCGTCCCCGGACCCGCGCGGGACATCGTCGGCTACGGCGAGCACCCGCCCCAGGTCCGCTGGAGCGGCGGGGCCAAGGTCGCCATCCAGGTCGTCGTGAACTACGAGGAGGGCTCAGAGAAGACCTTCGCGATGGGTGACAACGTCAACGACGGCATGTACGAACTGCCGTTCGCAGTCGAGGACCAGCGGGACCTCGCCGTCGAGTCGATGTACGAGTACGGGTCCCGTGCCGGGATCTGGCGTCTGTTCCGTATCTTCGACCACGCCGACATCCCCGCCACGTTCTTCGGCGCCGCAGTCGCGCTGGAACGGAACCCCGCGGTAGCGAAGAAGATCACTGCCAGAGGCGACGAAGTCGCCGGCCACGGCTACCGATGGAGCAACCACTACGAGATGACCAAGGACGAGGAGCGTGAAGCCATCCGCCGCGCCGTCGCCTCCATCGAAAAGAGCTGCGGCACGCGTCCCGTCGGCTGGTACTGCCGGGAGATGAGCGTGAACACCCGCGACCTGGTGGTCGAGGAGGGCGGGTTTCTCTACGACTCCGACACCTACAACGAGGACCTGCCTTACTGGGCGACCGTGAACGGCCGTAACCACCTCATCGTCCCCTACTCGCTGGTCGTGAACGACGCGAGATACATCATGGGAACCGGATACGGCAGCCCAGAGCAGTTCCTCGAAACGGCCAAAGCAACACTGGACCGGCTCCGCAACGACGGCGACGACCTCGGTCGGATGATGTCGATCGGACTTCACCCCCGAATCAGCGGCAACCCAGCGCGCGCCGACGCCCTCGCCCGATTCATCACCTATGCGCAAGGCTTCGACGACGTCACCTTCATGCGACGAATCGACCTTGCGAAGTCGTTCGCCGACCAGGTCCCGGCGCCCTGACCCAAGGAGGTCGCAGCAGCCAGTCACCAAGTCGACAACGGTCCGCAGCTCGACTTCGGCTCAGGCTCTCGGTTGCGGTCCGTTCGCAGTACGGCGGTGATCATCCGCTGGTAGGTGCCCCCGGTGGCCTCGACCCCGACGCTCCTGGTTCACGAACAAAGTCTCGACCCGGCGGCTCTAGCTGACAATGAGTAAGTCGGACCCCCAGTGCGTCTTGCACTGTGAAGCTGGTCATCTTTGCGGCCATGCTGTCCGTGGAGGTCGAGGCGGACTCGGCGGCTGCACCGGTCAAGCGCTTCGCTAAATCAGGGTGCTGCACCCGCAGGTCAGAGCACTGCCCGCCTTCGAACTAGAAGTGAGGCACAAACCCGGACTACCGTGGCGAAGCTGAAGTCAAGGTGGT
>NZ_JANXRJ010000096.1 GCF_025353065.1 Lapillicoccus sp.
AGGAGCACCTTGTAGACGTTGCGCACGAGCCGGTCGAAGTCCGCGTCGCCGACCTTGTCGCGGTTCCGGAAGTCGGGGTCGCGGTTGGCCGCGCGGACGGACACCCAGCGGTCGTCGCGCCAGACGAGGTCAGGGCCGATGATGACGCCGGCGTAGTCGTACTCGAAGCCCTGAGCCGTGTAGACGCAGCCCACCTGGTCGAAACCGGCAGGGTCCGTGGCCCACAGGGCGGCGGGAGGTGCGCCACCGATGGACCGCTCACCCTTGAGGTTCCACGGTCTCGACCACGGTCCGATCGTCACGTCGCGGACGAGGCCTCCGTCAGGACGGGGGTCGCTCCACGGCCAGCAGTAGCCGGCGGCGATGCGCGCGTTGTAGCCCTCGGCCTGCCGGGATGAGAGCACATGCTCCATCTCGCCGGGGCTGTCGACGACGTCGACGATGAAGTGGGGGTCGCCGACCCAGGGGATCGGGCCACCGGGCTCGAGACCGAGCAGCCGCTTCACCCACGTGACGTAGGCCTCGGACCCGCCGCAGCGGAACTGCTGGTCGAGACTGATCCGCCGGACCGGTATGCCGCGAGCAGCGGCGTGTCTCTCGATGTCCTCAACCGTCCCCTGCTCGCCCGGCCGTACGACCTGATGTTCGTCGAGCAGGAACACGGGAACCCGGGCCGCGGACAGGAGCTCGTCTATCTGTGGTCTGCCCAAACGGTGCTCGGCCTTGGTCCAGCGGTTCACCGAGGACTCGCGGATGCGGTGGGCCTCGTCGAGGATGAGCACGTCGAGGTCGTTCTGCTCCGCGGTCATGAAGGAGTTGAAGTACTGGAACATCTTCTGCACTTTGGGCGCTCGCCGACCCGCGACCTTGCGCAGCGTCTGCGTGAAGGATCTCGAGCCCGTCGCGTGGAGGACGGCACGTCCTTCGCGGGACAGCTCTCCGAGGAGGGAGAGGGCGATCACGCTCTTGCCGCTGCCCGGGCCACCGCTGATGACGACCGCCGACTTCGCGTCGTCCCGGCGGGCTCGCTCAACCGCGTGAAGCACGTAGTTGAAGGCATCCATCTGCTCGGCGGGCAGGACGAACATCTCGCGCTGTTGCACCTCCTCGGCCGCCAGGGCCAGGAGCTGACGCGAAGGGGCGATCCGGCTCGCGAGCAGGTTGTCTGCGTATGCCGCCCCCGACTCACCCGGCGCGAACCGGGTCAGGAGAAAGTCCTGGAAGTCGCCGCGCCGCTGACCGGTGAAGAGGCGGCCGTGCTGGTCTCCCGGCATACGGAGCAGGTCGTCGACACCGTGGTCCGTCGCGTTGTGGAGGTAAGCGACACCGGCGAGGGCCTCGGGTTGATCGGCAAGCACGCTCGTGAAGCCAAGCATGTAGTCGCAGTAGCCGCGGACCTGCAGCAACGGGTGCGTGACGGGTCGGCCGCCGTAGGCGTCGATGCTGATGAGGGTGTCGCTGTCCTCGAATCGCGAGGCACTGCTCCACTGCTTGAGCTCCACGACGAGGTAGGACGGAGACCCGGTCTCGGGATGGCGGCCCGCGAGGACGACGTCGGCGCGCTTGCTGGTCAGGGGGAGCTGGTACTCGATGAGCATCTCCACCTCACCGAGTCCAACGGAGACCAGGTCGGCACGCAGGGCGGGGATGCTCCGCTCCCACGAACGACGCTCACCGGGACTCGGTCGGTGGCCTGTCCTGATCGTCATCTGCTCGGCAATGAGGTCGGCGAAGTGGTGTTCGACGGCTGAGAATCCAGCCACGGATTGGCGGTAGAGCGTCACAGGTCAGGTCCCCAGGCAGCACGAAGTCTCTCGTGCGGGTGGGGGCATGTCCGGGGACGGAAGCCCGTCGGGCCGCGATTACGGGTGTGACTCTAGCCAGCGATGTGCGGCGGCGCGGCATACTCGCCGGCGCGTCCGAGCGCGCGCCGCAACCCCCGGGCTGCCGGTGCCCGGAAGAGGGCGTGAGGGGCTGCATGCCATGCACCATGTATTGAGATGCACCTATAGTAGATGTATGGCGTCCTTGGTGCAGATCCGCAACGTCCCCGAAGACGTGCGTCGAGCCCTCAAGGCGCGCGCAGCGGCCGAGGGCGAGTCACTCAACAGCTACCTCCTGCGCCTGATCACCCAGGAGGTCGAACGCCCCACTGTGGCTGAGGTTTTCGCTCGCGCCGCCCAGCGAGACGAACGCGCCACGGCATCGTCGGTCGGTGTCATTCGCGAAGGACGCGACGACAGGGACCGTGCCGCGGGCGGTCGTGAGCGGTGATTGTCGTCGACTGCTCAGCAGTCGTGGATGCGCTCTCGCTGGTGGAGGGCACGGATGATCTTCGTTCGCGTCTCCGGAACGAGGACCTGCATGCGCCGGGGTTGCTCGATGTGGAGGTCGTATCGGCCCTTCGCGGGCTCACGTTGGGTGGCCGTCTGACGCCGAGCCGAGTACAGGATCTGCTCACCGACTTCGACGACCTTGCCCTCGAGCGGTGGGCCGCGGGAGATGCCCTCCGCCGCCGGGCCTTCGCGTTGCGGGACAACCTGACTGCCTATGACGCGACTTACGTGGCCCTCGCCGAGGCGCTGGACTGCCCCTTGGTCACCCGCGACCAACGCTTGGCCCGGGCTCGCGGACACGGGGCTCAGATCGAGGTCATCTGACCCCAAGCGGCTGGGGAGATGTTCGACCGCCGTGGGCCCCGCAGGATCACACCCACCTCCTCGTCCGCCATCGTGCGAACTGATGAGTCCCGTCAGCGCTTTCGGAGGTTCTGCCGCCCAACGCGGACAGCCAGACTCGGTGATCGACGAAAGGGGCGACCTGGTGACATGCGCATGCTCGGGCGGACGGCCGTGAGCGCCGGCGGGAGTGCGGTGGAGGAAGCACGCAGCGCCGCGGCCGCGGCGGGTGTGCTCGAGCGGAAGGCCGCCTACGCGCGTCAGCGAGCCGAGAACTTCGGTAAGGGTGCCGAGGGTGAGCGGCTGGTCGCGCAGGCGCTGGCGCCGCTGACAACCTGTGGCGGGTTCGTCCTGCATGACCGGGCCGTCGCCCACGGAAGCAACATCGACCACCTGGTGATCGGGCCGGGTGGGGTGACCGTGCTCGACGCCAAGCACTGGGTGTCTCCGGTGAGTGTCCGCGACGAGCTGCGAGTCGGCGGCCGGCCGGCCATCCGGACGGTCGAGCACTTAGCCGATCTCACGGCGCAGGTCCGTGCCTCGATGGTGGAGGCCCGGATCGAGCTGCCGGTGATGGGGATGCTGGTCTTCACGCACGACTCCAACGCCTTCATGCCCCGCCAACGCCTCAGGGACGTCGACCTCGTCGGGCTCCACCACCTCCTGCCGACCCTGGCACGCACGGGGTCGGCCACCAGGGTCCACGTCGAGGCCGCTGTCCGTCACCTCAGCGGCGCGTTCCCGCCGTATGGCGCTGAGGTCCCGCATCCCTCGGGCCCAGTTGCCACGACGTCCTCCCTCTACGCGCGGGCCAACTTCTCCCTGTTCGTCGAGCCGTGGGCCCGGGCGGGTCGCCAGCGGCTCTACGTCAGTGATGACAGGGGCCGCGACCTGGGATACCAGGACCTGGTGTCCGGGGTAGTCGCTATCACCGAGCCCGACTCGGACGCGGTCGTCCGGGGACTCCTCGCCCACGCGGCCGGGTCGCGGCTGGGTCTGACGGCCAGCGCCTTCCCCAAGGTCCCGTTCGAGCTCGGGGGCAACCGGCTCATCAGCCGTCTCTCCCGCTCGTGGATCACCTACCACGTCGGGTCCCACTGGCGCCGGGGGCCGCTGGACCGCCTCTACGGCACCCGGGTCAGCCACGGGGAGGGTGTGCACGACCTCGGCTACGTCGATCTCGCGACCGGCTTCGTGTGCCCGGTCTCGGAACATCCCCTGGCCAAGGAGCTGAGCCCACCGAGGCGCTACCTCGAACGGCTGGCCGAGGCGTATGCCGCGTCGAAGCGAGCGCGGGTCTCATGAGCGGCATACAGATCGGTCCCAGGCTGATTGGTCCCGGGGTAACGCTCGGCGGTTGACGACCCCTTCTCGGTCACGTGGCTGGTCGTTCGGCTTCGGACCTGGCGCCGCAGGTAGGTGACGGCCGCGCCGAGAGGTCGCGCTGGGCCGGTAGTTGGCTGCCAGCGGTCAGCCCGGCGCTGACGTCGTGCGCCCCGCGGCCGCTCGATCACCTGCTCGTACATAGGCCCCCGGGCCACGGTCTGCAGCGCGTCGCTCATCGGGCCGTCTCCCTCGTTAAAGTCGGGCGAGCCTCCTTGACAACGACGGCCGCAAAGTCGAAAACTACGATGTTGGCAACGTGGCCAAGTGGCTCAGCCACTCATCTCGAGAGGGTTTCTGAATGGCAACCACCACCCTGGACGGCAACGCTGCCTCCCACCAACGACGCGCCGTCATCGCGAGCACCGTTGGTACGACGATCGAGTGGTACGACTTTTTCCTCTACGGCACCGCCGCGGCACTGGTCTTCCCGAAGCTGTTCTTCCCGGGGAGCTCCGACTTCGCCGGCGTCCTGGCCTCCTTCTCGACGCTCTTCGTCGGCTTCGCCGCCCGCCCCGTCGGCGCCGCGATCTTCGGGCACTACGGCGACCGGGTCGGCCGCAAGGCCACCCTCGTGACGACCCTCGTCCTGATGGGCGTCGCGACCTTCCTCATCGGCTGCCTCCCGCCCTACTCCAGCATCGGTGTCTTCGCGCCGATCCTGTTGGTAGTGCTGCGGATCGCCCAGGGCATCGGCGTCGGTGGCGAGTGGGGCGGCTCGGTCCTGATGGCCATGGAGTGGGGCAGCAAGAAGCGTCGCGGGCTGATGGCCAGCTATCCCCAGCTCGGCGTGCCGATCGGCCTGCTCCTGTCCACGGCGATGATCAAGTGGATGACGTCGATCATGACGCCCGCCCAGTTCGACTCGTGGGGTTGGCGGGTCCCGTTCCTCGTCAGTGCCGTGCTCATCGCGATCGGCCTCTACGTCCGGCTGCGCGTGATGGAGTCACCGGCCTTCCGCGAGGTCAAGCAGACCCAGGCCGTGGTCAAGCAGCCCTTCGTCGAGGTGCTCAAGTCGCACCCCCTGGAGATCGTCACCTCCGCCTTCATCCGGATGGCCGAGCAGGCGCCGTTCTACATCTTCATCACCTTCGTCCTCACCTACGGCACCAAGGTCGTCGGGATGAACCGCGGTGACCTGCTCAACGACACGCTGGTCGCCGCGGCGTGCGGGTTCGTGACCGTGCCGCTCTTC
>NZ_JANXRJ010000102.1 GCF_025353065.1 Lapillicoccus sp.
TCAGAAGAGTAGCCGACACCTCCGGCCCGACCAAAACGCGTCGCCCGGTAGCCTGCACCCACGCCGGCCGAGCAACGCGTCAGGTGCCCCCGTCATGAGCCCGGGGGGTCAGCCCCGCGTGGCGGCGTCAGCGCACGTCGGATCCGGAGGGAGAGCTGTGCCGATGAAGTCCGCCCCGGACCCGATCGTGCCGGACGTGCTCGTGCGCCTCGACGCCGCGGCGGCCCGGCGGTGGGCGGTGCTCACCCGCGCGGCGTTCGCGGCCCGTCGCGCCGAGATCGACGCCCTCAACGTCTTCCCCGTGCCCGACGGCGACACCGGCACCAACCTCTACCTCACCTTTGACGCGGCACTCGACTCCGCCCGGGTGGGCCACGAGCAGGGGCCCGACCCCGAGAGCGACCTCGACCTCGCGCGCACCTCCGAGGCTTTCGCCCGAGCGCTGCTGCTCACCGCCAGGGGCAACTCCGGGGTCATCCTCAGCCAGATCTTCCGCGGGTTCGCCGACGAGATCAGCGCCACCGGCGTACAGGCCATCGACGGGGTCGGCCTCGCCTCGGCCCTCGGCCGCGCCGACGACCTCGCCTGGGCGAGCGTGGGCAAGCCGGTCGAGGGCACCATCCTCAGCGTGTCGCGGGCGGCCGCCGAGGCGGGCGCCCGGCTCGCGGCCGACCCCACCTCCACCCTGTATGCCGTGACCTCCGCGGTCCTCGACGCCGCCCGGGTGGCGCTCGCGGCCACCCCGAGCCAGCTCGAGGCGCTGGCGCGGGCGGGCGTCGTGGACGCCGGGGGGGCGGGCTACGTCCTGCTCCTCGAGTCCCTCGAGCGGGTGGTCACCCGCGACGCCTCCACCGAGGCGCTGCTCGGCGAGGACCCGCTGCGGCGTCGCCGGGGCTGGGCGCAGCCGGCCGGTTCGGCCGGGATCCCCCGTCGTCCCGGGAGGTCTCGCGCCCCGGAGGGCCCGGAGGCCTCGAACGGCTCGGGTGCCTGGGGCGCCTCGGGTGCTTCGGCCGCCTCGGAAGCCTCCGGTGCGCTGGGCATCCCCGCTGCGCCGGCCGGGCCCGGCGCGGATCTCGACCCGGAGGGCCCGGCCTACGAGGTGATGTACCTCCTCGACGGCGCCGCAGCCCACGAGGTGGTGGTCCTCCGCACGACCCTCGACGCCCTCGGGGACTCGGTCCTCGTGGTCGGCGACGCCGACCTGTGGAACGTCCACGTCCACGTCGACGACGTCGGGGCCGCGATCGAGGCCGGCATCGCCGCCGGGCGACCGCACCGCATCCGGGTCACCCACTTCGCCCAGACCCAGACCCAGACCCAGACCCAGACCCAGGCCGAGACCCAGACCCGGGCCCGGACCCCGGCCCATCCGCAGGGCTGGGGCGGGCACGGTCGTCCCGACCCGGACGCGGTGGCCGTCGTGGCCTGCGCCGCAGGGGAGGGGCTGGCCGGCGTGTTCCGGGGCGCGGGGGCACAGGTCGTCCTGAGCGGCCCGCGGCGCCGCGCCTCGGCCGGGCAGCTGCTCGACGCGGCCCGGGCGACTCGCGCCGGGTCGGTGCTGCTGCTCCCCAACGACGCCGACACGATCCTCGCCGCGAACGCGGCGGCCAGCGTCGCCCACGAGGAGGGCATCACCGTGCGTGTCGTCCCGGCCCGCACGGCTGTCCAGGGCATCGCCGCGCTCGCGGTGTTCGACCCACGAGCAGGCCTGTCCGACAACGCGTTGGCGATGGGTAACGCCGCCGCCGCGACGCGCAACGGCGCCGTGACCGTGGCCACGCGCGACGCGCTCACCTCGGCGGGCTGGTGCCGGGCGGGCGACGTGCTCGGCGTCGTCGACGGTGACGTGGCAGTCGTCGGCCACGACCTGCATACGGTGGCCGGAGAGGTCGTCGACCGGCTCCTCGGCAGCGGCGGCGAGCTGCTCACCGTCGTGACCGGTGAGGACGCCACGGCCAACCTCGGCGAGGACGTCGTCGCGGCCGCGCGCACCCGGCGGCGCGACCTCGAGGTGGTCCTGCTCTACGGCGGGCAGCCCGTCTACCCCCTCATGCTCGGGGTCGAGTAGCCGTGGCGATCACCGAGGACTCCCCGATCACCCTCGTCACCGACAAGGTGGCCGCCGCCCTGCTGGAGAAGAACAAGGGCATCCACACCATCGGCGACCTGCTGGAGCTCGTGCCGCGCGGCTACCTCGACCCGGGACAGGTCACCGACCTCTCCCACCTCGTCGAGGGTGAGATGACGGTCGTCGTCGCGCGCATCGCGCGGGCCACCACGCGGCCGATGAAGAACAAGCCGCGGCAGAAGATGCTGACCGCGGTGATCACCGACGGCGCCCGCGAGCTCGACCTGACCTTCTTCAAGGCGTGGGGCCACGAGGGCAAGCTCGTCCCCGGCCACCTCGGGGTGTTCGCCGGCACCGTCACCCGGTTCAACCACCGCTGGCAGCTGACCCACCCGGAATACGAGGTGATGGGCGACGAGCTCGACGAGGAGGCCGTGGTCCGCAAGTTCGCGGACCGCCAGATCCCGATCTACTCCGCCACGGGCAAGGTGACCTCGTTCAAGATGCGCAAGGTCATCGACGCCGTCCTCGACCAGGTCAAGGAGGTGCGCGAGCCGCTGCCCCCCGAGGTCCGCGAGCGCCGGGGCCTGGTGGGTCGTTCGGAGGCGATCGAGCTCATCCACCGGCCGCACCTGCGCGACGACCCCGGCGTCGGCTTCCGGCGGCTGCGCTACGACGAGGCCTTCGTCCTGCAGACCATCCTGGCGCAGCGGCGCGCGGCGGTGGAGTCGCTCGAGGCGACGAGCCGGGTCGCCCGCCCGGGTGGCCTGCTCGCGGCCTTCGACGCCCGGCTGCCCTTCGAGCTGACCGCGGGCCAGCGCGAGATCGGTGAGCTGCTCGAGAGCGAGCTGGCGGCGCACCGCCCGATGCACCGGCTGCTGCAGGGCGAGGTCGGCTCGGGCAAGACGGTGATCGCCCTGCGGGCGATGCTCGCCGTGGTCGACGCCGGAGGCCAGGCCGCGCTGCTCGCGCCCACGGAGGTCCTCGCCGGGCAGCACCACCGCTCGATCACCGCGCTGCTCGGCGACCTCGCCGAGGGCGGCATGCTCGGCGGCAGCGACATCGGCACCCACGTGGCGCTCCTCACCGGCGGGCAGTCGGCGGCGACCCGCCGGCAGGCCCTCAACGAGGCGGTCACGGGCGACGCGGGCATCGTCATCGGCACGCACGCGCTGATCCAGAAGCACGTGGCCTTCCTCGACCTCGCGCTGGTCGTCGTCGACGAGCAGCACCGTTTCGGGGTTGAGCAGCGCGACGCCCTGCGCGAGAAGAGCGCCACCCCGCCGCACCTCCTCGTGATGACCGCCACGCCGATCCCACGCACCGTCGCGATGACCGTCTTCGGCGACATGGAGACCTCGACGCTGCGCGAGCTGCCCCGGGGCCGAGCGCCGATCGAGACCCACATCGTCGACAGCTTCAAGCCGGCGTGGGTCGAGCGCACCTGGTCGCGCATCGCCGAGGAGGTCACCAAGGGTCACCAGGCCTACGTCGTCTGCCCGAAGATCGGGGACAGCGAGGACGCGACCGGCGGTGACGCGGCCGGCGGCGCCGCGAGCGGGGACGACAACGACATCGAGTGGTTCGACGAGGACGTCGGCGATCCCGGCGATCCGGGCGACGAGCCACCCGGGGACGCGACAACACAACCCGAGCGGCGACCCCCCAAGGAGCTCACCGGCGTCTATCCCCTCGCCGAGCTGCTGGCCACCGAACCCGTCCTCAAGGACCTGAGGATGGAGGTCCTCCATGGCCGGCTCGACTCCGACGAGAAGGACCGCGTGATGCGGGCCTTCGCCGCCGGCACCATCGACGTCCTGATCTCGACGACGGTCATCGAGGTGGGGGTCGACGTCGCGAACGCGTCGGTGATGGTGGTCATGGACGCCGACCGGTTCGGGATCTCGCAGCTGCACCAGCTGCGTGGCCGGGTCGGTCGTGGCGGCGTCCCCGGGCTCTGCCTGCTGATGACGGACGCCGAGCCGGACACCGCCGCACGCGAGCGGCTCGAGGCGGTCGAGTCGACGACCGACGGTTTCGTGCTGGCCCGGCGCGACCTGCAGCTGCGCCGTGAGGGCGACGTCCTCGGCGCCCGGCAGAGCGGTCGCTCGTCGTCGGTGCGCTTCCTGCGGATGGGCAACCGCGACGACGAGCAGCTGATCGCCGAGGCCCGCGAGGACGCGACCGGCGTGATCGCCGCGGACCCCACCCTGACCGACCACCCCCAGCTCGCCGCCCGGGTCGCCATGCGCCTCGACGAGGAGCAGGCGGCATACCTGGAGCGTGGGTAGGTGACGCGCATCATCAGCGGCCGCGCGGGCGGCCACCGGCTGCGGACCCCGGCCGGCGCGGGCACGCGCCCGACCTCCGACCGGGTTCGCGAGTCGCTCTTCTCGCGCCTCGACCACCTCGACGCGCTGGACGGGACACGCATCCTCGACCTGTATGCCGGGTCGGGCGCCCTCGGCCTCGAGGCCGGCAGCCGGGGGGCCACGGACGTCCACCTGGTCGAGTCCGACCGGACGGCGGCGGCCGTCGCCCGGGCCAACGCGGCGACGATCGGCGCCGTCCTGCCGGCCACGACCGTCCGGGTCCACGTCGTGCCCGTGGAGCGGTTCCTGCTCCCCGGGCCGAGGGCCGGGGAGTCGGCCGGGCTCGTCTTCCTCGACCCGCCCTACGACCTCGACGAGGACCGCCTCGCGGAGGTGCTGGCCCTGCTCGTCGCATGGCTCGACGCCGACGCCCTCGTGGTGGTCGAGCGCTCCAGCCGCGCCCCGGAACCGCGCTGGCCCGACGGCCTCGTGCTCCTCGACGAACGGCGGCACGGGGAGACGCGGCTGTGGTTCGCGGAGGTCCCGCCCCCTTGAGCAGCCAAAGAATCACCCCGGGGTGGCGTGTCGAGGTGATTCTTTGGCCGGCCAGCCGCCGCCCGACAGGCTGTTAGTTTGTCCGCGTGTCCCTCGTGCCAGCGGTTCCGCGCGTCTGCGTCTGTCCCGGGTCCTACGACCCGGTGACCAACGGGCACGTCGACGTCATCCGCCGCGCGACCGGACTCTTCGACGAGGTCGTCGTCGCCGTCCTCCACAACCCGGGCAAGCGGGGCACCTTCGCGCTCGAGGAGCGGGTCAGCCTGCTCCAGCAGGCCCTCGAGGGCGTCCCGGGCGCGCGCGTCGAGACGTATGCCGCCCGCCTGATCGTCGACGTGTGCGCCGAGGTCGGCGCCCAGGCCATCGTCAAGGGGCTGCGCGGGGGCACCGACTACGCCTACGAGATGCCGATGGCGCTGATGAACAAGTACCTCACGGGTGTCGAGACCGTCTTCCTCCCCGGCGACCCGCGGTTCGAGCACGTGTCGAGCTCGCTGGTCAAGGAGGTCGCGCGCTACGGAGGCGACGTGGAGGGCCTCGTCCCCGACGGTGTGCTCGCCGCCCTCCGGCGCGAGCTGGGGTCGCAGCAGCAGGAGCCCGAGCCGGGGTGATTTGGGCCCGGGGCCCCGGCTCCGGTAACCTACGTTGTCGGTCGACGTCCGTTGTGGTCGTTGATCGAGCCCTTCGATCACATGTTGGACGTCATGAATCGCCTCAACCCTCGCAACCCGTTGGTCATCGACGCTCGGGAGCTTCAGCGGAGGCCGGGGTCGATGCAGGAGGTCTCGCGCGTGGTGGGAGCTCCCGAGGATCTCGGCACCGATGTCATCGCCGTCCCGGCGGGTTCGCCCGTCGCGCTGGAGCTGCGTCTGGAGTCGGTGCTCGAGGGGATTCTCGTGAGCGGCTCGGTCTCCACCACGGCGATCGGAGCCTGCGTGCGGTGCCTGGAGACCGCCACCTATCCGGTGGACGCCACCCTTCAGGAGCTGTTCGCCTACCCCGAGCGTGCTGCGCACCACCACGAGGTGGATGCGGAGTCGGTCGAAGACGACGAGCGTGAGCTGGTGGACGACCTCATCGACCTCGAGCCCTCGCTGCGGGACACGGTGGTGCCTGCACTGCCGTTCCAGCCGGTCTGCCGGGTGGACTGTCCCGGGTTGTGCTCCGAGTGCGGAGCCCTGCTCGCGGACGACCCCGACCACCACCACGACACGTTCGACCCGAGATGGGCCTCGCTCAGCGGACTGCTGGACGAGACCGGTCCCGGTTCCACCGAAACAGAGAAGAGGAACTGACGTGGCCGTCCCGAAGCGGAAGACGTCGCGATCCAACACCCGGTCGCGCCGCGCCAACTGGAAGACGACCGCGGCCACGCTGACCGCGTGCCCGCAGTGCGGCGCCAACATGGTCCCGCACATCGCGTGCCCGTCGTGCGGCACCTACAAGGGTCGTCACTACGCCACGGCCGAGCGCAGCGAGCACCAGGGCTGAGGTCCTGCGTGACGAACGCTGCGGCACCGTTGCCGCGGCCCGTCGGCGCCCTGATCGACTACCTCCACGAGGTGGTCGCTGAGCGTGTCGACGAGCCGCTGCTCAACCGCGCCCTGACCCACCGCTCCTTCGCCTACGAGAACGGCGGGCTGCCCAACAACGAGCGCCTGGAGTTCCTCGGCGACTCGGTGCTCGGCGTGATCGTGACCGACACGCTCTACCGGCGTCATCCCGACCTCCCGGAGGGCCAGCTGGCCAAGCTGCGGGCCGCCGTGGTCAACATGCGTGCCCTGGCGGCCGTCGCCCGCACGATCGACCTCGGCGACTACATCTTCCTCGGCAGGGGTGAAGAGGCGACCGGCGGACGCGGCAAGTCCTCGATCCTCGCCGACACCATGGAGGCGCTGATCGGCACGGTCTACCTCTCCCTCGGTATGCCGGGTGCCGCCGCCTTCGTCCACCAGCTCTTCGACCCTCTGATGGTCGAGTCCGCGACGATGGGCGCCGGTCTCGACTGGAAGACGAGCCTGCAGGAGATCGCTGCCGCCATCTCGGCCGGCTCCCCGGAATACCGCGTCACCGAGTCCGGCCCCGACCACGCGAAGACCTTCATCGCCCGCGCCGTCGTCGGTGACGAGTCGCTCGGCGAGGGCACCGGGCGCAGCAAGAAGGAGGCGGAGCAGGGGGCCGCGGAGCACGCCTGGGCTGCCCTCAACGCCCGCCGTCTGGCGCTCGAGTCCCCCTCTGCCAAGGGCGGGTCCGCCGGCTCCGGTGTCGACTCGGGCGGAGCCGACCGCGGCGCCACCCCGGGCTGACCGGGTTCCTGCGCCCCGCCCCACGTCATGCCCGAGCTGCCCGAGGTCGAGGTCGTCCGTCGTGGTCTCGAGGACCATGTCGTCGGACGCCGCATCACCGGCGTCGAGTTCTTCGGCTCGCGGGTCGTCCGCCGGCACCTGCCGGGTGCGCCGGACCTCGCGGCGCGGCTCGTCGGCCGGCGCGTCGACGCCGCCCGTCGCCGGGGGAAGTACCTCTGGCTCGTGCTGTCCGGTGACGACGGGCCGGGCAGTGCCCTGCTCATGCACCTCGGGATGAGCGGGCAGCTGCTCGTCGAGGCACCGGACGCGCCCGACGAGAAGCACCTGCATGCGCGCTTCGGGTTCGACGACGACGGGCCGGAGCTGCGGTTCGTCGACCAGCGCACCTTCGGGGGGATGGCGTTCTCGGAGCTCACGCCGGGCGGCATACCGGAGACCGTGAGTCACATCGCGCCGGACCCCCTCGAGGAGGACTGGGACGAGGAGCTGGTCGTCGCCCGGATGAAGGCGCGGGACAGCGCGGTCAAGCGCGCGCTGCTCGACCAGTCGCTCGTGTCCGGCATCGGCAACATCTACGCGGACGAGGCGCTGTGGCGGGCGAGCGTCCACGGCGAGCGGCTGGCGTCGTCGCTGACCCGCCCCGCCCTGCGCCGGATCCTCGGCCATGCGCGAGCGGTCATGGTCGAGGCGCTGGGCGAGGGCGGCACGAGCTTCGACGCGCTCTACGTGAACGTCAACGGCGCGTCGGGCTACTTCGACCGGTCCCTCAACGCCTACGGCCAGGAGGGCCGCCCGTGTCGCCGGTGCGGGACGCCTATCCGTCGCGAGGCGTTCATGAACCGCTCGTCCTACTCGTGTCCGCGCTGCCAGCCGCGACCGCGGGTGCGTCGGGACTGAGGGCCCCTGTCGGCAGCGGCCCGGGGCGGTGCCCCGACCGCGGCGGCTAGAGTCAGTGTCCGTGACGACCTCGCTCCAGCCGCTGACCCTGCCCACCCCCGAGCATGCGCAGGAGTGGCTGGACGACCGTGCGCGCACCCACCTCGAGCGGGCCCGCGCACTCGTCGAGGAGCTCAAGACGCAGCGGCCCACCGACGCCGCCGCGGTGCTCGAGACGTGGAACGCCATCTCCGTCGCGATCGGCAACGTCGCGTCCGCCGCGTCGCTGATGAGCGAGGTCCACCCGCTCGAGGTGGTCCGGTCGCGGGCCGAGGCCGCGATGCAGGAGGTCCAGAAGCTCAGCACCGACCTCAGCCTGGACAAGGACCTCTACGACGTCCTCGCCGCGGTCGACGGATCAGGGCTCGACCCGCTCGCCTCGCGCCTGCTCGCCAAGGAGCTCCTCGACTTCCGCCGCGCCGGCGTGGACAAGGACGACGCGACGCGCACTCGCGTCAAGGAGCTGTCGGAGCGCTCCATCCTGCTCGGCCAGGAGTTCTCCAAGAACATCCGCGACGACGTCCGCACGGTCCGCGTCACCCCCGACAAACTCGCCGGTATGCCGCAGGACTGGGTCGACGCGCACCCCGTCGCCGCGGACGGCCTCGTCACGCTCACGACCGACTACCCCGACGTCGTCCCCTTCTCCACCTTCGGCACGGACGCGCCCACCCGGCGCGCGCTGCGCATCGCCTTCCTCAACCGGGCCTGGCCCGCCAACGACACCCTGCTCACCGAGCTCTTCCAGAACCGGCGCGAGCACGCCGCCCTGCTCGGCTACCCCGACTGGGCCGCCTACGACGCCGAGGTCAAGATGATCAAGCAGGGCTCGGCGATCCCTGTCTTCATCGACCGGATCGCCGCCGCCGCGCTCGAGTCGGGACAGATCGACCGCGAGGTGCTGCTCGGAAGGATGCGCGTGGACGTGCCCGACGCGCAGACGATCGATGCGGCCGACGTCAGCTTCTACTCCGAGATCGTGCGCCGGGAGAACTTCGACGTCGACGCGCAGCTCGTGCGCACCTACTTCGACTTCGCCAAGGTCCGCCAAGGCCTGCTCGACGTCACCGGCCGACTGTTCGGGCTGACCTACCGCCCCGCGACCGACGCGGTGCTCTGGGACCCGGACGTCGCGGCATACGACGTGTCGCACACCGGCGAGGAGGCCGCCGTCCTCGGCCGGATCTACCTCGACCTGCACCCGCGCGAGGGCAAGTACAAGCACGCCGCGCAGTTCGACCTCGCGACGGGCGTGCGGGGGGCCGGCGACCTCGACCAGCTCGCCGAGGGCGTGCTCGTCTGCAACTTCCCGCGGGGGCTGATGGAGCACGACGACGTCGTGACCCTCTTCCACGAGTTCGGTCACCTCGTCCACCACGTGCTCGCCGGCCAGGGCCGGTGGGTGCGCTTCTCCGGGGTCGCGACGGAGTGGGACTTCGTCGAGGCGCCGAGCCAGATGCTGGAGGAGTGGGCCTGGGACGCCGACGTGCTCCGCACCTTCGCGACCAACGCTGCGGGAGAACGGATCCCGGCTGCGCTGGTGGCCAAGATGCGCCGCGGCGACGACTTCGGCAAGGGCTACGGCGCACGGACGCAGATGTTCTACGCGGCGATGTCCTACTGGTTCCACGTCGACGTCCCCGCCGACCTCACCGCGCGCACCCGCGAGCTCCAGACGCAGTACTCCCTCTTCCCCAACATCGCCGGCACCCACATGCCGGCGAGCTTCGGTCACCTCGAGGGCTACGGCTCGGGCTACTACACCTACATGTGGTCGCTCGTCATCGCCAAGGACCTCTTCTCTGCTTTCAACAAGGGCGACCTGTTCGACGCCTCGGTCGCCGGCCGCTACCGCGACCTGGTGCTCGCGCGCGGCGGCGAGAAGGACGCCGCCGACCTCGTCGCCGACTTCCTCGGTCGCCCTTACACCTTCGACGCGTATGCCGCCTGGCTGGCGGAATAGCGCTGGTGGAGTAGGTCGTTGGTGCAGTAGCGCGTTGGTGGACTCGGTCGGTGTCAGTCGGCCGACCCGCTGAGCACCTGCTCGCGCAGGATGTCGGCGTGCCCGCCGTGCTGGGCGAGCTCACGCAGGACGTGGAGGTAGACCCACCGCAGCGGCAGCGGGCTGCGACGGTTGCCGAGGAGGAGGTCGTCGAGCCCCAGCGGGGCGGTCGCCGCACGAGAGGCGTCGCACGCGGCCAGGTGGGCGGCTCGGACGCTCGCGATGGTGTCCTCGTCTTTGAGCACGAACGACTCGTCCGGGCCGGCGGGGAGGCCGAGTTCGGTGCGGGAGCGGCAGGTCACCGCCTCGTCGAACCACACCCGCTCGAGGAAGATCGCGTGCTTGACGAGACCGAGCAGTGTGGTGCGAGAAGGCACGAGTGAGCGACGGGCCTGCTCCTCCGTCAGTCCGTCGAGGCTGTCGTGAAGACCCGCACGGTGCTCGTCGAGGAAGGTCTCGAGCTGCATCCGGAGCAGCTGGCCGGTCACGTCCTCGGTGGAGGTCACGGGTGGGATGGGCATCCGGCGAGACTAGTGGGCGGGGCCGATGTCGCCGGCTCGTCGCGGTTCGACGCTGCTTCGACGCTGCTTCGACGCCGTCAGGAGCCGGACGAGGCGCCCGTGAGGAAGAGGGGGTTGGTCATCGCGACCATCGCCCCCGGCATACCGGCGACGGCGGGTCTGCGCACCTCGATCCGGACGAAGGTGCTGTAGCGGCGGTAGGCCGTCCAGGTGAGGGTCCCTGCGCCGGAGGCGTCCACGGCGCCGGCGAAGACGGGGCCGGTCTGGTCGAGGACCTGGATCGTCGCGTCGGGGGCGCCGGTCACGTCGACGCGGATCACGACCGGCGTGCCCGTCGCGACCTTGAGGGTGTTGCCGATCCCCGCGGTCCGGCCGGCAGCGGTCGCGGCGAACGTGAGTCCCACCTGCGCGGACTCGGCGATCCACGAGCGGCCGGCCTTGAGGCCGCGCATCAGGGCGCCGCGCTCGAGGCTGTCGGCGAGGACGACCGTCTGGGGGAGGCCGACGACCTGGTCGGGGTTGTGCGCGTCGGAGTCGCCGATGGCGGGGATGAAGGTGCCGCTGCGCAGCATCGACTGCCACGCCGTGACGGTCGCCTCGTCGTCGAGGGTCCACGGCCCGTTCCAGACCTCGACGAGGTCGACGGCGTCGTAGGTGTATTCGTAGGCGCAGCCGAAGCAGTTGGCGAACGGGTGTGCGGCGGTGACGAGCCCGCCGTGCTGGTGGGCCTCCTCGACGAAGCGGGCGAAGGCGTCAGGCTCGGAGGAGCGGTAGCGCCAGTCGAGCCAGGTGCCGGCGGGGAGCCCGATCGCGGGCCAGTGCCCGGAGCGGGTGGTCACCTCCTCGCCGTTGAGGATGAGCAGGTCGTCGGTCGCGTGGTCGCCCCACTGCAGCTGTGAGCTCTGGGTGTTGTGGTCGGTGGAGGTGATGAAGTCGAGGCCGGCCGCGCGGGCCGCGGCGACCAGCTCGTCCGGGGTGCGCCTCCCGTCGGAGTAGACGGTATGCAGGTGGCTGTCGCCGCGGTACCACGACCGGCCGCGCTGGCGGGCCGGCGCCGACAGCGGCGCGGGGTGGGGCTGGAACGCCGCTCCGGCCGGGCCGTAGGTGAGGGTGACCGAGACCGAGTACGTCAGGCCCTGGGGCGCGACCGTGTAGGGGCCGAGGATGACGTGCCACCGGCCGGGCTTGATCGGCCCGGGGATGTAGCCCGGGGTCGCGTCGGATGCCGAGATGGTGAAGCTCGTCCGGAACCCGCCGGACCAGCCGCGGAACGCCTTCGTGTTGCCGGCGTCGATCCCCTCGGGACCGAACATGCCGATGTCACAGGCGTTTCCGCGCACGCCCGCCGGCACCGTCGGCCGGTCGTAGGTGTAAGACACGTCGATCCGGTTGACCCCACGGGGCACGTCGACCGGGAGGTAGAAGTAGTCGGGGTTGCCGGGAGGGAAGACGCCGGCCGCCTTCTGGGTCTTCGTCGTGCCGGCCGGCGACCCGGCAGCGAACGCGACCCCCGGCACGACGTTGAGCCCCGCGGCGACGGCCAGTGCCCCTCCGGCTCGCAGGACCATGCGGCGGTCGATCTCGGCGGACAACAGGACTCCTCGGTCGGGGTGAAAAGTAACGGTGACAACCCGCT
>NZ_JANXRJ010000117.1 GCF_025353065.1 Lapillicoccus sp.
CAAGGGCCAGGCCCGACCGGTGGCGACATGTCCATACTCGCAGTCGTTGCTGACCCGGGGCCGGGAGTGGGACCGGGTGATGGTCAGGTCCACGAGGAGGTGCGCGACCGGTTTGGACGTCATCGAGGTGCCCCGGTCGGCGTGGATGACCTCGGGCTTGCCGTGCACGGCCATCGCCGTCTCCATCAGCTCCTTCGCGATCTGGGAGTCCTCGCGGGCGGCGACGGTCCAGCCGACGACGTACCGGGAGAAGATGTCGAGGATGACGTACAGGTCGAAGTACTGGCCGCGTTCGGGGCCCTTCAGCTTGGTGATGTCCCACGACCAGACCTGTCCCGGACGGACCGCGAGCAGCTCCGGGATTACCCGGGGTGGGTGCTTCGCCTGCGAACGGCGTTCTCCTGCAGCGTTGTTCGCGCGTAGGACCCGGTGCATGCTCGACTGGGAACACAGGTAGGTGCCCTCGTCGAGCAGGGTCGCCCACGTTTGCGCGACCGACTTGTCCACGAACCGGCCGGACGTCAGGACACCCAGGACCTGCGCCCGCTCGACCTCGGTCAGGGCGTTGACGGCGGCCGGCCGCGGGCGGGCTGGGCCGAGCATCCGCGGTTGCCGGCCCCGGTAGTGACCCGCGCGAGCCCGGCCCAGCAACGCGCACGCCCGGGCGGTCCCGACCTGGCGCGCGAGGTCGTCGACGGCCGGGTTGATCACCTGCTCGACCGCGGGTCGGTGTCCGCGCTCTCGGAGAGCGTCTCCAAGAGCGCGTGTACTTTTCCCATGATCTCCAACGCCGCCTGACTGCGGGCCAGCTCCGCCTCAGCCTTGACCGTCCGTGCGGTCAACGCCGCGATCTGGACATCCCGCGGATCCCGCCGAGGCCGACCCGGCTGCTGACCCAGGCCCTGCTCGGCGCCGGCGTCACGCGCCCGTCGCCACTCGATCAGGTGCGAGGAGTACAGCCCCTCCCGGCGCAGGATCTGACCCCGCTGCCCCCGCTCGGCCTCGTCGTACTCGGCCAGGATCGCCGCCTTGTACGCGGCCGTGAACACCCGCCGCTTCGGCCGGTCACCTCGAGGTCCCATAACCCCATCATCGTTGGCGAGATCCGCCGTCGTCATCGTCATCGTGCTCCACCAATCACGCCCCGTGCAGAGGGAAGGAACTACAGCACCGCTGTCTCACCCAATCCTGACGCACAGGGCGCGGCCCGGGGCCCAGTCATGTGCAGAGTCTGAGTCCCAAGATGTCGTTACTTCGCCATCGCGATCGAGAAGGCGCTCGTCCGGTTCTCGAGCGGGTGCGTCGCCCTTGGAGTTCCACGCAACAATGTCGAGGATACGGGAGGATACGGGCGTCCGTGAGAAGCCCCGACTTCCGCGTAGCTGCCTGCAAGACTTCGAACCCTCCATGTTGGGTCGCGATGTCCTCCCGGATGGCTTCGGTGATGAGGATCATGTAGTCCGCCCAGGAGCGGGCTTTGGCGTGGGGAACCGGGGCGTCGTCACCGACGTAGCAGGCGCGCACCCACCGGTCGTGGAGCACGACGGAGTGCGGTCGCTTGCGGTGGAGCACCTTGGACAGAGTGGTCCCGCCGACGCCCCACGGCCGCACGGCCGGGTGGTCCAGCACTTCGTACAGTGCCTGAACGGCCTGCTTAAGCTCCTGAAGGTCACTCACGGCGGCTAAGGGCGTTTCTCCAACCGGGCGTCTCAGCGCCTCTTCCAGCTGACCCCGCACGCGTTGAAGGCCATAGAACGACCTGATCTTGACCGGGACATTTAAGAGCCCTGGTGCCAGCAGATCCCCGTCCGTGAGCCGGTCCGGTTCAGCGGTTCCGCCGTCGTAGCAGTCGTAAGCAGAGAAGGCATAGGGGCGCTCGCTCACGACGTTGCTTGCGGCATTAGTGTAGTCGCGGATCCAAGCCGAGGCAGTCTCGAGCGACACCACGACTCGACCTATCCGGACCTCCGCCTCGCGCACCACCATGGCCGCCACGGTAGCGAGTGATCATCCCGACCGCACACGCTTAGGACGCATTCCTGCAGCGCCTACCGACACCCCCATTCCCGAGCGGGGGACGGAG
>NZ_JANXRJ010000122.1 GCF_025353065.1 Lapillicoccus sp.
CTCCGCCGCCCCGCCCTCGCCGGGGGTGTCGACGCGGGCGAGGAGCAGCGCCTCGGCATCGGCCTCGAGCCCGAGGTGCTTCCACTCCTCGACGGCCTGCAGGCACTGGCGGTCGAGCAGCTCGAAGGCCGACGGGGTCAGCCCGCGACGGGTGACCTCGGCCACCGCGCGCCCGGCGTCGACGAGGTTGTCGAACGCGCCCACGTTGGTGCGCGGCGTGCCGGTCAGCGCCGGGCGCAACCGCAGGGTCACCTCGGTGACCACGCCGAGGGTCCCTTCGGATCCGACCATCAACGCCGTGAGGTCATATCCCGCAACGCCTTTGGCGGTGCGGCGCCCGAGGCGGACGACGTTGCCGTAGCCCGCGGGGCCGCCCATGACGGCGCGCATGCCGAGGACGTAGTCGCGGGTCACGCCGTACTTCACGCAGCAGAGGCCGCCCGCGTTGGTCGCGACGTTGCCACCGATCGTCGACCAGGGTGAGCTGGCGGGATCCGGTGGGTACCACAGGTTCTCGGCGTGCAGGATGGCCTTGAGGTCGTCGTTGACGATGCCGGGCTGGACGCGGCAGACGAGGTTGTCGGCGTCGATCTCGAGGACCTCGGTCATCTTCGACAGGTCGAGGACGAGGCAGCCGTCGACCGCGTTCGCCCCGCCGGACAGGCCGGTGCCGGCACCCCGGGCGACGACGGGCACACCGAGCTCGGCGCAGACCTTCACCGCATGCTGGACCTCGGCCTCGGTGCGGGCCCGGAGGGCGACCGCCGCGTGGCCGACGGCGGCCCACTCCGCCTCGTCGTGGCTGAGGCTCGCGACGACATCGCGGTCGGTGACCAGACGTTCATGGGGTATGCCGCGGCCGAGCGCCTCGAGCAGCCGCTCGACGTCGGATCCTGTTGGTGTGCCGGTCAATTCGTGCGACGGGGCGATGCTCACGCCAGGGCCTCCCGGACGAGGTCCGCAGTGGCGAGAGCCCCGCGGTGGCTCATGATCGACCCGGCGTGGTCGACACCGTCGACGCCGACGACGGTGGTGGCGACCGCGGCATACCGGCTCACGGCGTCGGGCGGGTAGGCCGGCAGGGTGTCACGCCCGGCGCTCCACTGCGCGTGGAGGAACCGCGTCGGGTGGGTGATGCGCTCCCACGGGACGTCGTCGAAGAAGATGCCGACCGCGTCACTGACGAGGGCGTCGGCCGAGAGCCGCACCCGGCCGGCGCGCAGGTCGTGCTCGAGGTAGTGCCGCAGCAGCGGGTCGGTGGGGTCGAGGAGCGGCGCGGTCGTGGAGCAGAAGTAGGCGAGGAGGTCGTCAACACTGTCCCAGGTGCGCTCGAGCCGGCCGACCCGGTCGGCGAAGGCCTGCCCGACGGTGTCACGGGTGAGCCCGGGCGGGACGGCCATCGGGAAGCCGCCGTCGACGAGGATCAGGCTCTTCACGCGATCGGGGTGACGATCGGCGAGGTGGACGGCGACGAAGCCGCCCATCGACATCCCGACGACGTGGACCGACTCCAGACCGAGCGCGTCGAGCAGGAGGGCCATGTCGTCGGCGTGCCGGACCGGGGACGACTCGCCAACCACAGCAAGGCTGTCGGCCCGGCCGCGCAGGTCGGGAGCGATGAGAGTGATCTCGGGCGCGCCGGCGTGCAGCCAGGACCAGAGCCGTCGGTGGCCGCTGATGCCGTGGATCGCGAGGACCGGTTCGGTCTCGCCGGCGAGGATCTCGTAGGCGAGGTCGCCGCCCGGGACGGCGACCGTGCTCACGCGCTCTCCGGTGTCGGTGGAGGAGGTCGACGTCATGACTCCTACGTTACGTCGCGCCGGCCCTGCTCACGAGGGACGTCCGGCGGCATGGAGAATCCGCCGTCGAAGCGCCCGTACCGAACCTCGTGCCGCGATGATGGACACCGTGGAGACCGACCTCGAGACCCTGGCTCGCGACATCGACGGCTGCTGCCGGATCCGGGGCACCTTCACCCTCCGGTCGGGGCAGGTCACGGACGAGTACTTCGACAAGTACCTGTTCGAGTCCGACCCTCGGCTCCTCGCCCGCGTGGTCGCCGCGATGGCTCCCCTGCTCCCTGCGGACGTCGACCTGGTCGGCGGGCTCGAGCTCGGCGGCATACCGATCGTGACCATGCTGAGTGCCCTGACGGGCCTGCCCGCACTCTTCGTGCGCAAGGAGGCGAAGACCTACGGAACGCTTCGTCAGGCCGAGGGGGGTGACCCAAGGGGACGCACGGTCGTGCTGGTCGAGGACGTCATCACGACCGGCGGCGCGGTCATCGACGCCGCAACAGCGTTGCGGCGTCTAGGTACTCGCGTCGAGGTGGTCGTCTGCGCGATCGACCGCCGGCCAGCCGACGCGACGCGCCTCGCCGCGGCCGGCATCGAGGTGCGCGCGGTGCTCACCCGAGCTGACCTTGACGCGGCCCACCGCTGACGACGGACGTCCGGCTGGATTAGTCACTCGTCACGACGGTGTCGAGCGCGACGACGTTCAACCAGAACCGCGACTGCCCCGACAGCACCTACCAGCACGAGCGCGTAGCCCAGCAGGACGATGAGTCCGCCGCCGATGTCGGTAGGAGCGCCGATCTTCCCGACGTGGTACGCCTTCAAGAGGCGGTAGGCGACCACGAGCAGGAGGCCGACGCCGAGCACGCCGAGCCACGCGGTGACAGCGGGTCGGCGGCGAGCTCGCTCGGTGGACTTCATGACCCGATCATTGCGGTTCGGTACCCGGGTCGGCGACCTCCGACGTCGCCCCATCAGGCGTCCTGGCGTGGCCGCTGCAGCACGAAGCGCTCCGAGAACGTCAACTCGGCCTGGGTGCCGACGATCCCGTCGTAGGCGACAGCCCTGGTCGACGGCCCGCCCCGCTCCGTGTCGGGGTCGACGACGAACGCGGCGAAGCCGTAGGGCTGCGCCTTGTCGCGCATCGCCGACCACGGGTGGACGAACAGGTAAGTCGGAACTGCTGCTAGGTCAGCCGATTCGGGTCATGACGAGGAGCGCCGCGAGGATGAACCAGATGTTGGTGGTGAGGAGGAAGACCCGTTCGAACAGTCCGAAGGTCCGGCGCAGCGGTCGCAGCATGGTGACGAGGACCAGGGCGAGCGAGGGACCGGCAAGGAGTGCTGCGAGGCTCAGGCTGGTGTGCAGCCAGGGCGCCGGGCTCAGGGCGAGCAGAACCGGGGTGGTCTCGGAGATGGCGAGATAGGTCAGGGTGAAGGCGGCGACAGCGAAGGCATAGTGCGTCAGCGAGGTGCGGGTGAGGTGCTGACTTTCGAGGGTGGTGGGGAACAGGGTCATGCCGATCCTGGTGAGCGGGATGATGAGCAGGAACAGCATGGTGCGGACGGCCAGCGGGGGAGACCCGACCCCTTCGATGAGCGCGAAGCCCAGGGCGAGGACGGCGGCCGAGCTGGTGACCAACGCTGCGGTGAACAGTCGCGCGGTGGGTCCGACGGCGTAGTCGCTGACCGCGTGCCGGATCGGGTTGTATCCGGTGGGCCGGACGTGCAAGACCCCGAGCATGGTGAGGTACCCCAGCGTCGCCAGGAGAGCAGTTCGCGCGAGCACCAACGCCACCGGTCCTGCCGCCACACCCGACGAGGGCGTGTGGGCGGTGTGGATGACGACAAGAGCGACGGTCACGACAACCGCGTCGGCCACCGTCCACAGCGCCAGTCTTGGCAGCGGGCCCACCTGGGGTCGGTGTTGGCTGCTGCGTTGCCCTGGGGCCACGAGCCCGGTGGGCACGTCACGGGGCGGTGGAATCGGCGTTGAGGCGCGGGCGACGGAATTGCTCATGTCCCCAGAGTTGTGCGAGCGCCACCTGGGTGCCAGTGGCAAAGGTCCCGCAGCGCCCGATCCGGCCCAGCGTTGCGGCGCAACGGTACCCGCGCCACTGTCGCCGAGCGCGGGTTCGGAGGGTCAGGCGTCGCGGCGAGGCCGCTGCAGCACGAAGCGCTCGAAGGGCGCGAGCTCGCCCTGGGTGCCGACGATCTCGTAATAGGTGACGGCCATGGTCGTCAGACCGCCACGCTTGGTGCCGGGGTCGACGGCGAACGCGGCGAAGCCGTAGGGCTGCGCCTTGTCGCGCATCGCCGACCACGGTGCCTGCTCCTCGGTGTAGACCGGCGGCCGTTTGCCCGTCACGGGGTCAGGCGCACCGACCGACGTGATCACCCGGCCGGCCGGGGGGTCATACAGCACAGCGTTGCTCGGCGCCGACGTGCCTCCGCCACCGAGGATCATGTGCACGGTGCCCTGGGTGGTGTCGACGACGTCGAGGCTGGTCGTCCGCGGGATCGGCGTGAGGGTGGCGTTGGCCTGCTGGCCGCGGATCGCGTGCGACCGCTCGTAGTGGTGCTCGTGCCCACAGACCACGAGGTCGACGCCGTAGCGGTCGAACAGCGGCAGCCACTCCTCGCGGATCCCGAGGTCGGAGCCGTTCGCGGCATACGCGGTGCTGATCGCCACCTGGTGCATGCAGACGACGATCCAGTCGATGTCGGTGTTCGCGCGGGTCGCCTTGAGCTCCCGCTCGAGCCAGGCCTTCTGGGCCCCGCCGGAGTAGCCGTGGACGTAGCTGTTGCCCGCATCCTGGAGGCAGACGTCGTCGTTGGCGAGGCTGATGAAGCGCACCGACCCGACCGTGAACGCGTACCAGAGCCCTTGGGTGACCGAGGTCTGGCCCGGCTGCCGCGGCAGCCCGAAATAGGTCTGGTGTGCCGCGTAGCCGATCGGCCCGTTGCCGAGCTCGTTCTCGTGGTTGCCGGCCGCCGGCATCCACGGACGGTGACGCGCGCTGCGGGAGTTGTTCTCCCAGAAGTCGCTCCACGTGCGGACGCGGTCGTTCGCGAGGTTGGCGTAGCAGAGGTCGCCGTTGAACAGGTGGAGCAGCGGCTGCACCCGCTCGACGCCGGCGGTCGTGTCACTGGCGGCCGGGGAGCCGAGGTTGTCGTTGACGTAGGGCGGCGAGGGAAGGGTGACGCCGACCGGCGGGACGTAGCGCCGGCCCGTCGTCGGCGTGCCCTGGTCACCGAAGCTGGTGAAGGTGAACGGTGCTCGGCCGCGCGGAGCCGTGGTGAACGAGCCGAACTCGGCCTGGGCGCCGTCGTGGACCGCGGCGTAGGCATACTCGCCGCCGGCTTTCAGTCCGGTGATCGGGGCGTGGTAGGCGTAGACCGTGGTCCCGGACTTGTCGTCGCGGTAGGACGCGGGCCGGGCGCGCACGCTGAGCCGGTAACGGCCGTCGAGGTCGCCGAGCAGCGCGCGCGGGTTGCGGACTGGCGCGAGGGTGTGCCAGGAGATGACCACCTCGGACGACGCGTCGGCGCCGAACTGGAGGTGCAGACCGTTGACCCGGGGAGTCTTCACGGGGTCGCCGGGCTGGGTCGCGGGCGTCAGCGGCAGGGTGTCGTCCCCGACCGCCTCGGCGGGCCCGGCGCCGACCAGCGACGCCAGGGCTGCGGCGCCGACCGCGCCCGCGCCGAGGAGGGTGCGGCGGCGGAAGCCAGCGGCGAAGATGCGCTCGTCGGCCTCCCCGGGGCTGGTGTCACTCGTGTCGCTGCTGGCCATCGGGGTCTCGTCGGAAGTCACGTCGCCCACGCTGGCCGGTGCGGGTGTCGGCCCCCTGATCGTCAGGTGAACGGTCGCGAAACCCTGGGGGTCGCGAGACCGGTGTCGTCCAGAAGACCGGCGTCACGCACGGTGGATGGTCCCGAAGAAGGCCCGCACATCGGCAACCAGCAGCTCGGGTACCTCGAGGGCGGCGAAGTGCCCGCCGCGGTCGTGCTCGGTCCAGTGGACGATGTTCTCAGTGGTCTCCGCGAACCGCCGGACCGGCAGGAACAGGTCGTGCGGGAAGACAGCCACACCGGTGGGGACGGTGCCGACGCCGTGCGGCCCACCGCCGTGGAAGCTCTCCCAGTACAGCTGTGCGGACGAGCCCGCGGTCCCGGTGAGCCAGTAGAGCATCACGTTGGTCAGCAGGTCGTCCCGGTCGACCACCGAGGCCGGGTCGGTCCAGTCGTGGAACTTCTCCGCCACCCACGCGAGCTGGCCCAGGGGAGAGTCGTGCAACGCATACGACACCGTCACGGGCCGGGTGCTCTGCTCGCGGTGGTAGCCCGCCAGCTCCCGCTCGAAGCGCGTGTTGTGCGCGGCGCGGGCCTCCTCCTCGGCGCTGAGGACGGCGTCCCGCGGCGGCCGGGTGACGAGCATGTTCACGTGCACCCCGATCACGTGCTCGGGGTCGAGCCGGCCCACCGCGCGCGAGACGTGGCTGCCCCAGTCACCGCCCTGCGCGCCGTAACGGTCGTAGCCCAGCCGCGCCATGAGCACGGCGAACGCGCGGGCCATCCGGTCAACGTCCCAGCCCGGCTCGACGAGCGGGGACGAGAACCCGTAGCCGGGCAACGAGGGTGCCACCACGTGGAACGCCTGGGCGGGGTCGCCGCCGTGCGCGCGGGGGTCGGTCAGCGGGCCGAGCACTCCGAGCGTCTCGACGACGGAACCCGGCCAGCCGTGGGTGAGCAGCAGCGGCGTCGCGTCGGGCTCCGGCGAGCGCACGTGCAGGGCGTGGATCGGTTGGCCGTCGATCGTGGTGCGCACCTGGGGGACGGCGTTGAGCCGGGCCTCCTGGGCGCGCCAGTCGTAGCCGTGGCGCCAGTGGTCGACGAGCTCGCGCAGGTATGCCGCCGGCACGCCGCGCTCCCACCCCACCCCCGGCAGCTCCGCCGGCCACCGGGTGCGGTCGAGGCGGGCGTGCAGGTCGTCGAGCTGCGCCTGCGGGACGTCGACGGTGAACGGGTGGAGCGTCGGGTCGTCGGTCACGCACGCGACGCTAGCTCACGTCGAGAGGTCGGTAACGGTCCGTCCGAGTGCCTGGGACCGACCAGTGGTGACCTCTCGACCGCGGCGTCCACGCCCGGATCCGGTCGCCAGGTGGGGCTAACCCGCCCGCCGGAGGAAGAACCCACCAGCTGCCTGGTAGTCCACCCCCGCAGCCCACACCCCGCCGCCCGGCACCTCGGCGAGTGCGCGCGCGAACCCGGAGACGCGCGACGTCGACGTCACCCAGCCCCCACCGCCCGTCCAGGTGGCCAGCAACGGGGACACCCCGTTGTCGGTGGCGGTCACCGACCCCACGACGTCGACCCGCGCGACGCCACCACCGACGGCCAGGTTCTCGATCGTGGTGCTGCGCCCGACGGTGAGGGCAGGTCCGGCCACCCACGCGCCCGCGGTGCGGCGATAGATCACGACGGCGGTGTTGCCGGCGGTGTCGGCCCCGACGAGGAGGCTGCCGCCGGAGGCGATGGCGAGCCCGGCCACGCCGTCGACGTGCGGGATGGTGCCTCTGCTCCGCCAGGCACCGCCCACCAGCTCGGCGACGAACCCGGAGGTCGTGCCCCCGGTGACCCCGCACGAGCCCGAGAGGACGACCCTCCCGGCGGCGCTGGCGACGTCGGCGACCGCGAGGCTGTCACCGACGCATACGGCCGGGCGCGGCACCGTGACGGTGCTCCAGGTGCTGCCGTCGAAGTGGGTCGACCACGGCCGGTCGGTGAAGCTGCCCGCGTCGCGATAGGTGCCGACCGCCCAGACGTCGGTCGGACTGGTCGCCGCCACCGACTGGAGGTAGGACTGCGACGCGGAGGGCACGGGGATGTCGGAGCGTGACCACACGGACCCGTCCCACCGCAGCACGAGGGGGGCCCACGTGGAGTCGCTGCGCTGGTAGGACCCGACCGCCCAGGCCGCGGTCGGGGAGGCAGCAGCGACCCGGTTGAGGAGGTTGACCGCGGGCGCCGACTCGACGTCGGGGGTGCTCACCGTCGTCCACGTCGTCCCGTCCCAGTGCTGGACCCACGTGCGGAACTCGGTCACCCCCGGGAGGCTCACCACCCGATAGCCGGCGGCCCACACGTCCGTGGGGCCCGTCGCCGACATCGACTGCCAGTAGACCTGCTGCCCGCTCGGGGTGCCGGCCGTCGCAAACCGCTTCCACACCGGGCCCGCCTCCGCGGAGGTGGGTGCGAGCAACCCGAGAAGCAGGGCGAGCACGGCGACGAGCGCAAGGACCAGACGTCGCGCTCGCGGCCGGGCTCGTATGCCGGTCCGGCGAGGCACACGGGAAAGGAACACGACGACTCCTCAGGACGAACGGGATGCCCACGGCACCCGGAGATGGCTCAGCATGACGCAACTGCGCGCGAACCCGGTTGCTCCGGGGTCGGCGATCTGGTCGGGTGGGGCCATGGACGCGGCGGCCGTGCTCACGGCATACGACGAGCAGGTGCGGCAGCGGCCGGAGCCCGACGGTGACGGGTGGGTCGAGCGCGACGACCGGGTGATCCGGGTGCTGTCGACGAACGGGTGGGCGGGGCTCATCTGGTCACGGCTCGGCGACCTCGGGCCGGAGGCGCTCGACGCGCGGATCGCCGGTGAGGTGGCGCGGTTCGTCGAGGTCGGCAACACCTGGGAGTGGAAGTACTTCTCGTGCGACCTCCCGCCCGACCTCCCGGAGCGGCTGGTCGCGGCCGGGCTGACCCGGGCCGAGGACGAGACGCTGCTGGTCGCCGAGATCTCCGAGCTCGACCTCGAGGTGTCGCTGCCCGAGGGTGTGCGACTGGACGACGTCACCGACGCCGAGGGGAGCGCCCGCCTCGTGAAGGTGCACGACGAGGTCTTCGGCGGGGACAACTCCTACATCGGTCGAGCGCTGGCCACCGGGCTCGCCCACCAGCCGCCTACGTGCACAGGGGTGGTCGCGATGGCGGGCGAGATCCCGGTGTGCTCCGGACGGCTCGAGCTGCACCACGGCACCGACTTCGCGAGCATCTGGGGCGGCGGCACCCTGCCCGAGTGGCGGGGTCGGGGAGTCTTCCGCGCGGTCGTCGCGCACCGGGCCCGGCAGGCGGCCGACCTCGGCTTCCGCTACCTGCAGGTCGACGCCACGGCGGACAGCCGTCCGATCCTGGGGCGACTGGGTTTCGTGGAGCTCGCGACCACCGTCCCCTTCGAGCACTCGGGGCGGCAGTGACGGCGGGAGTGCGCGCCGCTCCGGAGACGTCGTCCGACTGCTCGCGGTGCTTCGGGTTGTGCTGTGTCGCCTTGCCGTTCGCGCGCTCGGCCGACTTCCCGGTCGACAAGCCAGCCGGTATGCCGTGTGGTCACCTCGGTGGTAGCTCCGGCAAACACGAAGGCGGCGACCACTCCTGCGGCATCCACGCGTCGCTGCTGGCCGAGGGCTATCGCGGGTGCACCGTCTTCGAGTGCTTCGGCGCAGGACAGCAGGTGTCGCAGGTGACCTTCCGTGGGCGGTCGTGGCGCGCGGCGCCCGACACGGCCGCCGCGATGTTCGCCGTCTTCCCCGTCATGCACGCGGTGCACGAGATGCTGCGTCACGTCGAGGAGGCCCTCGGCTGGGACCTGCCGGCGCCGCTACGGACGTCGGCCGTCGCGGTCCGCGACGAGCTCGTCGGGCACACCGGCTCAGGGCCAGACCTGTTGATGGCGCTCGAAGTCGGCGAGCTGCGGTCCCGCGTCGGCGCCGTCCTCGGGACAGCGAGCGAGCTGGTCCGGGCCGCAGCCGACCGTCCCGCACGCCCCGACCGGCGGTTGCGTCGGAGCGCCGATCTCGTGGGCGCGGACCTGCGAGACATCGACGCCCGCGGCGCAGATCTGCGGGGCGCCCTCCTCATCGCCGCGGACCTGCGCGGCGCGGACATGAGACAGGCGGACCTGCTCGGCGCCGACCTGCGCGACGTCGACGTCCGCGGCGCCGACCTCACGACGGCGCTCTACCTGACCCAGCCCCAGGTGAACGCTGCCCGCGGAGACGCCAGCAGCGGCATACCGGCCTCGCTCGTGCGTCCGCAGAGCTGGGGCGAACGCCGCTCGAGGTAGAACTGCGGTCCCCGGAGCGCGGTTCTACCTCGGCCTCGACCTCGGCCTCAGCCCAGCGGGTCGATGGCGCCGTGGTCCGCGATCGCCCCCGTGAGCGCGCCGAGGTGGAACGACCCGTCACCGAAGGCGTGGTCGAGGGCCGTGAGGTGCGAGGTGTAGCTGCCCACGGAGTATTCGGCCGTCATCCCGATCCCGCCGTGCAGCTGGATCGCCTCCTGGCCGATGTGCCGACCGGAACGACTGACCTGCAGCCCGGCACGACGGGCCGCGTCGGCGATCTCGGCGTCGGTCCCCTGCGCCAGCACCATCGTCGCCCACTGGGCCATGCTCGTCGCGAGCTCGAGCGAGACGTACATGTCGGCGGCACGGAAGGTCAGGGCCTGGAAGGTGTTGAGGGTGACACCGAACTGCTTGCGCGACTTCAGGTATGCCGTGGTGGTGTGCAGGGCGACGTCCATCGCTCCGACCGCCTCGGCGCAGGCGGTGATCCGGGCCCCGTCCAGGGCGCGCGAGATGGCGGCACTCTGGTCGGTGCCGGCCACCCCGAGCGGGGTCGCCGTCGTGCCCGCGAACGTCACCCGGGCCGAGCGACCACCGTCGAACGTCGTGTGAGACACCCGCTCGAGTCCCGTTGCGTCGGCAGCCTGTACGAGGAACAGCCCCGTCCCGCCGTCGGGCAGGACCGCCGAGACGACGAGGACGTCAGCATGGGCGCCGTGGAGCACCGGCTCCTTGACCCCCTCGAGCGTCCAGGAGTCACCGTCGCCGCTGGCCTTGACGTCGGATGCCGTTGCACTCCACCGGCGCCCGGGCTCGTAGTGGGCGAAGGCGACGGTGCTCTCGCCGGACGAGAGGGCACCCAGCACCTCGGCCCGCTGTTCGTCGGTGCCCGCCGCGGCGACCACCCCACCGGCCAGGACGACGGCGGAGAGGAAGGGCTCGGGCGCGATGACCCGGCCGAGCTCCTCGGCGACGATCGCGACCTCGACGGGCCCGGCGCCGGAGCCACCGTCCTCCTCGGAGAACGGCAGGCCGAGCAGGCCCATCTCGGCGAGCTTGCCCCAGAGGTCGGCGCTGTAGCCCGGTTCGTCAGCGACGGCCTGGCGGCGCTTGCCGAAGTCGGAGTAGGCCTTGCCGACGAGGCCGCGAACGGCCTCGCGCAGGGACTCTTGGTCGTCGTCGTAGGTGAAGTCCATGGTGGTTCTCTCTCTCGGTGCGCTCAGAAGGTCGGCCGGCTCGGAGGTTGAGGAAGCTCAGAGGCCGAGGATCGTCTTGGAGATGATCTGCCGCTGGACCTCGTTGGACCCGCCATAGATCGACGCCTTGCGCAGGTTGAGGT
Source organism: Lapillicoccus sp. (assembly GCF_025353065.1). Lineage (GTDB taxonomy): Bacteria > Actinomycetota > Actinomycetes > Actinomycetales > Dermatophilaceae > Lapillicoccus. Next base: position 11,263 of record NZ_JANXRJ010000122.1, read on the forward strand.
AGGTCGGCGTCGCGCGGGCCGCCCACCCGGGGTCGGCGGACAGCGCGGCCGGTCCGGCGACGTCGACGAGCAGCTCGGTGACGGCCTGCTGGATCTCGGTGCCCTTGAGCTTGAGCACCGACGAGGCCGGGTGCGGGGCGCCGTCGGCGGAGTTGGCCACGACGCGCAGGGCCGTGAGCTCGAGCGCGAGCAGCTCGTTCTCCAGGGTCGCGACCCGGCTGGCGTAGAGCGGCTCGTCGAGCAGCCCGGTCTCCTGGGCCAGGCGCTTGGCACGGGCCAGGTTGCGCTTGGTCGACCCGACCGGCGCGACACCGACCCGCTCGTTGCCGAGCAGGAACTTCGCGATCGTCCAGCCCTGGTTGAGCTCGCCGACGAGCAGGTCTGCTGGGACCCGCACGTCGGTGAACCACACCTCGTTGACCTCGTAGCCACCGTCGATGAGCTCGATCGGGCGGACCTCGACCCCAGGGAGGGTCATGTCGATCAGCAGCATCGAGATGCCGGCCTGCTTCTTCACGTCGGGGTCGGTGCGGACGAGCATGAAGATCCAGTCGCCGTACTGACCAAGCGTCGTCCACGTCTTCTGCCCGTTGACGACGAAGAAGTCACCATCGCGGACCGCGGTGGTGCGCAGCGAGGCGAGGTCGCTGCCGGCCTCGGGCTCGGAGAAGCCCTGGCTCCACCAGATGTCGAGGTTGGCCGTCGGAGCCATGAAGCGCTCCTTGATGGCCTGCGACCCGAACTGCGCGATCACCGGACCGATCATCGACGCGTTGAACGCCAGCGGCGGCGGCACCGCGGCGGCCTGCATCTCCTCGTTCCAGATGTGGCGCTGGAGGTCGGTCCAGTCCTGCCCGCCCCACTCGACGGGCCAGTGCGGCACGGCATACCCCGAAGCGTTGAGGATCTGCTGGCTCTGGACCCACTGCTCCTTGGTGATCTCGCGGCCGTCGGCCACGGCGTCGCGCAGCTCCTGCGGCACCTGGGTGGTGAAGAACTCGCGCATCTGCGCGCGGAACTCCTGGTCCTTCTCAGACAGCTCGAGCTGCATGGCCGCTGTGCCTCCGGGTCGCGTCGTGGTCCGTTTAGTCTCATCCCATCATGACGCGGCCGAGCCGTCTCCGGCCACCGGGTGGTTTGTGGCCCGGATCTCATCTACGAACCGGAGAGGAGCCCCGGTATGCCGGTCGGTCAGGACACCGCGGCCTCGTAGTCGAGCTGGTAGGCGTCGCGGGCGACCTGCTCCTGGACCTGGGCGGGGACGAGCCTCAACGAGACGGCCCAGTAGAAGATCGCCAGGCTGAAGACGATGACCAGGATGATGTCCACCCAGTCGGGGAGGAGGTTGCGCGGGTTGTCGCCGTAGCGGCCGAGGGCGCCGATGATCAGGTGCCCACCGAGCCACGGGGCGATCCAGAGCGCGTGCTTGATCATCTCCATCCGGTCGGTGCCGGCGCGGCTGGACCCGATGGCGAAGACCAGCAGGCCGAGCACCAGCGCGCTGACGATCTTGACCGTCGTCTCGAAACCGCCCCAGTAGATGATGAGGTTGGCGGAGCAGAAGGCGGCGGGCAGCACGAGCTGCGGCATCGGCACCCGATAGGCCCGCGGCCGGTCGGGGTCGCTCTTGCGCAAGGAGGCCAGCGCTATCGGGGCGATGGCATACATCACCGCGGTGGCCCCGGTCACTGCGCCGACGAGCGCGTTCCAGCTCGGGAAGGGGCCGAAGCCGATGCAGCCGATGACGGCCGCAAGGAGGATCGAGACCCACGGCACCCCGTTCTTGGTGGTCTTGGACAGTGCGGTCGGCAGCTCCTTCTCGGCGCCGAGCGCGTAGGAGAGCCGGGCCGTCGTGCCGATGTAGACGATGCCGGTGCCCGCTGGCGAAACGACGGCGTCGATGATGAGGACGACGGCCAGCCAGGCGGCCCCCACGGCGAGGGCCAAGGTGTACCACGCGCCGTAGTCCCCGACCTTGCCGAGCGGGTCGCTCCAGTCCTTGGCGATGTTGGCGGGGTTGAGCCCGCCGATGAGGACGATCTGCAGCGCGGTGTAGAGCAACGCACCGATGGCCATGGCCATGAGGATCGCGCGCGAGAGGTCCTTCTTGGGGTTGCGCGCCTCGCCGGCGAGCTGGACGGCCTGCTCGAAGCCCTGGAGGGCGAAGACGACGCCACCGGTGAGGGCCGCGAAGACGCCGTGGAAGCCGTAGGGCATGAAGCCTCCACCGGCCGTGAAGTTCCCGGGGACGAAGTGGGAGCCGGCGACGACGACGATCGCGAGGAGTGGCACCGCGGTCTTCCAGATCACCACGATCGAATTGCTCTCGGAGAGGAACTTGGCCCCGCCGAGGTTCATCGCGGTGAAGAGGACCATCAGGACGATGGCGATGACGACCCCGGTAGGAGTGAGCAGGCCGACGTTGGGACCGTCCTGATAGATCATGTTGAGGTGCTCGCTCACCCAGCTGACGCTGTTGGTGTATGTGATCGCCGCGAGCACCTCGATGGGGGCGATGAAGACGGCCTGCAGCCAGGCCGCCCATCCGGCGGTGAAGCCGGCGACCGACCCGTGCGAGTAGTACGCGAAACGACCTGCGCCGCCGGCGACCGGATAGGCCGCGCCGAGCTCGGCATACACGAGGGCGAGGAGGCTGAGCATCGCGGCGGCGATGATCCACGACAGGATCGAGGCGGGTCCGGCCTTCTTGGCCGCGTTGAGCGCACCCAGCAGCCAGCCCGACCCGATGATCGAGCCGAGCGAGACGAACATCAGGCCGTAGAACCCGACCGAGCGGTTGAGATGTCCGCTGCCGTCGGACGACGTGCCCGGACTTTCCTCGAGGACTGAGCTGGACGCCATTCGGGCTCCTGTCGTCGCGCCGCGGAGGCGGCGTTCCCATTTCCCCCGTCACGGTCAGGACGGGGGCCCCTGGTCTCGTGGACGTCGACGGCCACGCGTTCCCGAAAAGTTAGTGACGTCAGTGGTGTCGGAACGGGTTTCCCAGCCAATTGGCAGGTAATCGTCATTCTCCGGAAACACGCTCCCTGAGCCCTCCCCACGCCCTGCAGCGAGCACCTAGAGTCCGTCCATGACGACCCCTCGACCGTTCCGGCACGGTGCGCGCGAGCGCGCCCTGGCCCGCGCGGCATACCAGAGCTTCGAGCCCTACCACCTCGTCGCCTACTTCGGCCCGCACGTCGACGCCGCGGCCGCGGAGCTCGGGATCGGCTGGCTCGGGGGCTATACGGGCATGCGCGCGGCCCCCCTCGGACCGGTGCCGGGATCGGTCGTGGCCGCCGCCTTCTTCGGGTTCAAGCCGGCCTCGATAGCGAAGGCGTGGGGGCTGGCGCTCGCCGACCACACGCCCGCCGAGCTCGACGCCGTCCGCCTCGCCTGCGTCGATGCCGGCCTGCGCGACGCCCTCGGCGACCTCGTCGACTCGCCCGACCTCGCCGTCCAGGTGGAGCGGATGGGGGCGGTCATCAACCGGGCCGAGCTCGGCGGGCGCGCCCTCGCCGCCGCGTATGCCGCTCAACCCTGGCCCGAGGTCCCGCACCTCGCGCTGTGGCACGCCGCGACGCTCTGGCGGGAGTGGCGGGGGGACGGGCACAACGCCGCGCTCGTCGCCCGGGGGCTGACACCGCTCGCGGCTCTCGTGCTCTACGACGCGTGGCTGCCGGCGGAGCAGAAGTCGGGGACGAAGGGGCGGCCGTTCCTCCAACCGAGCCGCAAGTGGACCGACGAGGAGTGGATGGGCGCGGCCCGCAGCCTCGCGGACGAGGGGCTCGTGACGGTCGGCGGCGGTGAGGCCGGCAGCGTCGTGACGGTGACCGAGGCCGGCGCGGCCCTGCGCTCGGACATCGAGGACATGACCGACGACGCGTCGGCCGCCATCTGGGTCGGGGTCGAGGATGCCGACGACCTGATCGCCTCCTTCCGCCCCTATGCCAAGGCGGTCATCAAGGCCGGCATCCTGCCGGGGACCCAGCGCCGCGCCTGACCTCCCCCCACCCCCCTCGTTCCAAACACCCGTTTTAGCGAGTCCCGGAGATTCTGAGAGCCAGGAACTCAGCAAAACGGGTGTCTGGAAGGCGGTAGGGGGTGACGCGGTGCCCCGAAATGTATAGACATATCCATCCGTACCGGGCGGCTGAAATTCCTCGAAATCCGTTGCCGCACAACGCCATCCGTCTCCCGACCGGCTCCGAACACCTCTGAGCAGGGGACCATTTCGCTGAGAGGAAGTTCGGCATGAACGACGCAAGCAGGAGAGGGTTTCTCGCCCTCACCGGCACCGGCGTGGCAGGGGCTGCGGCCATCGCCGTCGCCCAGTCCGCCTCCGCGGCACCCGCACGAGCGGCTGCCGAGACCACGGCGGACGGCCCGATGGTCGCCCACGTGCGCAACATCCACACCGGCGAGGTCGCGGTGATGATCGGCGAGCGCGAGGTCGTCGTCCACGACAAGGCGCTCGTCAGCGCCCTGGCCAAGCACCTCAAGACGTCCTGACGTCAGCGGTCCCGATCAGCTGATCGGGTCGCCCAGCAGCACCTGCACGAGAGCACCACACCCCGACCAGCGGACCACCTGCGTCCGTCGGCACCTCCTGCCCCGGCATCGATGCCGTGGCGCCCCCGACCGAGAGGTGAACGACCCTCATGTCTTCGCACCGCGAGGCCCCGGAGATCTCCAAGGATCCCGTTGCCGACAACACCGACGTCTACGCCTTCGTCAGCCCGGACAGGTCTGACTACGTCACCCTGATCGCGAACTTCATCCCCCTGCAGGCTCCCCAGGGCGGCCCGAACTTCTTCGAGTTCGGCGACGACGTGCTCTACGAGATCCACATCGCCAACAACGGCGACGCGCAGCCGGACATCACCTACCAATTCCGGTTCTCGACCACGATCCGCAACCCCAAGACCTTCCTCTACAACACCGGGCCGATCACGAAGATCACGGACCCCACCTGGAACCGCCCCCAGACCTACTCGGTCACCGTCGTCGACCGCGTCAAGGGCACCAAGGTCATCGCCAAGGACCTGCTCTGCCCGCCGGTCAACGTCGGGGTCCGCAGCACGCCGAACTACGCGCAGCTCGCGAAGCAGGCCATCTGGGACCTGCCGAACGGTGGCAAGGTGTTCGCCGGCCAGCGCGCCGACGCGTTCTTCGTCGACCTCGGCTCGATCTTCGACCTTGGTGTGCTTCGCCCCTTCCAGGCGGCCCACCTCATCCCGTCGGCCGCAGCGGCCGGCGTCAACGGCCTGCAGGACTTCAACGTCCACAGCATCGCCATCCAGGTCAAGAAGAACGACATCTCGCGCTACGGCTACTGGCCCTCCGACGTGATGAACAAGAACGCCGTCATCGGAGTCTGGGCCACCGCGAGCCGCCAGAAGTCGAAGGCCTGGGACGACTCGCAGTCCAGGATGGTCGGCTACGGCCCCTGGCAGCAGGTCTCCCGCCTGGGCAACCCGCTGTTCAACGAGGTCGTCGTCCCGATGGCCGAGAAGGACCGCTGGAACTCGTTGCCGGTCCGCAAGGACTCGGAGTTCGCCCAGTACGTCGCCAAGCCGGAGCTCGCCGGCCTGCTTCCGGTGCTCTACCCCGGGGTCTTCCCGAAGCTCGCGGCCTACACGAACGACCGCGCGGACCTCCTCGCGATCCTCCTCACCGGCATCCCCGCAGGCATCGTCCCCGGTTTCCAGAACTACACCGGGGCCAAGCAGGCCGACATGCTGCGGCTCAACATGGCTGTCCCGCCGGCCAGCTCGCCCAACCCGCTCGGTCTCGTCGCCGGCGACCCGGCCGGCTTCCCGAACGGCCGACGCGTCTTCGACGACACGACGACCGTCGAGATCCGCGCCATCGCCGGTCTGACCATCCCGCTGGTGGACGCGAGCTACACCCCGGACGGCGCGGCCTCGGCCGTGACGGACGGGACCAGCAACACCAACGCCAAGCTCCTGTCGACGTTCCCCTACCTGGGGCACCCGGCCGGCGGCTACCAGTCGAAGCCCGGGACGCCGAAGCCCTGACGCTCTGGCACTGACTCAAGCACGGTGATCGGCGGTGGGCCCCGTGCCCGCCGCCGATCACCATGTCAGTAGCGTGCTGTCCACCCTCGGCACCCGACACGCGCCCGACCCGGTATGCCGCACCGCCCAGCCACTACGTAGGAGCCAGCCCATGTCGTCGCACCCCTCCTCAGACCCGGCCCCACTGCGGACCGACCTCAGCCCGGACCGGGCGGCGAACCTCGCCGAGAACCCGTATGCCGGTCAGGGGGCCGTGATGCTCGACGTCGGCGGCGACATCGGCGCCATCGTGCTCCACCTCTCGCAGGACCTCGAGGGCGCCGAGATCGAGATCAGCCCTGTGGGTGCCGAGGCCGCACACGACGACCACGCACACGACGACCATGAACACGCAGCCGAGCACGAACACGCAGCTGAGCCCCATGGCCACGGCCACGGACACGGACACGGCCATCACCCGCACGTCGCCGTGGTGGGCCGACCCGCAGGTGACAAGATCCTCTACTCCGCCGTGTTCCCCGACCTCGAAGCCGGCGCCTACCGACTCAACCAGGCCGGCGAGACCCCGTCGCTCGAGGTGACCGTCGAGGGTGGCGTCATCGCCGAGGTGACCTGGCCGTACTGACCTCGCCCGCACCGGCGGTGACCGGGCGCACCTCGAGGTGGTCACGCATCCTGCGTGACACGAGGTGCTCACCCAGCCGGAGGGCGAGCGCGATGACGGTCAGCGTGGGGTTGGCGTGGCCGCCGGTCGGGAACACCGAGCCACCGGCGACGTAGAGGTTGCCCACACCGTGCACCCGCGAGTCGGTGTCGACCACGCCGGTGCGGGGGTCGCGAGACATCCGGGTCGTGCCGAGGTGGTGCGGGCCGCCGACGATGCGCTCGCGCAGGTCTTCGTCGGGCACGGCGACGTCCCCCCAGCCACCCGTCGCGGCGGCGGCCGCGAAGCGCCCGAGCACCGCGCTCGCTCCCGTCAGGTCGGCGTCCCGGACCTGCCACCGCAGGTCGGCGACGGGGTGACCGAGGAGGTCGCGGCGGTCCCCGAGGACGACCCGGTTCTCGCGGGCCGGGCCCTGCTCGCCGCGGTAGTAGATCGTGCGGGTGGGCTCGCGGCGGGGCCAGGCGCTCTTTCCCTCACGCAGGTTCCAGGCGGCTCGTGCGACGTCCAACGCTGCGGCCGCGGCGCGTTCAGAGGTGCCCGAGAGCCCGCGGTAGACCCGCTCGGCCGGCACCGTGAACCGTGGGTGCATCCCGACGAAGGCTCGCCGCGTGACGTACCACGACGGCGCGACGGTGACGGCCGCTGAGCCGATCCGCTCGTCGCGCTGGACCTCCTCGGACGGGGAGAGGGCGGAGACGAGCACCGGCTGGTGCGGGGCGTTGGTGCGGTAGGACAGCCAGTCGGTCGTCCTGCGGCTCGGCAGGAGCGTCGCGATGTCGACGTGGACGTGCTCCATGAAGTAGCGACCGACGACGTCGTGCCGGTTCCCGAGTCCGGCCGGTCCGGCGTCGTCCGAGACCAGGAGCAGCCGGGCGTTCTCCACCGATCCTGCGGCCAGGACGTAGGTTCGCGCGGTCACGGCGACGGCACCCCCCGCGAACGTCCGGACGTCGACGCCGGTGACCGCGTCACCGACGGCGGTGGACAACAGGCGGGTGACGTTGGCGTTGACCAGCAGCGTGATGTCACGGGATCGCTCGAGTCGGTCACGAACGGCGTGCCCGTAGTCGACCATCGGGCTCGACCGGTAGTGGATCCGTTCGAACCCCGTGCCGCCGAGGTCCGGGGTCGCGTCGGTGAGGCCGGGAGAGAGCCGTGTGAAGTCGCTGTTCGAGACCCCGAGAGCTTCCGCGGCAGCGGGGTAGTAGCGGGCGACCTCGTCGTAGGAGATCGGCCAGCCGCTGTCGGGCACCCAGTCTCGTGCGCGGAAGTCGATCGGGTCGAGCGGCCGGCAGATGCCCCCCCACCGGGAGCCGCTCCCGCCGACGACCCGGAACCGGACGTCCTGGAGGTCGGCGTAGGGCGAGCCCGTCACGGTGCCGGCGAACATCCGCTGGTCGCGGACGCGCGGGGTGAACCCGCCGCCCTCGACCAGGACGACGCGCAGCCCGGAGACGGCCAGCCTCTGGGCCAGGCTGATCCCGGCCGGGCCGGCGCCGATGATGCAGACGTCGAAGTGGAGACCGGAACCCGACGCGACCCTCCGGGCGTCGATCAGCATGACGCCGCGCCTGCCCCCGAGTCGTGCCAGCCGGTCTCCACTGCCGAAGAATATCGACGCGATGATCGGCGTGCAGCGAATTCACATAATTGAGAACGCGATTGGGGTTATTCCGGCAAATGGGTAGAAGGTGGGAGTTGGCCCGCCGAGGCCCGCCGGTGCGTGACGCGACGGCATGTGCCGGGTTGGCGACCAGTCTCGCGGGTGGCCCGACGACGACCCGCCCTGTCAACAGGCACAAGCACGTCGCCCGCGCCGGCCCGAGCGTGCAGTCGGCGCGTCGGTCTGCTTGTGCCTGTTGGTCGGGCGGTGCGGGCCTCGGGATCGCCGCAGCGGCCTGATCACCGAATCCGTTGCGGCAGACCGAAGGTCGTCCGGACACCTGGTGAGTAGAGGACGCTGTCCGGGGCCCGGTCACCGACCAGGCCTCCGAGCCCGGCCGCGGCGACCAGGGTGTCGTCGAGGGCGAGCAGCTCGGCGGAGTGCAACGGCCAGGGGCCATGGGTATTGGGGATCCAGAGGCTCGTGCCGAACAGTGTCGTATGCAGCCCGAAGCGCGCCGTCAGGAAGTGGTCGAGCGGCGCCGGCTCCGGGATCGCCGGCCCCACGACCAGCCCCAACCGGCTCCGGGGCGCGGGCCGGGCACGGGTGGCGCGGCGGAGGCTGACGTAGTCGACGGTGAGCCGGCCGTCGCTCGTGACGCCCGCGGCATACCGCATCCGGGCCCACTGGTAGGGCACGTTGAAGAAGCCGCGGGCCCCGATGACGACGAGCGCGCGCTCGGCCTCGAGCGAGAGGAAGGCGACACCGCGGTGGCCGCTGTCGTCGATCGTGTAGGTGCGCACGTTCATCTCGAGGAAGGTCCCGAGGTAGGGCACGGGGCCACCGCGGCCGACGCCCGCGTCGACCATCCGGAAGGGGATCAGCCCCACCCACGCCCGCCCGTCGTGCAGGTCGGGTCGGACCCCTCGCGGGAGCAGGGCCGCGATCGGCGCGGGGTCGATGGCCCAGTGCACGAAGCAGAGGTCGCGCCACCACTGCGACATGATCTGCAGCGTCGGCAGCGGCGGGCCCTGCGGGTCGAGGACCGCGGTCGGGTCGAGCATCACGTCAGCACCGCCCCGACCGCGCCGACGAGACAGACGGCGGCTCCGGCCGCGCGCACCCGGTCGACCCGCAGCAGGCGCGTGACCAGCGCCGGGTCGTGACCGCCGCCCAGTCGTCCGTGCAGCGGCGCTGCGGCGAAAGTCGTTGTCAGCAGAGCGGTTGCGGCGCCCACCAGCGCGACGACGAGGCCCACCGACAGGGGCGCGGCGGCGAGGGCCCAGACCCCGCTCCCGAGGAGCGCGGCATAGGTGAGGCCGACGAGCGGCACGATCCGCCGGCTGTGCGCATCGTGCGACGTCGACCAATCGCCGGGCGCGACGCGCGCGAGGGCGGGGTAGACGAGGACCGTCACCGCCAGCTGGAAGCCGAGGTGCAGCGCGGCCGCGACGGCCAGCGCGACGAGCGCGGCCCGGCTGCCGGGGAGGGGGGTCATGGGCACCACTCTGCTCCATGGGTGCGGCCAGCCACTACCGTATGCCGGGTGGTCGGTCCCCGACGACGCCCTCCCGCAGCCTGTGGCGCTGACTTTCCGACAGGAGCCCTCATGGTCTCGATCCGTTCCACCCCAGCCCTGTCCGTGGCCGCCGGGCTCCTCGCCCTCGGGGGACTCGCAGCCTGCAGCGCCCCCGAGACGGCTGCCCCGGGCGCCGCGGGCACCGGCACCGGGGGATCGCCCGCGGCCTGCACGAAGGCCGCACTGAAGCTGCAGACCGCCGGCCGATTCACCGTCGGCACCGACAAGCCGGCCTACCCACCGTGGTTCGTCGACAACACCCCGACCAACGGCAAGGGCTACGAATCGGCGGTGGCCTACGCCGTCGCCGCGAAGCTCGGCTTCGCCACCACCGAGGTCACGTGGGTCACCGTGCCCTTCAACAACGCGGTCACCCCAGGGGTCAAGTCGTTCGACGTCGACATCAACCAGGTCTCGATCAGTGACGCGCGCAAGCAGGCGGTCGACTTCTCGAGTGGCTACTACGGGGTGCGCCAGGCGGTCGTGACCACCAAGGGAAGCGTCCTCGACGGGAAGACGTCGGTCGCCGCGCTCGCCTCGGCCAAGCTCGGCGCCCAGGTCGGCACGACCTCCTACACGGCGATCACGGACCAGATCAAGCCCAGCCAGCAGGCTGCCCCCTACGACACGAACGACCTGGCGGTGCAGGCCCTGAAGAACGGCCAGATCGACGGCATCGTCGTCGATCTGCCGACGGCGTTCTTCATGACGAGCGCCCAGCTCGACAACGGGGTCATCGTCGGGCAGCTGCCCCAGGCGGGGAGCACCCCGGAGCAGTTCGGCATGGTGCTCGACAAGGGCTCGGCGCTGACCGCGTGCGTGAGCAGGGCCGTCGACGCGCTCCGCACCGACGGCACCCTCGACCGGCTCGCGGCGCAGTACCTCACGGCCGCTGGCGCCCCCGAGCTGAAGTAGCCCGGTGGCCGACGTCTGGACGCCGTCGCCCCGGCAGCGGGAGCGCGACGCCTACCGGCGCGACCGGACCCGGCGCTCCGGACTCGCTGCAGCCGCAAGCACGCTCGTCCTCGGCGGTGCCGTCGTCCTGGCGCTCACCACCTCGCCCGGCTGGCCTCGCGTGCAGCACACCTTCTTCAGTCCCGAGAAGGCGTGGTCCTCCCTGCCGGCCGTCGCGCAGGGGCTCTGGCTCAACGTGCGGATCATGCTGGTGTGCGCGGTCCTCATCGCCGTGCTCGGGATGCTGCTCGCGGTGATGCGGACCCTGCGCGGGCCGATCTTCTTCCCGCTCCGGCTCTTCTCCGCGGCATACACCGACCTGTTCCGTGGCCTGCCGCTCCTGCTCGTCCTGCTGCTCCTCGGCATCGGCGTGCCGGCGCTGCGGCTCCAGGGGGTGCCGAAGGACGCGGTGTTCTGGGGCGGGACGGCGCTGGTGCTGTCCTACTCCGCCTACGTCGCCGAGGTGCTCCGGGCGGGCATCGAGTCGGTGCACCCGTCGCAGCGGGCGGCGGCTCGCTCGCTCGGGCTCAGCCACGCCCAGAGCCTGCGTTTCGTGGTGCTCCCCCAGGCGGTCAGACGGGTGCTGCCACCGCTGATGAACGACCTCGTCTCGCTGCAGAAGGACTCCGGCCTCATCGCCGTCCTCGGGGTGATCGATGCCATCCGGGCCGCGCAGATCGAGACGGCCACCGACTTCAACTACACCCCTTACGTCGTCGCGGGAATCCTGTTCGTCTGCCTCACCATCCCGATGGTGCGCGTCACCGACTGGTTCGCCCGGAAGCAGGGCTTCCACGGCGCCGGAGGGATCGTGTGAGCCTCCTGTCGGTGCAGGGCGTGCGCAAGGCCTTCGGCGCCAACGTCGTCCTCGACGACCTCTCGCTCGAGGTCGAGCCCGGAGAGTGCGTGGTCCTGATCGGCGCGTCCGGCTCCGGCAAGTCGACCCTGCTGCGGTGCGTCAACCTCCTCGAGGTCGTCGACGACGGCGTGATCGAGCTCGAGGGCCAGGACATCACCGACCCTCGGGTCGACGCCGACGCGACCCGCGCGCGGATGGGCATCGTCTTCCAGGCCTACAACCTCTTCCCGCACCTCAGTGTCCTCGACAACATCACCCTCGCCCCCGTCCGTGTCCACCGCCTACCGAGGGTGGAGGCGAAGTCGCGGGCGATGGCCATGCTCGAGCGGGTCGGCCTGCAGGACAGGGCTGCTGCCCGACCGGACGAGCTGTCCGGAGGCCAGCAGCAACGGGTCGCGATCGCCCGTGCGCTCGTCAACGAGCCGACCCTCATGCTGCTGGACGAGGTCACCTCCGCCCTCGACCCCGAGCTGGTGGGCGAGGTGCTCGACCTCCTCACGGCACTGCGGAGCGACGGAATGACGATGATCGTCAGCACCCACGAGATGGGCTTCGCCCGCCAGGTCGCGGATGCCGTGTGCTTCCTCGACGGCGGTCGGATCGTCGAGCGCGGCACGGCCGCCGAGGTGCTCGGCAACCCGCGGCAGCAGCGCACGCGGACCTTCCTCTCCCGGATCACGACCGGCCTCCCCGGAACCGTCCAGGACCGCTGAGTCTCCAGAGCTAGAGCCGCGGGTCCACCGGCTCGGACTCCATCGCCAGCACGGCGAAGACCGGCTCGTGGACGCGCCACAGCGGCTCACCGCGCGCCAGCCGCTCGAGCGACTCCAGCCCCAGCGCGTACTCGCGACCCGCGAGCGAGCGCTTGTGACCGAGGTTGCGGTCCTTGAGCCGGCGGAGGTTCTCGGGCCGCGTGTAGTCCGGGCCGTAGATGATGCGCAGGTACTCGCGGCCGCGGACCTTCAGCCCGGGCTGGACCAGCCCCTTGGCGGTGCGGGTGAGGTTGGCCAGCGGCTTGACGACCATGCCCTCGCCGCCCGAGCGCGTGAGGTCCTCCCACCAGGCCGTCCCGGCGGCGCGGGACGGCTCGCTCGTCACGTCGACGACGAGGCGGCGGGTGGTCCGGAAGGTCGAAGCGTCGGTGGCCTGCATCCGATCCACCCGGTCGAGGTGCCAGAGGTGGTCGCGGTCGTGCCAGGTCGAGCCCTCCCCGGCGAGCAGCTGGAAGGGCGCGAGCGAGACGCCCGTCAGGCCGTCGACCTCCCAGCAGTAGCGCCGGTAGGCCGCGCCGTAGGCCGCGACATCGGCCTCACGCTCGCGCGTCCGCTCGACGAGACCGGCGACGTCGAGGCCGCGACCCGCCGCTGCCGCAAGGGAGCTCGAGAGGGCTGGAAGCATCAGCCGGGCCGCCGCACCGACGGCGGCATACTGCTCGCGCAGGAGTCCCTCGGCCTTGAGCGACCACGGGAGCAGCTCTGCGTCGAGCAGGAGCCAGTCGGTGTCGAGCTCGTCCCACAGGGCAGCGGAGGTGACGGCCGCGCGGACCCGGGCCAGGAGCTGCTCGGTGAGCTCGGCCGACAGGAAGGCGCGACCCGTCCTGGTGTAAACGACGCCGCTCTCGCCCCGGGTCGCGCCGAAGCGCCTCTGGGCCACCTCGGGTGCGCGACAGACGAGCACCACGGCCCGCGAGCCCATGTGCTTCTCCTCGAGGACGACCGCGTCGACGCCGACGCCGGCGAAGTAGGAGAAGGCCTCGGCCGGGTGCTCGAGCAGGTCGGGCAGCGCTGAGACCGTGACGGGGGACATCGTCGGCGGCAGGTAGGGCAGCCACCGGGGGTGCAGGGCGAACCGGCTCATCACCTCGAGCGCGCCGGCGGCGTGCTCCCCGCGGATCGTGATCCGCCCGTGGTGCGCGGTCTCGACGACCCGCTTGCCGAGGACGTCGGTGAGGTCGAGCTCGTCCGGGGAGCGTTGTGCTGCAGTCCCGCTCGAAAGCGTCCCGGCGACCGGGAAGGGCTTCGACGGCTCGTACCAGACCCGTTCCGCCGGCACCTGGACGACCTCCCGCTCGGGGTAGCGCAGGGCGGTGAGGTGCCCGCCGAAGACGCACCCGGTGTCGAGGCACATGGTGGTGTTGACCCACTCCGGCTCGGGCGTCGGCGTGTGTCCGTAGAGGACCGTCGTCCGCCCGCGGTAGTCGACCGCCCACGGGTAGCGCACGGGCAGGCCGAACTCGTCGGTCTCCCCCGTGGTGTCGCCGTAGAGGGCGAAGGAGCGGACCCGCCCCGAGGTGCGGCCGTGGTAGGCCTCGGGGAGGCCGGCGTGGGCGATGACGAGTCGCCCGTCGTCGAGGACGAGGTGCGAGACGAGGTCGTCGCACCAGGTGGTGACTGCGTCGCGGAACTCGGGCGGCTCGTCGGACAGCTGGGCGAGGGTCTCGGCGAGACCGTGGCTGACCTGGACCTGGCGGCCCCGGAGGGCGCGCACCAGCTTGTTCTCGTGGTTGCCGGGGACGGCGATGGCGTGCCCGGCGGCCGTCATCCCCATGGCCAGCCGCAGGACGCCCGGGGAGTCCGGGCCACGGTCG
>NZ_JANXRJ010000125.1 GCF_025353065.1 Lapillicoccus sp.
AGGGCGCGCGACGAGGGCGCGGTGGGGGAGTCCGTGCCGGGGCTCAGGGTCGAGTCCGGGCCGGGCCCGGTGCCTGGATCCGTGTCGAGCGGGATCGCCGGGATGCTCGCCTGCACCGTGGCGCTGTCGACCCCGCAGCTGCGCGGCTGCCCGTCCGACGACACCGGCTCGGCCTCGATGCTGCGGCCGTTGAGGACCGTGACGTTGTCGTAGACGGGCGCCCCCTCGATGAGGTTGCGGTAGGTGAACCGGGTCAGCGAGCTGAGTCGGCAGGTGGTGTCGAAAGCCGCGATGTCGAAGGCGTAGGGCTGGCCGCGCAGCTCACCGGAGCCCTCCTCCGGGACGTAGTGCGAGACCACCCCGCCGCCCGTGAAGGTGCCCACCGTGATCCGGTTGCCGTCGAGGCCGGCGAGGTGCAGGTGCCCGTTGATGCGCAGGCCCGTCTTGTCCGCTCCCTGCGCCGCCCCCGGCTCGTGGGCGACGACGACGTCCGGGGTGACCTGGTCCTTCATCGTGTGGTTGAAGAGGTCGACCGCCGGCTTCTGCTTGGCGTCGGTGTTCCGGGCGTCGTCGCCGAAGTAGCGCGGGTCGTTGAACCCCGTGATCCGCAGCCCCCGCAGCGTGTAGGCCGTGTAGGTCCGGTTGTCCGGCTGGAGCAGCACGACATTGGGGACGGTCGCCAACCGGGTGAGCAGGGTCCGGTCGGCGGGCGATGCGAAGTCGTGGTTGCCCCCGACGAAGACGTAGGGGACACCCAGCGAGCGGATCCCGGTGAAGATCCCGGCGGCGTCCGCCTCCGTCGCGCTCCCGAAGTTGACGAGGTCGCCGCTGTCGATGACCGCATCGATCTTCTCCCTGTCGATGATCGACTTCATCAGGCCGTAGGCGTTCTGGCCGTGGACGTCCGAGACCAGCAGGATCCGGCTCGACACCCTGGCATCGAGCTCGGACGGGACGAGGTTCTCCTGCAACGACTTGGACAGGGCGAGAAGGTTGAGCACGTAGGGGGTGGCCTGCGAGCTGCGGTCCTGCACCGCCTGGAGGACGTCACGGTTGCGCTCGACGTCGAGCAGCAGCCCCGTGGTGCGATAGCTGACGAAGTTGGTGGGCCGGTAGGTCAGGAAGATCCCGCCGCCGGTCAGGCCGCAGGCGACGACCACTGCCGCGCCGACCGTGAGGGCGTTGCGGCCGTTGGGGCGGGCCCTCATCCGGCGGTGACGCGCGTAGTGCAGGGCCAGGGCCAGCGCGAGGGCGACCGTCCCCGCGCCGGAGAGGAAGCGCCAGCCGACTCCTGTCGCGGCGTCGCGCAGCGCGGTGGAGATCTCGGCGCTCGAGGGCTGGAGCGTCGCGACGTCGAGGTTGCGGCTGGTGAAGACCGAGGTGATGTTGTCCTTGACCGAGACGGCCACCTCGATGCCCGGCGCCAGCAGGGGCGACCGGAAGTCGAGGTCGATGTCGCCGAGGATGGTCGGGCTGTGCAGGACCGCTGTCCGCTGCGGGAGCGGTGAGAGCCGCACGGTGCCCGAGTAGTTCGTGGTCTCGATCGTCGTCGGTGCGAGATTGGTCGCCGCGACCCCGCCGACGTAGCAGACCGCCAGCATCGCGAACCACCGGATGACCCGTGTGGCCCCGGAGACCCAGCGGTTGCCCCTCATGACCCCTCAACTGTAGTTCGGGGTGGGTCAGGGGCGGGCCAGCAGCGGGTCAGGCGTGCAGGACCTGCTCGGGCAGCACCGGCGACGGGAGGCGGGCGACCCCGAGGGCCACGAGCAGTGGGACGACGAGCTGGGTCGTCGTCAGCACCCGCTCGCGCAGCCCGAGAGTGGCGCCACCGGTGATGATGTCGGCGACGGTGAGCAGGAAGAGGAGCCCCATGACGATGGCCGCCGCCTTGCCGAAGGTCGGTCGGATCACCAGCGGCGCACCCGGCGCGTTGCGGGCGATGACGGCCGGCCAGAGGCTGAGGGCGGCGAACGCGAGGTAGGTGGCGATCATGTGGCCCACGTAGTTGTGACCCACGTGGGTGTTGGGGATCCACGCCGCGATCAGGGTTGCGACGCTGCCGATCCCGAGCAGGCCCCGGCCCGCACTGTCGGCGGGGCGCAGGCCGACCGCGGTGACCAGCAGCGCGACGCCGGTGATAAGCAGGGCCACCGTCATGATCCAGCGGTGGGGGGCGTTCGCCGCGGCGAGGTCGCTGACGGAGGAGCGCACCGGGTCGTAGGCGGTGGTGCGGGCACCGGCATACAGCCACCCGCCGATGTAGGCGACCGGTGCGATGACTGCCGACAGCAGCGCCCACCACGGGAGGGGGCGCAGTCGCCCGTTGAGCGGTTGACTCACCACCTAGGTTTAACACATGAAACTCGGACTCCAGCAGTCGAACTTCACCTTCGGCACCGGACCGGACCAGATCGGCCCGACCTTCGCCCGCATCGCCCGTGACGCCGACCAGGCCGGCCTCGCCAGCCTCTGGGTCATGGACCACTTCTTCCAGATCTCGATGATCGGCCCGCCGGAGAACGAGATGATCGAGGGCTACAGCGCCCTCGCGTATGCCGCGGGCATCACCGAGCAGATCACCCTCGGCACCCTGGTCACCGGCGTGACCTACCGCCACCCAGGCCTGCTCGTGAAGACCGTGACCAGCCTCGACGTCCTCTCCGGCGGCCGCGCGTGGCTCGGCATCGGCGCGGCCTGGAACGAGGAGGAGCACCGCGGCCTCGGTGTCCCCTACCCCTCCACCTCGGAGCGCTTTGAGCGGCTCGAGGAGACCCTGCGGATCGCCCACCAGATGTGGGCGGGCGACGAGTCCCCCTTCGAGGGCGAGCACTACCAGCTCGAGCGGCCGCTCAACTCGCCGCAGGCCCTGACCAAGCCGCACCCGCCGATCCTCATCGGCGGCACCGGCGAGAAGAAGACGCTCAAGCTCGTGGCGCAGTATGCCGACGCCTGCAACATCTTCGACATGGGCACCGATGCGGTGGCGCAGAAGTACGACGTGATCCGGCGCCACTGCGACGACGTCGGGCGTGACTACGCCGACATCCAGAAGACCATCCTCATGCAGGTCGACCTCGTGAACGAGAGTGTCGACCAGGTCGTCGAGAAGCTCGGCGCGTATGCCGCGATCGGCACCGACCACGCCCTGTTCGGCATGCGCAACGCCCACGAGCCGGGCTCGTTCGACAAGGTCCCCGACCTCGTCCGACAGGCCGAGGGTCTGGCGGTCGCCGGCCGCTCGTAGGCTCGTCCCCATGACCGACGCCGACGCCATCGTCGTGGGGGCGGGCCTCGCGGGCCTCGTCGCCGCCACCGAGCTCACCGCCCGCGGCCGACGCGTGATCGTCGTCGAGCAGGAGTCGCGGGCCAACCTCGGCGCCCAGGCCTTCTGGTCGTTCGGTGGGCTCTTCATGGTCGACTCGCCGGAGCAGCGACGGATGGGGATCAAGGACTCGGTCGAGCTCGCCTGGCAGGACTGGCAGGGCACCGCCGGCTTCGACCGGCCGGAGGACCACTGGCCGGGCCTCTGGGCGCGGGCCTACGTCGAGTTCGCCGCGGGGGAGAAGCGCGCCTGGCTGCACGAGCAGGGCATGCGCTGGTTCCCCGTCGTCGGGTGGGCCGAGCGCGGCGACGGGCGAGCGGGGGGCCACGGCAACTCCGTGCCGCGCTTCCACGTCACGTGGGGGACGGGCCCGGGTGTGGTGGAACCCTTCCTGCGCAAGGCGATCCAGGCGGAGCAGGACGGGCTGCTGCGGTTCGCCTTCCGCCACCAGGTGGACGAGCTCACGGTCCACGACGGCACGATCACCGGGGTGCGGGGCACCGTCCTCGGGACCACGACGGAACCCCGGGGCATGACGACGAACCGCGACCGGGTGGGTGATTTCGCGCTCTCCGCGCAGGCCGTCGTCGTCACGTCCGGCGGCATCGGCGGCAACCACGACCTGGTCCGCAAGACCTGGCCGGAGCGGCTAGGGCGGCCGCCCGAGCGGATGGTGACCGGGGTCCCGGCCCATGTCGACGGCCGGATGCTCTCCATCACCCAGCGGGCCGGGGCGAGCCTGATCAACCCCGATCGGATGTGGCACTACGTCGAGGGCGTCCACAACTGGGACCCCATCTGGCCCGGCCACGCGATCCGGATCCTGCCCGGACCGAGCTCGATGTGGTTCGACGGCAACGGCGACCGGCTGCCGCCGCCGTACTTTCCGGGCTTCGACACCCTCGGGACGCTGGCCCACCTGCGGACCACCGGCCACGACCACTCGTGGTTCGTCCTCACCCACAAGATCATCGAGAAGGAGTTCACCCTCTCCGGGTCCGAGCAGAATCCCGACCTCACCGACCGGTCCGTGCTGCAGGTGCTCGGCCGGGTCCGGCCCGGGGCGCCGGCGTCGGTGCAGGCGTTCCTCGACCGGGGTGAGGACTTCGTGCAGGCCACGACCATCGGCGAGCTCGTCGCGAAGATGAACGAGATCACCCCCGACGCGCCGCTGGACGCCGCCCACCTCGAGCGCCAGATCGCCGACCGCGACGCCCAGCTCGACAACGAGTACTCCAAGGACGCCCAGGTGACCGCCATCCACGGCGCCCGCACCTACCGCGGCGACAAGCTGGCGCGCGTCGCGACCCCGCACAAGATCCTCGACCCGAAGAACGGCCCGCTCATCGCCGTCCGCCTCTCGGTCGTCACCCGGAAGACGCTCGGCGGATTGCAGACCGACCTCTCGTCACGGGTCCTCGCCCAGGACGGCACCCCTCTGCCCGGCCTGTATGCCGCCGGCGAGGTCGCCGGCTTCGGCGGGGGCGGGATGCACGGCTACCGATCGCTCGAGGGCACCTTCCTCGGTGGCTGCATCTTCTCCGGCCGCACGGCCGGGCGCGCCGCCGCCGACGCAATCTGACGGCGCGATCTGACGGCGCGGCATACGGGCTCCCCGCAACGTCCGCCCGGACGCGACACCGGTGTCCCCTCCGCGCGGACGTCGTGGGTCAGCCGGGCACCCGCAGCCGGCGGGCCACGATCCCGAGGCAGGCGGCGGCGAGCAGGACCGTCGCCGCGCCGCTGGTGAGCGACCGGGAGACGACGAACACGGACAGCACGAGGCTGAGGATCGCGAGCAGGACCGCACCCCGGGCCTGACGTCGCCAGCCGACCAGCGCGAGGACGACGGCTGCGGCGACGTAGAACCGGGCGACGGACCGGAGCCCGGCCGCCTGGTGGGAGGTGGCGACGGTCAGGCCGGGCGAGACGTAGCCGAGGGGGCAGTCGACCGTGCCGTCCGCGTAGTTCGTGGTGCAGATACCCCCGACGTACCACCCCGGGATGCGGACCCCTGCCGAGCCGTAGGCGTGGGACCACGGCAGGCCGAGCGACAGCACGGCGAGCACGACGCCCAGCAGCAGCCACCGGCCCGTCGACATGCCCGTGAGTCGGCGGGCTGCCCCGCGCAGGCGTCCGGCCGGGTCGGGCCCCAGCACGCCGGTCTCGGACTCGGATCCCATCGCCATCGAACTCCCCTCTCGCAGAGTCAGATCCGACGGCCGGGCGTCAACCAGCATCCGACGGCGGCCGCAGCGACAGCGAAGGTCTGGAGGAACCCGGTATTGGTGTCGATGCCGGGGAGCACGATGACGACCCAGTAGCCGATGTGGGCAACAACGCCGATGGCGCCGGTGGTCCAGCTCCGCTGCGGATCACCCTTGACCACGAGGGGGGCGAGCTGGACGAGCGCCCCGACGGTGGCGAAGAGGGCCCAGAGGGTCCAGTCGGTATAGCCGCGACGGCCGTTCTCGGCGACAGCGAGGGCGATGACCATCAGGACGGGACAGGCGATCTGGAGGATGGCGCGCTACGTGGTGGACGGGTCGCGGGGGGCCGAGGGCGCCTGGGGAGCGACCGCATACCCGGACTGGTGCCGGGGCGGAGGTGGACCAGAATACGGGCCGGTATAGCCCTGGTCCGGTGCGTGTTCCCAGCCCGGCTGGGTTGGCGGACAGGGACCGTAGGAGGCCGGGACGCCACCTCCCCACTCGCCCGGCTGGCCACCCTGACCCGGCTGGCCACCCTGACCCGGCTGACCCGCTGGTGGCGGCCCGACCGGCTGGGTGGGTGGCGGCTGTTCCCGACTCATCGGTCCCCTTGTCGTCTGCGGTGGCTGGTTGCGCTGCGGCGGTGCGGTGTGCGGCGGCTGGGAGCCAGGGAGGTCAGAGGTACTGGCCGGTGGGTGCGCCGAAGGGTCCGGAGGCACCGCCATCAGGTCCGGCGCCTCCCTCGGGGCCCCCGCCCTGCCCGGGCGGGAGAGCCCGTCGCATGCCCTGGAGCTGCTGCTGGGCCGCCATCTGCTGCGCGAAGAGCGCCGTCTGGATGCCGTGGAAGAGGCCCTCGAGCCACCCGACGAGCTGGGCCTGGGCGATCCGCAGCTCCGCGTCCGAGGGGGCCGCCTCGGTGAACGGCAGCGAGATGCGGTCGAGCTCGTCGACGAGCTCGGGCGCCAGCCCGGCCTTGAGCTCGTGGATCGAGCGGGTGTGGATCTCGGCGAGACGGGTGCGACCGGCCTCGTCGAGCGGCGCGTTGCGGACCTCCTCCAGGAGGTTCTTGATCATCGAGCCGATCCGCATCACCTTGGCCGGCTGCTCGACGAGGTCGGCGGGGTTGGTCTGCTCGTGGCCCGCTCCACCCGCAGCCGATGATCCCGAAGACCCCGAGGGTCCCGTGGGCGAGGAGACGCCCATCCCGTCCTGGGTCACGACGACGATCCGCGACTCCCTCGTGGCGCCCTCGTCGGATCGCTGCCCGGGCTGGCCGGTGTGCTCGTCGCTCATGTCCCCATCCTGCCGCACAGGACCACCGGGCTGGCGCGGCTGGGCGCTCAGGGCGAGCCAGCCGACAAACGGCAACCCATCGGCATACCGGCTGGGGCGGACGACGAACCGCGGACGAAGAACGGCAGGGGCGAGACTCACGCCGTCACCCCTGCCGTCCGTGGCTACCACAGGGGCAGGGTGATGCCGACGGCGTCAGCACCACACGGGCAGCCGCATCCATCATGAGGGGTCCGACCTAGTCAGGGCATAGTTCAAACGGGCCATTCTCGGGATTCTCACAGGATGGACGCAGCCCGCTCCGGCGACGATGGGTCCGGATCTGTCACGCCGACACCGTTCCGGCGAGCGGGATGACCGACTGATGCGTAACGTCCGCTGCATGCTGATGCGGCCTGCGCGCCCCCGTCCCGGTCCTGCCCGTCCGTCCCTCGTCGCCCTCCTCGTCGTGCTCATCGGGACGACGGTCGCGCTGGGGACGTCCTCGGGGGCGAGTGCGGCCCCCATGGCTCGAGCGGCGGGGGCGCCTCAAGTGCTCTCGTCGGTGCAGGGCAGCCAGACGGATCCGGTCTACTCCTACGCGAAGGCGATCCACGAGTCGATCCGGGTGGCGACGCGGATGGACACTGACAAGGACGGCAAGCCCGACACCATCGCGGTCGACATCATCCGCCCCGGCGAGCCCGCCTCGGCGGGGCAGAAGGTGCCGGTCATCATGGACGCCTCGCCCTACTTCCTCTGCTGCGGGCGCGGCAACGAGAGCCAGCTGAAGACCTACGACAGCAAGGGCGTCATCGCCGCGATGCCGCTCTACTACGACAACTACTTCGTGCCCCGCGGGTATGCCGAGGTGGGGGTCGACGTGCTCGGCACCAACCGCTCGACCGGGTGCGGTGACCTGGGCGGACCCGGCGAGATCGCCGGGATCACGGCGGTCATCGACTGGCTGAACGGCCGCAACACGGCGGTCGACCTGGCCGGCAAGCCGGCCACGGCGGCCTGGGCGACGGGGGCCGTCGGGATGATCGGCAAGTCCTACGACGGGACCCTCGCCAACGGGGTCGCGGCCACCGGCGTCGTGGGGTTGAAGACCATCGTGCCGATCTCCGCCATCGACAACTGGTACTTCTACACGCGCTCGCACGGGGTCGTCTACTACGACAACTACCCCAGCTACCTCACCGGCGCCGTGGGCCGCACCGACGGGGTCTGTGACGCGCAGCGGGCTCAGCTCGACGTGTCCGCGGACGATGCCTCGGGTGACCAGAACGCCTTCTGGCAGGCCCGCAACTACCTCAAGGACGCCGGCAGGGTGACGGCCAGCGTGCTGGAGTCGCACGGTGTGAACGACACCAACGTCCAGACCGACAACCTGTCGACGTGGTGGGCGGCGTTGGGGCAGAACGGGATCACCCGCAAGCTCTGGCTCAGCCAGGAGGGTCACGTCGACCCGTTCGACTACCGGCGCAGTGCCTGGGTATCGCAGCTGCACCAGTGGTTCGACTACGAGCTCATGGGGCTGCCCAACGGCGTGCTCGACCAGCCGCAGGTCACGGTGGAGCGCTCCCCCAACACCTTTGTGGGACAGGCGTCCTGGCCGACGACTCGAGCCGCGACCGTGGTGAAGCTGGGCACAGACGGGCTGGGGAGCACCCTCGGGGGGATGCTGGCGTTGGCCGATCGACCTTCGCTGACGGAGCAGCAGGCCATCTCCACGCCGTCGCAGCCGGTCGCCGGGCGGCTGATGTTCACGTCCGCGCCACTGAGCAAGGACGTGCGGCTGTCGGGGACGCCGACGGTGACCCTACGGGTCCGGGCCGACCGCACCGACACCCCGATCACGGCCAAGCTCGTCGACTACGGAGCGAGCATGCGCCCTGTGGGCGAGGGCGTGACCAACGCGAGCACGTCGTCGTGCTGGGGCCAGAGCACGCCGGTCGACAGCGCCTGCTATCTCGACGTCAACCACCTCTTCGCGGCGAGCAGCGCCTCAGTGCTCAGCCGGGGCTGGGTGGACGCCTCGCACGCGCACTCGAGCATCAACCCCACGCCGCTCGTCCCTGCGAAGTGGCGGCTG
The DNA here is from genome assembly GCF_025353065.1 of Lapillicoccus sp. Classification (GTDB taxonomy): domain Bacteria; phylum Actinomycetota; class Actinomycetes; order Actinomycetales; family Dermatophilaceae; genus Lapillicoccus. The sequence goes on from NZ_JANXRJ010000125.1 coordinate 8,906, forward strand.
ATCACGATCCCGCTGCGCGCGCAGGACGTGACCCTGGCCGCGGGCCACCAGCTCGGGGTCGTCGTCAGCCTCAGCGACACGGAGTTCACGACCCCGAACTCGACCGGGGCGACGATCACCATCGACCTGACCCAGAGCTCGCTCAGCCTGCCGCTGACGTCGGGGGTGACGATCATGCCGGGCCCGGTCGCGGGCGCGGTGATGGGCGCGGTCTCGCCGGCTGTCGGGGGGGCGGGGTCACGCGGCATACCGCCGCTGCCGCTGGGCTGAGGGTGCGGCGGCCGGTCCGCCAAACCTACAGAAGGCGCAAAGGTGCCCGCTCCACCCCGGTATGCCGGTCGGCTGGCGGCCCTTTGTCTGTGTGGTTGACCGGGTGCTCGGCGATCAGGCGCCCAGGGCGTCCGCCTGACGGCACGGGCCCCACGGAGTGGCCGCTTCGACGCGGGTGCGGCTGCCAGCCACCGAGCTGGTGCCGGACCGGAAGCACTGAGGGGGAGATCGGGTGGACATGACCACGCCCTGACGGGGTCAAGTCCACCCGATCCCTGGGCTGGGCGATTTCGAGCCGAGGTCTGTCGGGTGGGGGGCCGACGGAGAGCGGACCCGTGGGTGGGATCACCCCTGTCCAGACATCGGCGATTCCACCGACGGTGACGCTGGCGGACTCCCGCCCGCGTCTCAGGACCCCGTTTCGAGCTGCCGCAGGCGGGCGGCCATCCGCCGCGGCTGGACGACGATGCTGACCAGCGCGGCGCCGAAGAGCACCACCGCCAGCCACCACAGGAGCGTCATCAAGAGGGCCAGCACCACGGCGACGCCGATCAGCACCACGAACATCGGGATCGCCCAACGCCGCTGGTCGGCCGCGAGGGCAAGGCGGTACCGCACGAGGCGGGCAGCCGCCTCGCGTACGACCGGGTCCCGGGGGATGCCTCCCCTGCTCGCGGCCCGGATGGCCTCGCTGCTCCGTGTCTCGTCGAGCCCGTCGCTGCCCGAGGGTGACATGGCGACTCGTGCGGAGTCTCGCTGCCGGACGAGGTAGGGCCCCATGAAGCCGCCGAACAAGCCGCCGCCCACGAGTGCGCCGACGATCGTCGGCAGGACGCCTTGCGGGCGCTGGGACAGTCCGAAAACGGCAAGCACGGCGGCGAAGTAGAGGCCCATGACGAGGGACCACACCCACCACGGCGCCGCCTGCATCCGGGAACGCATTCGCGGTTCCTCCTCGGGTTCGCCGTCACCTCACGTTCGATGGCCCCGATCCTAGATTCGAGAGGGCCGTTGGCGCAGCCGACCCGGCTCTGTCGACGCCCCGCCCCAGGAAGCATGAGATGCTCCCGCGGTGGCCGATGTCGTGCGCTTCACCGTCCTGCCGACGACGCCCCCCCAGCTCATGCCTGAGGTCAACGGGGTTCCGCTCGTGGATCTGGTGGCCGGCTTCGAAACGGGTCGCGGCTACCGGCCCACCGGCGGCTACGCCGGTCTGGTCCTGGACCATTTCGACTTCGGCGACCTCAGCCGCTACTTTCTCGGCCTCGGAGACGGCCAGTGGCCCCGCCCCGGTCGGGCCTGGCTCCTGGGCTGCGACTGCGGCGAGGTCGGCTGCTGGCCGCTCGAGGTGGCGATCGACGTGGAGTCCGCACGCGTCGGGTGGAGCGGGTTCGCCCAACCGCATCGGCCGGCCTGGGACTACACCGGGTTCGGGCCCTTCGTCTTCGTCCGGGGCCAGTACGAGCGCGCTGTCTCCGCAGCCGTCGCGACCCTCGAACCGAAGTCCTGAGCCCGACCCGACCGACCGGCCGCTACTCAGGTCGTCAGCAGGATCTTCCCGATGTGCGCCGACGCCTCCATCTCGCGGTGGGCCTCCGCAGCCTCGGCGAGCGGGCGGGTCGACTGGATGACCGGGTGCACGCGACCGGTGCCGATGAGCGGCCAGACGTGCTCGCGGACGGCCGCGACGATGGCCGCCTTCTCGTCGGCCGGGCGGGCCCTCAGGGTCGTGGCGATGAGCGCGCACCGCTTGGCCAGCATCACGCCCAGATCGATCTCCGCGGTCCGGCCGCCCATCAGGCCGATCACCACGAGGCGGCCGTTGACCGCGAGGACGTCGACGTTGCGGGCGAGGTACTTCGCGCCGATGACGTCGAGGATGACGTCGGCGCCGTGGCCATCGGTCTCCTCCCGGATCCGCTCGACGAAGTCCTCGTCGCGATAGTTGACGAGGATGTCGGCGCCGAGCGCGCGACACGCCTCGAGCTTGCCCATCGAGCCGGCGGTGACCGCGACGCGCGCCCCCACCTCACGGGCGAGCTGGATGGCCATCGTCCCGATCCCGGACGAGCCGCCGTGGATGAGGATCACCTGTCCCGGCTGGAGATTCGCGGTCATGAAGACGTTGGACCACACGGTTGCGGTGACCTCGGGGAGTGCGGCAGCGGCGACCAGCCCGACGCCCTCGGGGATGGGCAGGAGCTGGCCCGCGGGGACGGCGACCTGCTCGGCATACCCGCCGCCGGTCAGCAGCGCACAGACCTCGTCGCCGACCTGCCACCCCTGCACGTCGCCCGGGCCGAGGGCCGCGACCCGGCCGCTGACCTCGAGCCCGGGGTAGGTCGAGGACCCGGCCGGAGGGTTGTAGTGACCCTCCCGCTGCATCACGTCGGCGCGGTTGACGCCGGCCGCGACCACGTCGACGAGCACCTCTCCCTCGTCGGGCACGGGGCTCGGGACCTCGGCGAGGATCAGGGCGTCGGCGCCGCCGGCAGATGGGAGCGTGATGGCCTTCATGCGACCGACCCTAGCCGTGCCTCAGACCTGCCCCGATGGAGCCTGGCCGGGGTCGACCCTCGCCCGCGCCGTCTCCAGCGCAGCCGGGGTGTCGACGTCGAGGAGATCGGCCTCGGGCACGGTCAGCGCGTGGTGGGGCAGGCGGTCGAGGAGCAGCCGGGCACGACCGTCGCGCGTCACCTCGGGGAGGGCCGCGCGGATCGCCGCCCTCCGGTATGCCGCGAGCAGCGGGTTGTCGCGACCGTCCTCGCCGCGCGCGCAGACGCCGGCCAGGTCAGCGTCGGTCGTGTCGCCGAGCTCGGCCGCCAGCCGCTGCGCCCACGGCCCCACGAAGGGCATGTCGCCACCCAGGACGACGACGAGCTCCGTTGTCACGAGGGCGATCCCGGCGGCGATCCCGGCCAGCGGCCCGCCATCGGGTGGGTCCTCGAGCACCCAGGTGGCGGTGCGGTCGAGGGGACGCTCGTCCCCGACCGCCACGATCGACCACGACGTCGGCAGGCTCTCCATGAGGAGGCCGAGCACCGTCGTTCCTCCGAGCGCCTGCACCAGCTTGTCGGCGCCGAAGCGGGACGCCCCACCCCCGCAGAGGACGATCGCGGTCACGTCGGTCATCCCCCATCGTCCCCCACCCCCGCCCCCGCGAGAGCGCGTGCGGCGCGTCGATAGCGTGTGACCCGTGACTTCGGCCCCCTCTTCCACCGTCCCCTCCGCCCCGCTCGACCTCGCCTCACGGGCACCGAGCCAGGGCACCGTGGCCCCACGGGCCCGGTTCCGCAGCAGCCTCGCGCAGCAGTCGCTCAACGGCACCTGGCGCTTCCGGTATGCCGCGTCGCTCGCGACCGCGGGCCCCGGCCCGCAGGCCGTCGACCTCGACGACAGCGGGTGGGACGAGATCCCCGTGCCCTCGAGCTGGCCGATGCACGGCTACGGCGCACCGGCGTACACCAACGTGCAGTTTCCCTTCCCGATCGACGTGCCGCACCCGCCGGACGCGAACGGCATCGGCGACCACCGGCTGACCTTCACGGCCACCACGCCTTTCCTCGACGGTGCGCGGCTGCGCTTCGACGGGATCGACAACGCCGGCGAGGTGTGGCTCAACGGCACGCACCTCGGGAGCACCCGGGGGAGTCGGCTGTCCCAGGAGTTCGACGTGACAGGGGTGCTCGTCCCCGGAGAGAACGTCCTCGCGGTGCGGGTCGCCCAGTGGTCGGCCTCGTCCTACCTCGAGGACCAGGACATGTGGTGGCTGCCGGGCATCTTCCGCGACGTCACGCTGCTCGCCCACCCCGAGGGCGCCGTGGAGGACCTCGTCGTCCGGGCCGACTGGGCAGGCGGCCGCGGCACGCTCCGGGTCGATGTCACCGGTACCGGGACGAGCGACGCGCGAGTCACGCTGTCGGAGCTGGGTATCGAGGGCTCCGTCGGCGAATCCCTCGACGTGGGAACGGTGGACGGCTGGACCGCCGAGACGCCGCGGCTCTACGAGGTCGTCGTGACGACACCGGTCGAGACGATCACCGAGCGGGTCGGTTTCCGCACGGTGACGTGGGACGGCGCCATCCGCGTCAACGGCCGACGCGTCCTGCTGCGCGGCGTCAACCGGCACGAGCACCACCCCGACCTCGGCCGCGTCGTCCCCGCCGAGCTGCTCCGCCAAGAGCTCGTCCTCATGAAGCAGCACAACGTCAACGCGATCCGCACCTCCCACTACCCGCCGCACCCCGACCTGCTCGACGTCGCGGACGAGCTCGGGTTCTACCTCGTCGACGAGGTCGACCAGGAGACCCACGGCTTCTACTTCGTGGACTGGCGCGGCAACCCGATCGACGACGAGCGTTACCAGCCGGCCCTGCTCGACCGGGTCCGGCGCACGGTCACCCGCGACCGCAACCGCGCCTGCGTCATCGGGTGGTCGCTCGGCAACGAGTCGTCGATGGGGGTCAACGTCCCGGTGATGGCCGACCTCGTGCGCGAGCTCGACCCGTCGCGCTTCGTCCACTACGAGCCCGATCTCGACGGGGTCGCCGTCGACGTCATGTCCCGCATGTATACCCACCCGGACGAGGTGGCCGACTGGGGCACGCGCTCCGAGCCCACCCTCGAGGACTCCGCCGCGGACGCCCGCCGACGCGCGATGCCGTTCATCCTCTGCGAATACGTCCACGCGATGGGCAATGGCCCCGGTGGGATCGTCGAGTATCAGCAGCTGTTCGAGTCGCACGAGCGCCTCAATGGTGGTTTCGTCTGGGAGTGGGTCGAGCACGGAATCCGCCAGACCCACACGGCGAGCGACGGCACGACGACCGAGTTCTTCGCCTACGGAGGTGACTTCGGCGAGGTCGTCCATGACGGCAACTTCGTCTGCGACGGTCTCGTCAGCGCCGACCGGGAGCCGCGCCCCGGCCTCGTCGACTGGAAGAGCGCCGTCCAGCCGCTGCGCATGACGGTCGCCGACGACCGGTCGACCGTGACGGTCCGCAGCCTCTTCGACTTCTGCGACGCGAGCCACCTCGAGCTGGTCTGGCGGGTCGACGTGGCCGATGGCCCACAGGCCTCCGGGTCACTGGGCGTCCTGCACGTGCCCGCCGGTGGGTCGGTCACGCTCGACCTCCCGGCCGAGGCACGCGCCGGCATGCCGCCCGCGCACGACGCGGGCGTGCTCACCCTGTCGGCGGTGCTGGTCGACGAGCTCCCCTGGGCGCCAGGGGGGCACGAGGTCGCGTGGACCCAGCCCGGGGGGACCGCCTCCGCTGCCCAGGCGTCCGGGACCTCTGACGCGTCCGGGGCCAAGGCGACGGGACAGACCGCCCGCGCGACACCCGAGCCGACCACCGACGGCTGGACTCTCGGCCTGGCGACGTTCGACCGCGCGACCGGCACCCTGAGCGAGCTCGGGGGGATCCCGGTGGACGGCCCCCGACTCGGGCTCTGGCGCGCGCCCACCGACAACGACAACGGCGAGGACCACCTGCGCGAGGTCCGGGACGCCGACGACTGGACCGATCAGGGTCTGCACCGGCTGATGACCCGGCTGGTCTCGGTCGACGCCGAGGGTGGGAGTGAGGGTGGGGGAGAGGCCGCACTCGTCGTCGTCCAGCGGGTCGCCGCACCGGTCCGCGACCGCTACGTCGACGTCACCTCCCGGTGGTCCTCCGACGGCACCACGGTCAGCCTCCGGACGACCCTCGTCCCGTCGGGCGACTGGGGACCCACGTGGGCGCGGATCGGTCTCGACCTCGTCCTCGGCGACATCAACGGCGACGGCCACGACACCACACCGACGCGTGTCGCCTGGTCGGGTTACGGCCCGGGACAACGGTATCCGGACACCGGCAGTGGCGCCCGGCTCGGCTGGTGGACGTCCTCGGTCGACGAGCTCCAGGTGCCCTACGTCCGCCCGCAGGAGAACGGCTCCCG
>NZ_JANXRJ010000144.1 GCF_025353065.1 Lapillicoccus sp.
GTCGACCGGCGAGGGGTCGACCACGAACGGCATCCTCGGGTGTGATCTATCCCGCTTTGTCCATCCCTTACGTCGGGTCCGTCCCCAAATTCCCCTTGCCGATTTGGCCTTCCCGGTGAGTCATGGGAAGGTCGAGTCGCAATATCTCGGTTTGGTAACGCAGACCACGGGCCCCCGACTCCGTGGCGGTGCACGGCCCCACTTTGGCGTGCGCCCGGTGCCGTCGTGGTCGTTCCTTCGGGGGCGACCCTTTCTGTGTGGACAAGGAGCTTCAACCACGATGGGTCATCGCTACGCCGGGCGGCATCGCGACGCCTCCACGACCTCCACGACCCGTCCGACGGCCCGCCACCGGCCACCAGCCAAGGTCGTCCGCCGACCACTGATCGCCGCCGGAGCTGCGGTGGCCCTGGTCGGGACCTCGGCGGCGGGGTTCGCCAAGGCCGGGCAGCTGATGGGCGACACGTCTATTCTGGCGGCCGCCTTCACCGTGCCGGCCGCTGCGATCTCGCAGGCCACTGCGGGCACCAGCGAGTCGCGGGAGCAGCAGGCCTATCGCGAGACGGCCACTCGGGCGACGGCGATGCGGGCGTCGTATGCCGCCGACCAGGCCAAGGCGGCCGCCGCAGCCCTCGTCGCCCGGGCCGAGGCCGCCGCGGCGGCGCAGGCGGCCGTCATCGCGGCTCAGCGTCAGGCGGAGGCCGACCGGGTCTCGCGCGACGCGCAGCGCGTCGCGCTCGTGGCCAACGCCCAGAGCGACCCGAAGTCCGTCGCGCGGTCGATGCTCGGGGACCATGGGTGGAGCGATGGCCAGTGGAGCTGCCTCGAGCAGCTCTGGGTCGGCGAGAGCAACTGGAACTACCGCGCAGCGAACCCCTCCGGCGCCTACGGCATCCCGCAGTCCCTGCCCGCCTCGAAGATGGCCTCGGTCGGCGCCGACTACCGGACCAACCCGATCACCCAGATCACCTGGGGCATGAACTACATCAAGAACAGCTACGGCGCGCCCTGCAACGCCCTGGCGACCTGGAACGCCCGCTCGCCGCACTGGTACTGAGCCCTCGCGCAGCCACCCGCGCGACCTCAGCAAGGCTCGCGCCGCACCCGCACGGCCTGCGCAAGGTCGGCGAGGGCCAAATCGCCGTGCACCGCAGCGCCCACCATCACCCCGGAGGCGGCCGAGGCGACGACCATCGCCATGAGGTCCCCCGCGTTACCGGCCACCCAGACCCCGGGCACTGCCGTGGTCCCGCGTGGATCGGCCGCGATCTGCACGCCGAACGGGGTCGACGTCGGCTCGCCCCCCAGCGCTTCGAAGACCGCAGTCCGCGCGACGAAGCGCGGCGCCACGACGACGGCGTCCGTCTCGAACGCCTGCCCGCCCTCGATCTCGACCGCCCGGACCTGAGCGCCGTCCACGACCAGGCGCTCCACCCGCGGCGTCACGACGCGCACCCTCAGCGCCGCGAGCTGCTCCCACTGCTCGTCGGTGGGCTCGGGCGCGTCGTGCAGGAAGAGGGTGACGTCGTCGCTGAGCTGGCGGAACGGCAGCACCTGGTGGAGCGCGTTCTCGTTGCGCCCGAGGACCGCGATCCGCTGGTCGCGCACCTCCCAGCCGTGGCAGAAGGGGCAGTGCAGCACGCCACGGCCCCAGGCCTGCTCGACGCCGGGGACAATGGGGAGGTCGTCGACGAGGCCGGTCGCGAGGACGACGCGGCGGGCCAGGACGTGAGTCGCTCCGTGGTCCACGTCGATCGTGAACTCGCCGAGGGCGCCTGAGGCACCCGTCGTCTGTCCGGTCACGATCCGGACGCCGTATGCCGCGGCCTCGGCACGACCGCGGGCGAGCAGCTCCAGTGGCGGGACACCCTCCTGCCCGAGCAGGTTGTGCGCCCCGGCGGCCGGGGCGTTGCGCGGCTGCCCGGCGTCCACGACGACGACGCTGCGGCGCGAGCGACCGAGCGCGACGGCGGCCGCCAGGCCAGCGGGGCCGCCCCCGACGACGACGACGTCGGCCTGCATCAGGGCGGTCATCGCCTGGTCCCGTGCTGGTGGTCAGCGTGGTCAGCGTGGTCAGTGGGCTCGTGGTCAGCGTGCTCGCGGTCACTGTGGTCGTGGGCAGTGACCGCCTCGTCACCCGCCGGCCGGACGGCGACCCAGAAGGCGCGACCGGAGCTGAGCACGACCTCCGACGTCCTGGCCTCGAGCGAGGCGATCGCAGCGTCGAGAGCGGCAAGGTCCGCTGCGGACAGGTCCTGCGTGAGCCGGGCCCGGTTCATGGACAGCTGCAACGCCAGGTAGCGAGCGCCGTCGGTGGTGCGACCCGTTGCGGTCAGCGCGGTCTCGTGGCGCTCGACCGGGGCGAACCCGACGGCACCGAGGTCTGCCGTCCATTCCGCGGTGACGGGGTAGCCGTGCGCGGCCAGGACGGCGACCAGGCGCGGGCCGAGGCCGTCGCGGCCGGTGCCGAGGTCGGCGGGGTCATAGGTGGTCGCGCCGGTGAACTCGGTGACGACGAGCACGCCGCCCGGGCGTAGGGCGCCCCACGCCTGACGCAGCACCCGCGCGGGATCGCTCACGTGGTGCAGCGAGAGGGCGGCCCAGGCGAGGTCGGCAGCGCCTGGGACGACGTCGGGCCAGTCGGCGTCGAGGTCGACGAGGTGCGTCCTGACGCGGTCGGCGACGCCCGCGCTGGCCGCGACGGCCCCGAGTCGGTCGAGCATGGTGGCCGAGGCGTCGAGGCTGTGGATCTGCGCGTCCGGGAAGCGGGTCGCGAGCGCCAGGGTGCCGGTCCCCGTGCCGGCGCCGAGATCGACGACACTGTGGGGCGCTGCGTCCAGGGCACGAGATGCGGCATCGAGCGCCGCCGCCATCACCGGGGCACCGAGCGCGGCGTCGAGGTCGAGGATCTCGGCGAGGCCGGTGTCGCCCTCCGGAGCGGGGCCGTGGCCGGGCCGGTCGTGCTGTCCGGAGTGAGGATGGTGCTCGTGGGTGTGGGGGTGCGTCATGAAGAGCACGGTAGGCGCTGCATTCGTCAATGGCATACTCTCTTGCGTATGACGCAAGAAATCGTCGAGACGGTCGTCCGTCAACGCATCCGCAGCCTGCGTGTGGCCAGGGGGTGGACGCTCGACGCCCTCGCGGCCCGCTGCTTCCTCTCGGCCTCGACCCTGAGCCGCATCGAGACGGGCCATCGACGCATCGCCCTCGACCAGCTCGTGCCCATAGCCCAAGCCCTGGGGACGACGCTCGACCGGCTCGTCGAGCCCGAGGGCGATGACGACGTCGTCATCCGCCCCGAGCCGGAGACGAGCGCCGGCTCGACCGTGTGGCTCCTGTCGCGCGAGCGTGACCGCCGCGGGGTGACGATCGCCAGGATGCGCATCACGCCCGACCACGCGACCAGCGGGCCGCAGGTGCACCCGGGCTACGAGTGGTTCACGGTGCTGAGCGGGACCGTCCTGCTACGGCTGGGGGAGCGCTCGATCCTCGTGCGCGAGGGACAGGCGGCCGAGTTCTCCACGATGACCCCGCACGCCATCCAGGCGCATGAGGGGCCCGTCGACATCCTGACGATCTTCGACCACGACGGTGAGCGCGCCCACCTGCCCGGCCACCGGCACCCATGACGCCCTTCTGGAACAGGCGGCGTCGAACGATTGCCGTGGATGGGTCAGTCTGACGCGGTGGTGTCCCACGGGTCGAGGCAAGGGACGCCCAAGGGTTCGAAGTGTTTCGTGTTCCGCGTCACGAGGGCCATCCCTGCGGCCTCTGCGACGGGGGCAATGAGGGCGTCGTCGAACGGTGCGTGCTCGGGAACCCGATATGCCGCGAGGATCCGGGCCGCCGACAGATCGAACGGCAGGACCCGGTCGGCGAACGTCGGCAGGACGTTCTCGTCGAACCAGCGACGCAGGACCATTCCTTCCTCAGCGTCGGATCGCTCCTTGGCCATCACTCCTCGCTCGATCTCCGCGACGGTGAATGCTGAGACGAACTGGTCACCGACGGGGACCGACGCTGCCCACACCTCGACGGGTCGGTTGCGCCCTCGGACCCGCAGTGCGGACACCACGTTGGTGTCCAAGAGGTACTTCACAGTTGCGCTGAGCGAACCGTCAGGCCAAGCCGCTCGGGCTCGAACTCGATGTCGGCACCCTCGTCGGTGCCCAGGAGGTCAACGATAGTGACGGGCTCGCCCGCCAGGGCCCTGGTGAGCACGTCGCGTGCCTCTGCCTCGACCGACCGGTGACGCTGGCTTGGCACGCGCGCGAAGCGCCGCCTTAGTCCCAGCAGGAAGATTGCGGATCAGGATCTGTTCCATAGCGACCACCTCCGATATCAACTCCACGATGTCACTGCCAGGGGTTGACGTGGTCCTACGACAGCATTGGCGCAACTGCCTGTCCGCGGCCCGGATTGGCGGCAGCACTTGCCCTAGGCTCCCAGCCGATCCCCGGATGCGGATCCCTCATCGCCTCGCGGAGTGCCTACACGTCGGGTTCACGAGAACTCGTCTGTTTCGGCGGATGTCGTGGCTCGGCCTGCTCGGGTGGGAGACGCGGGTCTTACAGGATGGCCAGGAGTACTCGGTTCGAGAGGGCCTGCCAAATCGGGCCAACCTCGCGGAAGCCGGCGGTTCGCAACGCCGTGACGTGGTCGTCGACGGTGGCGGGGTGGGGGCGCTGTTTACGGTCGAAGCGTCGAGCCCGTTCTGCCCGGAGCGGGCCCAGCCCGGGTTCGTGGGTGAGGCCTTCCCACCATTGCTCTGCTGTCTCGGCGCCGCGAGTGGCGAAGGACTCATCGCTCCAGAACTCGTCGAGGGGTGCTCGCTCAGCTGTGCCAGGATGGGTGTCGCGGGACCGTAAGGCAGGTGATCGGCGTTGAGGAACACGCCTCCCGGTCGAAGAAGTTGTGCGAGGTCGCGGTAAAGCCCGCTCAAGGCTTCAGCCGGCAGCCAGTGCAGTGCGGTGCTGCTCAACACGGCATCGAACTGCGACGCCGGTCGCATGCGTCCAATCGGCAGATGTCAGGTCGGCATCGACCCATCGCAGCCGGCCGCCCGCTGTACCGAGTGCGCCCTGGCCGAGTGCAAGCATCACCGGATCCATGTCGACCGCGATCGCCTGCGCGGTGGGGAACCGGGCCAGCATCCGCTGGCTGATCGACCCCGGCCGGGAGCCGAGGCGGCGTTTCCGTCGAAAGCCACCGCCGTCACAACGCGACACCTAGGCATTGCCCGCGTGGAGAGTGAGGGAATGACTGAAATGCGCGCCGAGGACAAGGTGGTTGGGGACACCCGCAGCTGGTCTTGAGCATTGGTGCCGTCGAGAAGGCCATCAGGCGCGTCCGGGCCCGTCCGGGCTCAGAGCTTGCGGAGCCGGACCCGCCGGACGGCGTGGTTGGGCCCCTTGGTGAGCACGAGCGAGGCCCGGGAGCGGGTCGGAAGGATGTTCTCGACGAGGTTGGGGCCGTTGATCTCCCGCCAGATCCGGGCGGCCGTGGTGCGGGCCTCGTCCTCGGACAGGCCGGCATACCGGTGGAAGTACGAGTCGGGGTTGGCGAAGGCGGTCTCCTGCAGGGAGAGGAAGCGCTCGACGTACCAGGTCTGGATGTCCTCGACGCGGGCGTCGACGTAGACCGAGAAGTCGAAGAAGTCGCTGACCGCCATCCCCGTGCCGCGGTCGTCGCGCACGACGGGACCCTGCAGGACGTTGAGGCCCTCGACGATCAGCACGTCGGGCTGGCGCACGATCACCTGCTCGCCCGGGATGATGTCGTAGCTGAGGTGGGAGTAGACCGGCGCCCGCACCTCCGACCTGCCCGCCTTGACTTCCGCGACGAAGCGCAACAGGGCCCGCCGGTCGTAGGACTCAGGAAAACCCTTGCGAGACAACAACCCTCGGCCCTCGAGGACGGAGTTCGGGAAGAGGAAACCGTCGGTCGTGACGAGCTCGACCCGAGGCGTCCCCGGCCATCGCGACAGCAGCTCGCGCAGGAGGCGTGAGGTCGTGGACTTGCCGACCGCGACCGATCCCGCGACGCCGATGACGAACGGTGTGCGCGGCGGGCGCTCGCCGAGGAAGTTGCTGGTGATCCGGTGCAGCTGGCTCGTCGCCGCCACGTAGTAGTTGAGCAGGCGCGACAACGGGAGGTAGACCTCCTCGACCTCCTGCAGGTCGAGCGGGTCGCCGAGACCGGACAGCCTCGACACGTCCGCGGCGGTGAGGCTGAGCGGGTGGTTCTCCCGCAACCGCGACCAGGCCGCCCGGTCGAGCTCGACATAGGGGGACGGCAGAGACGCCCTGTCGGTGGCCGTCTGCTGCGTCACCTCGCCATTGTGTCGCACTAGGCTGCTCCTCATGTGCGGCATCGTGGGCTACGTCGGAGCCGGAGGGGACGGCACGGCGCTGGACGTCATCATGGAGGGCCTGGCGCGCCTCGAGTACCGCGGCTACGACTCGGCCGGTGTGGCCCTCGTCAGCAACGGTGAGATCGCGCTCCAGAAGAAGGCCGGCAAGCTCGTCAACCTCCGTGAGGCGATCGCCGCGAACCCGATGCCGCCGTCTGGCACCGCGATCGGCCACACCCGGTGGGCGACCCACGGCGGCCCGACCGACCACAACGCCCACCCGCACCTCGGGGGCCCCGACTTGCGACTGGCCCTCATCCACAACGGGATCATCGAGAACTTCCACGCGCTGAAGTCCCGGCTCGTCGACGACGGGGTCGTGTTCACCTCCGAGACCGACACCGAGGTCGCGGCCCATCTCGTGGCCCGTGAGTATGCCGCCTCGGGTGACCTCACGGGGGCGATGCTGGCCGCGGTGGCCCAGCTCGAGGGCGCGTTCACCCTCCTCGCCGTCCACGCCGACGCGCCCGGCGTCGTCGTCGGCGCCCGCCGCAACAGCCCGCTCGTCGTCGGGCTCGGCACGGGTGAGAACTTCCTCGGCTCCGACGTCGCCGCCTTCATCGGGCACACCCGCGAGGCGATGGAGCTCGGCCAGGACCAGATCGTCACGATCACCCCCGACTCGGTGACCGTCATCGGCTTCGACGGAGAACCCGCCGAGGGCCGCCGGTTCCACGTCGACTGGGACGCCGCCGCAGCCGAGAAGGGCGGTTACCCCAACTACATGACCAAGGAGATCCACGACCAGCCCCGGGCGGTCGCCGACACGCTGCTCGGGCGCACCGATGCGTTCGGCGCCCTCGTCCTCGACGAGCTGCGCATCTCCGAGGACGCCCTGCGGGCGGTCGACAAGATCGTCTTCATCGCCTGCGGCACCGCGGCATACGCCGGCATGATCGCGAAGTACGCCATCGAGCACTGGACGCGGATCCCCTGCGAGGTCGAGCTGGCGCACGAGTTCCGTTACCGCGACCCGGTGATCGACGCGAAGACGCTCGTGGTCTCGATCTCCCAGTCGGGCGAGACGATGGACACGCTGATGGCCGTCAAGCACGCGAGCGACCTCGGGGCACTGACGATCTCGATCTGCAACACCCACGGGTCGACGATCCCGCGCGAGTCCGACGCCGTGCTCTACACCCACGCCGGCCCCGAGATCGCCGTCGCCTCGACCAAGGCCTTCCTCGCCCAGATCACGGCGACCTACATCCTGGGCCTGTATCTCGCCCAGCTGCGCGGCGGCACCTACGCCGACGAGGCGCAGGCGGTGATGAAGGACATGCACGAGGTGCCGGCCAAGATCCAGGCGGTGCTCGACTCGATGGACCGTGTCCGCGAGATCGCGCGCTTCATGGCCGACACCCGCGCGGTCCTCTTCCTCGGTCGGCACGTGGGCTACCCCGTCGCGCTCGAGGGGGCGCTCAAGCTCAAGGAGCTCGCCTACATCCACGCCGAGGGGTTCGCGGCGGGTGAGCTCAAGCACGGTCCGATCGCCCTCATCGAGCCGGGCCAGCCGGTCTTCGTCATCGTGCCGTCCCCCTCCAGCGAGCACGGGCTGCACGCCAAGGTCGTCTCCAACATCCAGGAGATCCGGGCCCGGGGCGCGCGGACCATCGTCATCGCCGAGGAGGGCGACGAGGACGTCGTGCCCTTCGCTGACGAGATCGTGCGGGTGCCGGCGACGCCACCGCTGCTGGCGCCCCTGGTCACGGTCGTGCCCCTCCAGGTCTTCGCCTGCGAGCTGGCCAACGCCAAGGGTCTCGACGTCGACCAGCCGCGCAACCTCGCCAAGTCGGTCACGGTCGAGTGATCATCGGCGTGGGGATCGACGTGGTCGACATCGAGCGCTTCGGGCTGACGCTGGAGCGCACCCCTGCGCTGCGTGAGCGGCTCTTCACCGAGACCGAGCGAGGGCTCGGACTCGCCTCTCTCGCAGCCCGATTCGCAGCCAAAGAGGCGCTGGCCAAGTCCCTCGGTGCCCCGGCAGGGCTGTCCTGGACGGACGCGACCGTCGTCAAGGACGACTCCGGTCGGCCGCACCTGCAGGTGGCGGGGACCGTCGCCGCCCGCGCCGACGCCCTCGGGGTCGACTCCTTCCACCTCTCCCTGTCGCACGACGCGGGCATCGCCTCCGCCGTCGTCGTCGCGGAGGGCCGATGATCGAGGCCTACCGCGTCGCGGACGTCCGCACCCTGGAGGACCGGGCGCGGGCGGGACTTCCCGACGGTGAGCTGATGGCCCGCGCGTCCCGCGGCCTCGCCGGGGTCGCCGGCGTGCGTCTCGAGGAGCGCCACGGACGAAGGGTCGTCGCTCTCGTCGGTGGTGGGGACAACGGCGCCGACACCCTGTATGCCGCAGGCCTCCTCGCGGAGGCCGGCTACGCGGTCGCTGTGGTCAGCGTCGACCGCGGGGGCGAGGACGCGGCGACGGAGACCGCCATCGCCGACGGCGTCGTGCTGCTCCACCACGACGACGCGTGGGCGGAGGTCCTCGCGGAGGCCGACGTCGTGCTGGACGGGCTGACCGGCATCGGCGGTCGCCCGGGGCTGCGGCCTGACGTGTGGCCGTGGGTCGAGGCCATCCCGGAGGACGCCTGGGTGATCGCCGTCGACCTGCCCAGCGGCGCCGACCCGGCAGGCGAGGCGGTCCCCGATGAGGACGTAGCCCAGGGAAGCACCGGTCCCGCCCACCTCGTGCCCGCCGACGAGACGGTGACCTTCTCCCTGGCCAAGCCCGTCCACCTCATGCCGGCCACGGAGGCCGCCGTCGGGCGGCTCACCGTCGTCGACATCGGGGTCGACGCGCGGGGCGTCACGCCGGCGGTGGAGCGGGTGACCTTCGACGACGTCGCCGCCCTCTGGCCGACGCCAGGAGCGAGCAGCGACAAGTACTCTCGCGGAGTCGTGGGGATCGTGGCCGGCTCGGTGCGCTACCCCGGGGCCGCCGTCCTCAGCGTGCTCGGCGCCCTCGGCGCGGGACCGGGAATGGTCCGCTACCTCGGCCCCCGCGACGTCCGGTGGCTCGTCCACCAGGCCGCCCCCGAGGTCGTCACGGCAGGGGGGCGGGTCCAGGCCTGGGTCATCGGCTCGGGCTTCGACATCGACGGCACCTCGGGCGAGTCCCGTGAGCAGCGCGAGAGCGCCGAGCGGGCCCTCGCGAGCGACCTGCCTGTCCTCGTCGACGCCGGAGCGCTGGCCCTCGTCGACCGCCGGGATGCCCCCACCCTCCTCACGCCCCATGCCGGCGAGCTCGCGACGCTCCTCACCCGCCTTGGTGCCGGACCCGGTGGGGGAGAGGTGTCCCGGCAGGACGTGACCCGGGCCCCCCTGGCCCACGCCCGGGCCGCGGCCGAGCGCACGGGAGCGACGGTGCTGCTCAAGGGCGCTCATACCCTCGTCGTCGGGCCGGACCCCGCCGCAGCGATCCGCTCGCAGGCCGACGCCCCGGCGTGGCTCGCCACGGCAGGAGCCGGAGACGTCCTGGGCGGCCTCATCGGCACCCTGCTGGCAGCCGGGCTCAGCCCGCTCGACGCCGGGTCGCTCGGTGCCCTCGTCCACGGCGTCGCGGCCGACCGCGCCTCGGGTGGCGGCCCGCTGCGGGTGACCGAGGTGGCCCACGGCATACCGGCCGTGGTCGCGAGCCTGCTCACCCGCGCCTGACCCCGCCTGAGAGACTGGTGTCCTCATGACCGACCAGCTCCTACGACCGACGACCGCCCCCGCCACCGTGGTCGTCGACCTCGCCGCGATCCGGCACAACGTCGAGACCCTGCGCGCCGCGGCACCGGGGGCGCAGCTGATGGCGGTCGTCAAGGCCGACGGATACGGCCACGGGCTGGTCCCGAGCGCCCGGGCCGCCCTCGCCGGGGGGGCCACCTGGCTCGGCACCGCGCAGCAGGGGGAGGCGGTCGCGCTGCGGGACGCGGGGATCACGGCGCGGCTCTTCACCTGGCTGCACGTGCCGGGGACCGACTTCGAGGCGGCCCTGTCCCGGGACATCGATCTGGGGGTCTCGACGACCTGGGCCCTTGACGAGATCGCCTCTGCCGCAAGGCTGCTCGAGCGACCAGCACGGGTGCACCTCAAGATCGACACCGGCCTGGCCCGGGGTGGGGCCTTCGGCGCCGACTTCGACCGCCTCGTCGCGGACGCTCGCCGCTACGAGCGGGAGGGAGTCGTCACCGTCGTCGGCGTGTGGTCGCACCTCGTCTCGTCCGACGTCCCGGACGCCCCCATCACCGCGGCCCAGATCGTCGTCTTCGACGAGGCCGTGCGCACGGCCGAGGCGGCCGGCTGCCGGCTCGAGGTGCGTCATCTCGCCAACTCGGCGGCGACCCTGACGGCCCCGCGCACCCACTACGACCTCGTCCGTCCGGGTATCGCGGCCTACGGCCTCACCCCGCTCCCCTCGGTCGCCTCCTCGGACGAGCTCGGCCTCGTCCCGGCGATGACCCTGACCGCCCGGCTGGCCAGTGTGAAGCAGGTGCCCGCCGGCCAGGGCGTCAGCTACGGCCACGCTTACCGGACGACCACCGAGACGGTCCTCGGCCTCGTGCCGATGGGCTACGCAGACGGCATACCCCGCAACGCCTCCGACGTCGGGCCGCTCGCCGTCGCCGGTGTGCGCCGCACCATCGCCGGCCGCGTCTGCATGGACCAGGTCGTCGTCGACCTCGGACCGGGCAGCACGGTCTCAGCCGGTGACGAGGTCGTCCTCTTCGGCGCCGACCCGGCCGGTCCGACGGCGCAGGACTGGGCCGACGCCACCGACACGATCAGCTACGAGATCGTCACCCGCATCGGACCCCGGGTGCCGCGGGTCCTCGTCGGAGAGGAGGCCCTGACGTGAGCCCGAGCAACCGCAGCCTGATCGGCTTCGGGCTGGGGATCGGCGTCGCCGGGGCGGCGACTGCCGTGGGCATCGTCGCCGATCGCATCCACCGGCAGCGCGGAGAGGCCCTCGACACCGGCGACAGCCTGGTCGCCGCAGCCAGCCGGGAGCTCGTCGTGCTCGCCGACGACGGGGTACCGCTGCACGTCGAGGTCGACGATCCCCAGCCGGGCAGCGAGACCGAGATCGAGGGCCACCCTCGTCCGACCGTCGTTCTGTCACATGGCTATTGCCTCACGTCGGAGTGCTGGGTCTTCCAGCGACGTGCCCTCACCCAGGCCGGGCACCGCGTCGTCGTCTGGGACCAGCGTGGTCACGGTCGGTCGGCGAAGGGCTCCCCGCAGAGCTACACCATCGACCACCTCGGTGAGGACCTCGCCCGTGTCATCGCCGAGGTGGCCCCGGAGGGTCCGCTGCTGCTGGCCGGCCACTCGATGGGCGGGATGACGACGATGGCCCTCGGCCAGTCTCACCCCAAGCTGGTCCGCGACCGGGTCATCGGCTTCGGTGCGATCTCCACCTCGCCGGGAGGTATGCCGCTCGCCGGCGACGACCTCGCCGTGAGCGTCGGACGGATCCTGCTCGAGCGCCTCGGCCCACGCACCGCGGGCCTGTTCACCGCGCGTCCCGAGCTGCTCCAGACAATCCTGCGGGCCAACCGCGACCTCTCGGAGTTCCTCGTCGAGCGGTACTCCTTCGCCTCACCGGTGCCCCGGCGCATCGTGCGGCTCACCGCCAAGATGCTGCTCGGCACCGACCTCAGCGTGATGTCGTCCTTCACCCCGGCCTTCACCGACTACGACAAGACCGCGGTCCTCTCGGTCTTCCGCGACGTCGAGACCCTCGTCTTCAACGGCGACCAGGACGTGCTCACGCCGCCGGACCACAGCGAGGCCATCGTGCGAGCCATTCCCGGCGCGGAGCACGTCATCGTGCGCGACGGCGGCCACGTCATCATGCTCGAGCACCCCGACCTGCTCAGCACCCAGCTCGTCTCGCTGGCCGAGCGGGCTGTGCGCGGACGGCTTCGTGACGTCGAGACCGAACGCCAGCCGCGCACCGTCCGGGTCGTGACCGACCTCGACAAGCGCCGCCGGATCGAGCGTGGTCGGGAGGAGCGCAGGGAGGAGCGCGGCTCCGGCCTGCGGCGCAGGCGCGATGATGCCTGACGCTCTCGTCGGCGCGCCGGGTGGCTCGCTCGTCGAGCCCCTCCGGTGGAGCCTGCCGACGGCCGCCACGACCCGCGCGCTGGGGGTCGCTCTTGGCCAATTCCTCTGTGCGGGAGACCTGCTCGTCCTCACCGGCGACCTCGGCGCCGGCAAGACGACGCTGACCCAGGGGCTCGGCGAGGGGCTCGGGGTGCGAGGGCCGATCACGTCCCCGACCTTCGTCATCGCCCGCGTCCATCCGTCGCTGGTCGGCGGTCCGGCCCTCGTCCACGCCGACGCCTACCGCCTCGGCGGGGGGCTCGAGCTCGACGACCTCGACCTCGACGCCTCCCTCGAGGACAGCGTCACCGTCGTGGAGTGGGGCCACGGGGTGGCCGAGCTGTTGTCGGACGACCGGCTCGAGCTCGCCCTCGAGGTCGTGTCGGCGGGAGCGCGCCGAGCGGCCCTGACGCTGACCGGTGCGCGGTGGCAACGGCCCGAGGCGGTAGAGGCTCTTGCCTCACTCTCACCGACCTCACCGACCTCACCGACCTCACCGCCCGAGGGATAGCGTGAGCGACGTGCTCCTGCTGGCCATCGACACCTCGACGTCGGCGATCACCGTGGCCCTGCACGACGGGTCGTCGGTGCTCGCCGAGGCGACGACCCTCGGCGCCCGTGGCCACGCCGAGCACCTCGCGCCGGGCATCCGCACCGTTTTGGACCGGGCCGGGGTGACACCGACGGACGTGACCCATGTCGCCGTCGGACTCGGCCCCGGACCGTTCACGGGGCTCCGCGTCGGGATCGTCACGGCGCGCACCTTCGCGCTCGCGGTCGGCGCGCGGGTGCACGGCCTCTGCAGCCTCGACGTCCTCGCCCACCAGGGGGTGGTTTCCGGCGCGGTCTCCGGCGGTGAGCTCCTCGTCGCGACGGACGCCCGCCGCAAGGAGGTCTACTGGTCGCGGTATGCCGTGGAGCCGGCTCAGCCGGGAGGCATCCGCAGGATCGGCGACCCGACGGTCAGCCGTCCCGCCGACCTCGACGCCGACGTCGTCGCCCTGCCGACGGTCGGCCGTGGGCCGCAGCTCTACCCCGATGTGTGGACTGCCGGCATACTCAGCCCAGGTGAGCTGCGCTCTGCCCCAGTCCTGCCCGGGTCCAGCGAAGGGTTCGGGCTGATCGACGTCTCAGCGGCAGCGCTGGCGGAGCTGGTGATCCAACGGCTCGCGGCCGGTGACCCCGTGGACGAGCACGAGCCGTTCTACCTCCGTCGACCCGACGCCGTGCCGTCTGCGTCGTCAGCGATCGCGAGGTCGGCCCTCGGATGAGGCTGCGTGAGATGACCTGGACGGACATCCCCGTCCTCGCCCGGCTGGACGCCGAGCTGTTCGCCCACGACGCGTGGACCGAGCCGACCTGGTGGGCGGAGCTGGCGGGCCGGCCCCGGCGCGACTATCTCGTCGCGGTCGCCGATGACGGCTTGATCGGCGCGTATGCCGGTCTCGACCTCGGCGGCGACGTCGCCGACGTGATGACCATCGCCGTCACCGCGGCATACCGTGGATCAGGTTGGGGGGACAGGCTTCTCGCAGTTCTCGAAGAGCGGGCGACCATGTCCGGCGCGTCCGGGCTGATGCTCGAGGTGCGCGCCGACAACGCCCCGGCGCGGCGGCTCTACGCCCGACACGGCTTCGAGCAGCTCAGCGTGCGTCGGCGCTACTACCAGCCGGGCGACGTCGACGCGCTCGTGCTGCGCAAGCAGTGGGACCGGGCGGCGGCGTCATGACCGACGGACCCCTGGTGCTCGGCATCGAGACCTCCTGCGACGAGACCGGAGTCGGCATCGTGCGCGGCCAGACCTTGCTCGTCGACGCGGTCGCGAGCAGCGTCGACGAGCACGCCCGCTTCGGCGGTGTGGTGCCCGAGGTGGCGAGCCGGGCGCACCTCGAGGCCATGGTGCCGACGATCGAACGCGCCTGTCGCGAGGCCGGGGTGCGGTTGCAGGACCTCGACGCGATCGCGGTGACCGCTGGACCGGGCCTCGCCGGAGCCCTGCTCGTCGGCGTCGCGTCGGCCAAATCGCTCGCCCTCGCGCTCGGCACACCGCTCTACGGGGTCAACCACCTCGCCTCTCACGTGGCCGTCGACGTCGTCGAGCACGGACCGCTGCCCGAGCCGACGATGGCCCTGCTCGTGTCGGGTGGCCACTCGAGCCTGCTGCTGGTCCCCGACGTCACCCGCGACATCCGCTCCCTGGGGTCGACGTTGGACGACGCCGCGGGGGAGGCCTTCGACAAGGTGGCCCGGGTGCTCGGCCTGCCCTTTCCGGGTGGACCCTTCATCGACCGGGCCGCTCGGGACGGCAACCGGATCGCGATCGACTTCCCTCGCGGACTGACCTCGGGCAAGGACCGGCAGCATCACGAGTTCGACTTCTCCTTCTCGGGGCTGAAGACCGCGGTCGCGCGCTGGGTGCAGCTGCGCGAGCAAGCGGGTGAAGCCGTTCCCGTCAACGACGTGGCCGCCAGCTTCCAGGAGGCCGTCGTCGACGTGCTGACGCGCAAGGCCGTCCGGGCCTGCGCGGCGAACGGCGTCGACGACCTCCTCCTCGGGGGCGGGGTCGCGGCCAACTCGAGGCTGCGCGCTCTGGCCCAGGAGCGCTGTGACGTGGCGGGTATCCGGCTCCGCGTGCCGAGGCCCGGCCTCTGCACCGACAACGGGGCCATGGTCGCGGCGCTGGGGGCGCAGCTGGTGGACCGCGGTCGGACCCCGTCCCGGCTCGACCTCCCGACCGACTCGTCGATGCCGGTGCAGCAGGTCCAGGCGTAACCCCCTCTGTTCCGGACTCGCGATCCTCGCAAGGATGGGCCGTCCGACCCCTCCGGATTGCGAGGATCGCGAGTCCGGAACCAAGCCGTAGGAAGCTGATCAGTTTCAGTCGATGGTCTCGATGCTGTCGCCACGGGCGATCAGCCCGTCGGTCAGGATGTCGGCACGCAGGCCGCCACGGTGGATCAGCGCCCGCAGCACCCCGGGTGAAGCGAGCTTCTCCAGATGGGCACAGGGTTCGCACGGCCGCTGTCCGAGGCACTCGACGTCGCCGATGCGAAACCGGCGACCGACGAGGGATGCCACGTCGATGCCGCGGGTGACGATGTTGCGGCGGGCCAGTGCGTAGGCGAGGCCGGTGCCGCCGGGAAGACTCAGCACGTCGAGGACCCCTGCGTCGATCAGGGTCAGGTCGTAGCCGCGTCCGCCCGCCGTCCGCGGGGTGAACGTCCCGGCGCCGGCGGCATAGCGGTCGCCCTCGAGGCCTCGTCCGGCGTGGGCGCGAGCAGAAGGAACCAGTTCCACTGGCCCCGTAGCGTGCTGGGCGATGGCGACAGCTTCGACGACTCCGCGCTGAGGCGTCGCGGGTGGGGCGGCGCGCAGTTCGGCATCGAGGGAGGCCACCACGTAACCCGCGACCACCGGGAGCGTCGCTGCGGCCGAGCCGAGCAGGCGGGGATCGTCGGGGCTGAAAACCACCCCGGCGGGAGTCCCGAACATCACCACCGCAGCCCGCGCGGCGGCCGGGTCGGCGGTGTCGAGGACGGCGATCCAGTAACCGGGCCAGCTGAAGCGCTCGGCACCGGCGATGGGTACCAGGCCGGCGCCGTGCCCGGCCAGCCAGGACCGCCATCGGCCGACCAACGTGGCGAAGTCTCCGGCGTCGGCCGGGAGATCGGCCTCCGGGGTCTGGGTCACCGAGGCCAGGCAGGCTCGGAACGAGCGCACGACGAGGGCCGGACCTGCACCGGCATCAGTCGTCTGCATCACACGGCCATCCTCGCACCGGAGACGCCCGGCCCGCTGCTCGACCGGACCGCGCCGCCCGCCCCGACATGCACAAGCCCATCGGATGTCGGGGTCCGAGCGTGGCCGCGGTGTCAGGTGACCTGTGCTGGTCCGGGCGGCGACCGCGGCCGACACATGCGCATCTTCCGGACTCGCGATCCTCGCAGGAATGGGGCCTCTGAGCCCGACGGATTGCGAGGATCGCGAGTCCGGAACGAAGCAAGGCTGTCGCTCCCGTATGCCGCCGAGCCTCAGCCGCAGCTGAGAAGGCCCAGAGCCTGCTTCTGGGCGAGGACCCTGCTCACGGAGGCCTCGACCTTGGCCGCGAAGGCGGGGTCGGCGGCATACCGGGCGAGGAGACCCTGCGCCATCGGCGCCACCGATGAGAGGGTCGCGGTGAGGACGATGTCGCCACCGGCGTCCACGAACCGGGTCGCGCGGTCGGCGTAGGGAATGCCGGAGACGGACACCGCGGCGCCCACGTCGTCGGTGACCACGACGCCCTGCCAGCCGAGCGACCCGCGCAGCAGTCCCGAGATGATGGCGGGGGAGAAGGCGGCCTGGTTCGCGGCGTCGAGCTGCGGATAGCGCGCGGTCGAGATCATCACGAGCTGGGCGCCCGCGGCGATGCCCTGCCGGAACGGGTCGAGGTCGGGGTCCGAGGCCGAGGCGATGGTGTCGGTGATGCCGGTCGCCGTCGTGTCGGTGTTGCCCGTGAGCCGGCCGATGCCCGGGAAGTGCTTGAGCGTCGGAGCCACCCCGGACGACCGCAGTCCGCGCACAAAGGCCGTGACTCCGCGGGACACCGTGGCGGGGTCGTGGCCGAACTCGCGGTCGTAGCGCCCGATCGGGCCGTTGCCGCGACCCAGGGCGCTCGAGACCGTGTCGGCAACCGGCGCGAGGTCGACGTTGACGCCGGCGGAACGCAGCTCGCGACCGGCGGTCGCGCCGTTCGCCGAGATGGCGGTGGCCGACGACTGTCCCTGGGCGAGCGCGGAGGGCAGGGAGGTGAAGCCCGGACCCTTGAGCTGCTGGACCTGCCCACCCTCCTGGTCGGCCGCGACGAGCAGGCGCACGCCACCGGTCGACACCGCCGTCACCTGCCCCTGCAGGTGCGTCGAGGTCTGCCGGACAGCCGCACTGCCGCTCCACCCGCCGAGGTAGATCGCACCGCCCAGGTGCTGTGCCGCGATCGCCCCGTCGAGGCCGCCCGGCGCCTGACCGGGCTGGATGCCGACCATGAGCAGCTGCCCCACCCGCTGCGCTGTCGTGAGGGCTGAAGCCGTGCGCTCCACGCAGCTCGCCACCGTCGGTCCCCCCGTGGAGGTGCCCGGGCGCGTCGCCGCCGGGGTGAGCGGGGCCGTCGTCGACGTGTCGGAGGCGGTGCTCGAGGTGGTTGCCGGGGACGTGCTGGGTCCGCGGGGAGTGGTCGTCGATCCGGTCGGCAGTGTCACCGACCCGCTGCACGCCCCGATGCCGACGAGCAGGAGGGCACCCACCCCGGCGAAGGTCCTGGCGCGACCGCGGGCCGGTCGGGTTCCCGTCATGGTGGTCGACGCTACCCGTCGGGCGCGCGAGCGGTGTCGCGCCTTCCGCCTCATGGCACGTCGTCCTCGGGTGAGCTCGCTCCGGGCGAGTCCCGGGCGCCGGTCGACGAGCGACGTAGACACGTCGCCCATGACCCCCCGTCGCTGCGGTCATCCCGGTCGACACGAAGGTGGACCGTCCCGGCGCGAACGGCTGACCCTCCGACCGAACCGGGACCCAAGAGGGAGTGCACCGTGACCCGGACGGCTAGCCTGCGCGGGTGACCCCATCGCCGACCGCGGCGCCGACCGCGGCGCCGACCGCGGCGCCGACCGCGGCGCCGACCACCGTGCCGACCGCCGTGCCGGCGCGTCGACGGGTCGTGCTCGACGTCGACACGGGAGTCGACGATGCGTGCGGCATCCTCCTCGCGGCCGCGCACCCGGGTCTCGAGCTCGTCGCGGTGACCTGTGTCGGGGGCAACGCGTCGGTCGACGACGTCGTGGCGAACACCCTGGTCGTGCTCGATGCGGCCGGGCGCCCCGACGTGCCCGTCGCCCGGGGCGCCGCCCGGCCGCTGCTCGAGGCGCCGGTCGATGCCCGGCACGTGCACGGGGACGACGGCATGGCCGACCTCGGGTGGCCGCGCTCGACACGCACCATCGACCCGCGGCATGCGGTCGAGCTGCTCCGGGACGTGCTCCTCGACGCCGCGTCACCCCGGCCAAGCTCACCCCCGCGAGACCGCCCCGACGACGCCGACCGCCGGATCACCCTCGTGCCGACGGCGCCGCTCACCAATATCAGCCTTCTGCTGCGCACCTACCCCGAGGTCGCGGCCGGACTGCGGGAGATCGTGTTCATGGGCGGCGCAGCGGCAGTAGGCAATGCGACTGCATCCGCTGAGTTCAACGTCTTCCACGACCCGGAGGCCGCGGCCATCGTGGTCGACGCCTGCGCCGACCTCGACATCGCGGTGACGATGTACGGGCTCGACGTCTTCTACGCGCCGGTCATCACCCGTGCCGAGGCCGAGGCGCTCATCGCCGTGGGTGGGCGGGGCAGCGCCGAGCTCGCCGGCCGGCTGATCGCCTTCCAGTGCGACCGCTTCGGGAGGTCCGCAGCGACGATCGGCGACGCCGGTGCGGTCTGCGCCGTCATCGACCGCGACGCCCTGACGACCGAGCGCCTTCCCGTCCGCGTGGAGCTCGCCGGCACGTGGTCCCGGGGCCGCACCATCGTCGACCGCCGACTCTGGAGCGGTGACATGTCGCACGACCCGCACGACCCGCACGGACCGGCTCCCACCGTCGTGGAGGTCGCCCTGGGCGTCGATGCCGTTCGCTACCAACGGATCTGGCTCGACACCGTCCGTGCGGGCGCCCGGTGATGGGTCGGGTCGTCGTCGTCGGCGCCCTCAGCGTCGAGCTGCTCACGATTATGGACCGACTCCCCGCACCGGGCGAGACCGTCGCTGCGCTCTACGGCCCGCAGCGCTCCGTCGGCGGCCGTGGGGTCAACCAGGCGCTGGCCGCCCGCGTCGCCGGGGCCGACGTCGTGATGGTCGGCTCCGTCGGTGACGACGACCTGGGCCGCGCCTGCACTGATCACCTCGACACGCGCGGGGTCCGGACCCGCCTGACGGTGGTGCAGGGTGAGGCCACCGGGCAGACCTGGGTCCTCGACGGCAGCAACGAAGGTCTGGTGAAGGTGATCCTGCCGGGGGCCAACGGCTCCTTCCAGGCCCTCGAGGCCCTCGACTGGGTCACGGAGTCGGACGTCGTCATCGTCTCGTCCGAGCTCCCCCTCCCCCTGGTCGTGGCTGCGGTCGTGGGCGCCGACGCTCGTGGCGCTCGGATCGTCGTCAGCTGTGCGCCCTACGCCGACCTGCCGACCGAGGTCGTGGACCTTGCCGACCCCCTTGTCGTCAACGAGCAGGGGGCTGCAGCGCTGGCGGACGGGCAGATGCTGCCCCGGTCGCTGGTCGTCACCTTCGGCCCGGCCGGGTCGACCTGGGACGGCGAGCGAGCATACGCCGCAGTCCTGCCCGAGTCTGCCGTGGTCGACAGCACCGGGGCGGGCGACGCCTTCTGCGGCACGTTGGCCGCGGCGCTGGCCGACGGCGCCGACCGGCAGACGGCCCTCCTGCGCGCCAACCGCGCCGGGGCCGCCTGCGTCCAGCGGCTGGGGCCCTGGGTCGGCGGCCGGCTCTGACGTTCACCCGACTGCGGCTCTCTCCGCCCGCTGGCGAGCGGCCGGCGACCCGGGTGTCGGGGCAAAGCGCCAGACCAGTCCCTGCTGCGCGAAGGTCCACGCGTTGTTGATGACCCAGTAGACGAGCAGGCCGGCGGGCACGAACCAGGCCGCGACGAGGACGCCGCCGCCCGCCAGCCACGGCATCAGGCGCTGGATCGCCGCGATGCCGGCCGGCTGCCCGGACAGGTCGGTCGTGCTGGTCATCGGCAGGTTGAACCACTGCTGGGTGGCGAAGGTCAACGCTGCCGCGACGAGGGCCAACATGACGAGCACGACTGCGGCGGCGGAGTGCTGGAGCAGCAGCGGCCCGATCCTGCTCGTCAGCGTGAGCCCGAGGAGCGACGCGGCGGACGCCGACGCGACGAGTGCGGCACCCATTGCGCCGACCGAGTGACCGGTGGTGAGGTCGGAGACGACCCGGTAGAGCGCGTAGACGAGCGGCAGCTGCAGGACCATCGGGGCGAGGCTCCAGGTCGAGACGCCGTGCTCGGCGTTGATGCGCCGCCGCTCGTCGCGCAGCTGTCGGAGGCTCGCCCGGTCGCGGGCACCGGCATACCGGCGTTGGAGGGTCTGGAGCTGTGGGGTGGCTCTGGCCCGGGCGTGGGCCGAGCGGACACCGTGGATGGTCAGTGGCAGCATGGCCGTCCGGACGATGATCACGAGCAGGAGGATGGCGAGCAGCCACGCGCCTCCTGACCCCGGGGCGAGGCCCGCGAGGCCGGCGAGCGAGTGGGTGCGCGCGAGTATCGCGGCGATGACGGTGGTGACAGGGGACAGCAGGTCGGGCATGGGAAGGCTCCGTGTCTCGGCCCGGTCCGGGCCGGTGAGGGTGTGGTCAGGGCGGGAGCCCCACACGGGTCGCGGTCGGCGACGTGTGGGGTCAGCGCTGACCCGGAGCCCGAGGTTGAGCAGGGCGGCGGGGGACCTGGACGGCGCACCAGTATGCCGTCGGCGCGTCGACGTGTCCGCTCGCGCCACCGGTGCGCGACGGGAGGGCGGGGAAGGGCCGGGCTACGTGACCGGCCGACGAGAGGACGACGGCAAGGGCGGCCACGGCTGCGGCGAGGAACGCCGTGCCAGAGGGGGTTCCGAAGGACCCGGCCCCGAAGAGGAAGAGGGCGACGGTCACGGCGATCGCAGGAAGGACCCGCGACAGGTGAGCCGCGACGGCCGAGGGACTCGTCATGACTCGTACCCCTCTCCTCGACCGACCGTTGCCGACCACAGTAGCCCGACGGCCTCCGGTGTCCCGATCCGGCGCCGGCTCAGCGTGAGGCTCCGGGCCGAGCTCAGCGCCAGGTGCGGCCGCCGTCGCTCGTGCGGACGACCTTCGCCTGGCTGTCGCAGCTGACCTTCGTTGCCGTTGCGCAGCCAGCAATCTCGATGAGTGCCTGCCCGGTCGCGTTGTCGGAGAACGACATCCACTCCGGGGCCACGATCAGGCCGGACGTGGTGACAGGCGTCGACGCGGTCGCACCGATCGTCGGGGCGGCCGACGGCGACCACGTCGACACGTCGCGGCTGTCGGGGTCGATGGACAGGACGCTCGTCCCGGCCACGGCGGTCGTGACGCCGACCCCGGGGGCGAGGAGCGAGCCGAGCACTCGGTCGGAACGCCGGGTGAAGGTGACGCCGTCCCTGCTCGTGTAGAGCAGCTGGCGCGAGCGTGTGCCGTCGTGCGTGGTGACCGGCACGAGCAGCGAGCCGTCGGCGAGGACGGCGGGCGTGCCGATCGTCGCGGCGGTGGCCGGCACGTCGTGCGACCGCACCGGCAGGTCAGCCACCGTCACCGCCCGCCAGGAGTCGGTGGTCCCCAGACGGGTGGCGCGCTGCAGCTGCGAGTCGAGCGGCCCGCCCGCACGCCACCGGCCCCCCTGCCACGCTGTCGTTGCCTGCGAGGCGGCGAGCGCCGTTGCGGTGTCGGGCTTTGCGCCCGCCCCGCCGACGCACGGGTGGGTGGTGCTCGTGTGGTTGCCCGCCCCGAAGACCTGCCCGTTGGCGCAGCGGCTGTCGATGTTGAGGGTGACGCCGTTCATCGTCTCGTTGTGGTCGCCCTGGTACTGCTTGTGCCGTTGGGTGCCCGCCCAGTGGCTGGCGTCGATGCAGGAGATGCTGGCGGTGTTGGGGTCGCCGTCCCAGTCGGCCGCGTCGATGAAATCGGGCGGGTTGGTATTGGTGCTGAAGTCGTCCATCGCGCCTCCGCAGGCGGAGGAGTAGACCCCGGCCGGCTGGGCCGGCGCGACGTGCAGCTGCGACACCCATCCGTCGATGAAGGCCTTCGCTGCCGTCCGGCAGGCCGTCGTGTTCGACGACGGCCCCTCGAGGTCGTAGTCGATCGGCACGTCGCTGACCGGCGAGATCGCCTTCCACGCCTGGTAGGCCGCCAGCGCCTCGTTCCGACCCTGGCTCGCTGCCGTCCCCGGGTCGCTGCTGAAGGTCGAGCCCTGCGAGCTGTTGCACGGGTTCTGCGGGCCGACCCAGATCGGGAGCAGGTCCCAGCCCATGTTCATCACGCTGGTCACCCACCAGGCGGTGAGGTTGGGCTGGGCGCATCCCCGGTTGGACCCACCGAGGTAGATGCCCCAGCAGGAGAAGCGGGTGTTGCTGTAGAACGCCTGCATCTGCGAGACGCTGGGCGCCGTGCAGCTGTAGCCGGTGAGCCGGACCGTGCCGAGCGCGTCGGCCGGTCTGACGGCCGTTCCCAGGAGGCTCAGTGCGAGCGTCATGAGCGCCACGATGGTGACCTCGGTCGAACGAGACATCGTCTTCAACCCCTGGGGTCGACGGGACAGCGTGGTTTCGTCTCGAACCTGGGCACCGCCACCCCAGTGTCGGTGTTATTTCTTGTCAAGGCTTCTTCAATTATCGGAGGAATCTTGCGGATGGCGTGCGTCAAGAGTCCCCGGCCCACCGAGGGGGCGGTCCGGTCAGGCGGGCTGCACGATGATGACCTGCGGCTGGGACGCGACGCGCGTGAGGATGAGGGTCACCTCGTCAGCACCCTTGCTGCGCAGCTGTTTTCGCACCGTCTCGGGGTCGAGGGCGACCCCCCGCTTCTTGATCGTCACGCGGCCGACGTCGTGGTCGCGCAGCCACGCGCGCAGGGCCTTGAGGTTCCACGGCATCGCCTCGAGCACCCGGTATCGGTGCGCCCACGAGACGTCCACCGCCCGGTCGCTCGTCACGTACCCGACCCCGCTGTCGAGCTCGCGGCCGTCGACGAGTCGCGCCAGCGCCCCGGTCAGCCCCGCCCGGATGATCGCCCGATCCGGTTCGTAGACCAGGCTGCCCATCTCATCGAGCCGGACCAGGGGGCCGGGTGCGCCCTCCGCGTCGGCCTCGACGAGGACGACGGGCGGTGCGCCGGCGCGGCATACGGTCGCGGTGCGGCCCACCGTCTGGACGAGCGGGCCCCACCAGACCGCGCACTCCACCACGTCGCCGGCCCACGACGTCCAGGCCGCCTCGGTGCCGGGGGGCACGGCATGGTGGGGGAAGGCGGGGCTGAGCTTGGCGCCGGTGGCGGGCACCGTCTGCGCGAAGTCCTGCACCTGCCGCCAGGTCGGGGAGATGGCCTCGAGCGAGAACACCCGCCGGGATCGGCCGTTGATGTCGGCCGGGCCGCGGGTGCGCCGGGCGGGGTCGAGCCAGAGCCCCGTATGCCGCGTGGCCTCGCCCGCCGGCATCGGCACGTCCTCGGCGCGCCCGTGGGTGACGACCGCGTCGGGCCAGTGCCGCAGGTTGACGCCCGCGACCACCGCGGTCACGTCATGCATCTCGACGGCCCGCACGCCGAGGTCGAGGCCCGCGAAGGCCATCGCGTCCGCGCCGATCCCGCAGCCGAGGTCGTGGACGACGCGGACCTCGGCGCGCAGGTAGCGCGAGGCGTGCCGGGCGGCCACCTCCAGCCGGGTCGCCTGCTCGAGACCGTCGGGGGTGAACAGCATCTCCTCGGCGAACTCGCCGAACTTGTCTCTCCCACGGGCCCGCAGGCGCGACTGGGTCAGCGCCGCAGAGACGAGCTCGGCGGTGAACCCCGCGTCCCGCAGCCGCGTCTGGAGCGCCAGCTCGGTCGCCGGGTCATAGGCCGGCAGGGACTGCAGCAGCCCCCAGCCCTCGCCGCCGACGAGCAACGAGATCGAGGCGAGGTCCATCCGGCCATCCTCTCGCACGGACGCCCCCCGTCCCTTTATCGGGTGACCCGACAAAGGGACGGTTCGCTCGTGAACGGTTCTCCCGGAGAGCGCTCCTCTATCGGGTGACCCGATACAGGAACAGCCCCCTACCGGTGCCCGGCGATCGCGTGCGGCACGTAACCCGCACTCAGCCGGGCGAGCTCGTCGTCGGTCAGCTCCAGGTCGACAGCCGCGACGGCGTCGACGAGATGCCCGGGCTTGGTCACCCCGACGATCGGCGAGGTCACCGCCTCCTGGGCCAGCAGCCACGCGAGCGCGACCTGGGCTGGCGCGACCCCGCGCTCACCGGCGACGTCGAGCACGGTCTGCACGATGGCCGCGTCCTCGTCGCGGTAGAGCGACCCGCCGAACTCGTCGGTCTCGGTGCGGGTCGTCTCGGTGTCCCACGGACGGGTGAGCCGGCCCCGGGCGAGGGGGCTCCACGGGATGACGCCGACGCCCTGTTCGAGGCAGAGCGGCAGCATCTCGCGCTCCTCCTCGCGGTAGATCAGGTTGTAGTGGTCCTGCATCGACACGAACCGGGTCCAGCCCTCGAGGTCGGCGACCTGCTGCGCCTTGGCGAACTGCCACGCATACATCGACGAGGCACCGATGTAGCGCGCCTTGCCGGCCCGGACCACGTCGTGCAGCGCCTCCATCGTCTCCTCGATCGGCGTCTCGGGGTCCCACCGGTGGATCTGGTAGAGGTCGACGTAGTCGGTCCCCAGCCGGGTCAGGCTCGCGTCGATCTCGTGCAGGATCGCCTTGCGGGACAGGCCTGCTCCGTAGGGGCCGGGCCGCATCCGGCCGTGGACCTTGGTCGCGATGACGACGTCCTCACGCCGTGCGAAGGCCGCCAACGCGCGCCCGGTGAACTCCTCGCTCGTGCCGCCGGAGTAGACGTTGGCGGTGTCGAAGACGGTGACGCCCGCCTCGAGCGCCGCCTTGATCGTCTCGTGGGCGAACGCCTCGTCGCGGGCCCAGGGGTGACCGCCGCGCGCGGGGTCGCCCCAGCTCATGCACCCGAGGGTGATCGCCGAGACCTGCAGCCCGGTCGCGCCGAGCGTCGTGTAGCGCATCAGGCGGCCTGCTCGAGCGCCGAGAACTCGTCGTCGGTCAGCTGGATCGACGCGGCCGCCGTGTTGGAGTCGAGGTGGTCGAGGCTCGAGGTGCCGGGGATCGGCAGCATCACGGGGGAGCGCTGGAGCAGCCACGCCAGGGCGAGCTGCGACGGGGTCGCGTCGTGCTGCTTCGCCGCCGCCGCCAGCGGGCCGTCCTGCTTCGACAGCTGACCGGTCGCGAGAGGGAACCACGGGATGAAGGCGATGCCCTCGCCCGAGCAGTGGTCGAGCAGCTCCTCGGAGTCGCGGTGGGCGAGGTTGTAGAGGTTCTGGACCGAGACGATGTCCGCGGTCTGCTGCGCCTCCTTGAGCTGCGCGACGGAGACCTCGGACAGCCCGATGTGCCGGATCTTGCCCTCGTCCTGCAGCGCCTTCAGCTCACCCACCTGGTCGGCGAGCGGGTATGCCGCGTCGATCCGGTGCAGCTGGAAGAGGTCGATCCGCTCGAGGCCCAGGCGGCGCAGGCTGATCTCGACCTCCTGGCGCAGGTAGGCCGGCTGGCCGAGCGGCGTCCAGACGCCGGGGCCCTGGCGGGTGAGCCCGGCCTTCGTCGCGATGACCACGTCATCGGCATACGGGTGCAGGGCCTCGCGCAACAGGTCCTCGGCCACGTCGGGACCGTAGGAGTCGGCGGTGTCGAAGAACGTGATCCCGATCTCGACCGCGCGACGGAGCACGGCGATCGCCGCGTCGTGGTCCTTCGGCGGTCCCCAGACCCCCTCGCCCGGCAGCTGCATCGTGCCGTAGCCCAGCCGCACGACGGGCAACTCACCCCCGATCCGGAACGTCCCGGACGGTGCTGCGAGGTTGGTCATGGGGCTTCTCCTTCGTGGAAAGGACACTCCTCCAGCCAAGTCCCTCGTCCGGTGGGTTGTTCCCCCTGAGCGTAGATCTGGCACTCGACTTGACCGAGTGCTAACGGCGAACCTAGAT
Organism: Lapillicoccus sp.; assembly: GCF_025353065.1. Classification (GTDB taxonomy): domain Bacteria; phylum Actinomycetota; class Actinomycetes; order Actinomycetales; family Dermatophilaceae; genus Lapillicoccus. The sequence continues at coordinate 26,303 of NZ_JANXRJ010000144.1, forward strand.
TTGCCCCGTTGGCACTCTCCATCTGGAAGTGCCAGCCGCTCGGAAGGATCGACCCCCGCGACGGCGATCTCCCGAGCAGGCACCACCGCGCAGTTCTCGACTCCACCCATCCGTTTCGACATTCCCGAAGGGGAGGTCAACATCGTGTCGGTTTCACTCAAGCCGCTCGAAGACCGCATCGTGGTCAAGTCCCTCGAGGCCGAGCAGACCACAGCATCCGGTCTGGTCATCCCGGACACCGCCAAGGAGAAGCCCCAGGAGGGCGAGGTCCTGGCCGTGGGCCCGGGCCGCATCGACGACAAGGGCAACCGCGTCCCGCTCGACGTCACCGTCGGCGACCGCGTCATCTACAGCAAGTACGGCGGCACCGAGATCAAGCACGGCGGCGAGGAGTACCTCATCCTCAGCGCTCGTGACGTGCTCGCCGTCGTCGGCTGAGCGCAGCACCTCCGCTCCACAGCGACACCGCACCACCGCACCACCTCGTATGCCGGGTGCCCGCCTCCTCGGCGCGCACCCGGCATACCCCTTTTCACCCGCAGCACTACCGACGAAGAAGGAATTCCATGGCCAAGACGCTGGAGTTCGACGACTCCGCCCGCAAGGCGTTGGAGCGTGGCGTTGACGCGCTCGCCAACGCGGTCAAGGTGACGCTCGGCCCCAAGGGCCGCAACGTTGTCATCGACAAGAAGTGGGGCGCCCCCACGATCACCAACGACGGCGTGACGATCGCCCGTGAGATCGAGCTCGAGGACCCCTACGAGAACCTCGGTGCCCAGCTCGCCAAGGAGGTCGCGACCAAGACCAACGACGTGGCCGGCGACGGCACGACGACCGCCACGGTCCTCGCCCAGGCGATGGTCAAGGAAGGCCTGCGCAACGTCGCGGCCGGCGCGGCTCCCTCGGCGCTCAAGCGCGGCATCGACAAGGCCGTCCAGGCCGTCAACGACCGGCTGCTCGAGAACGCCCGCGAGGTCGACGGGACCGCCGAGGTCGCCGCCGTCGCCGCCCTCTCCGCCCAGGACGAGACGATCGGTGCGCTCATCGCCGAGGCGTTCGACAAGGTCGGCAAGGACGGCGTGATCTCCGTCGAGGAGTCCTCGACGACCGCCACCGAGCTCGAGTTCACCGAGGGCATGCAGTTCGACAAGGGCTACATCTCGGCCTACTTCGTCTCCGACCAGGAGCGCATGGAGGCCGTCCTCGAGGACGCCTACATCCTGATCAACCAGGGCAAGATCTCGGCCATCTCCGACCTCCTGCCGGTGCTGGAGAAGGTCGTCGGCTCCGGCAAGCCGCGGGTCATCGTCGCCGAGGACATCGACGGAGAGGCGCTGTCGACGCTCGTCGTCAACAAGATCCGCGGCACCTTCAACGTCGCCGCGGTCAAGGCGCCCGGCTTCGGCGACCGCCGCAAGGCGATGCTGCAGGACCTCGCCATCCTCACCGGTGGCCAGGTCATCGCCGAGGAGGTCGGGCTCAAGCTCGACCAGGCCGGCCTCGAGCTGCTCGGCCAGGCCCGCCGGATCGTCGTCACCAAGGACGACACGACGATCATCGAGGGCTCCGGCGAGAAGGACGAGGTGAACGCCCGCGTCGGCCAGATCAAGGCCGAGATCGAGCGCACCGACTCCGACTGGGACCGCGAGAAGCTGCAGGAGCGGCTGGCCAAGCTGGCCGGCGGCGTCTGCGTCATCAAGGTCGGCGCCCACACCGAGGTCGAGCTCAAGGAGAAGAAGCACCGCATCGAGGACGCCATCTCGGCGACCCGCGCGGCGATCGAGGAGGGCATCGTGGGTGGCGGCGGTTCCGCGCTCATCCACGCGGTCAGCGCGATCGACGACCTCCACCTCGAGGGTGACGAGGCCACCGGTGCCTCGATCGTCCGCAAGGCGGCCGCCGAGCCGCTGCGCTGGATCGCCGAGAACGCCGGCGTCCAGGGCTATGTCGTGACCTCGAAGGTCGCGGAGATGCAGCCGGGCAGCGGCTTCAACGCCGCCACCGGCGAGTACGGCGACCTGATCGCGGCCGGCGTCATCGACCCGGTCAAGGTCACCCGCTCCGCGCTGCGCAACGCGGCGTCCATCGCCTCGATGATCCTCACGACGGACACCCTGGTCGTCGAGAAGAAGGAGCTGGACCCGGAGCCCGCCGGCGGCCACGGCCACGGGCACGGTCACTGATCTCCGACCGCTCCTGACGTGACAGGGCCGCACCTCTTCGCCTCGGCGAAGGGGTGCGGCCCTCTCCTCACTCCGCCCCGTCGAACCCGTCGGGAGCCGTGCAGCTCGGCGTGATCCCGGCGGTCCGCGTCCCGGGTCCAAGGGGTCGCGGTTGCTCGTACGAAGGGCGGGGGGCCCCACCAGCGCCGGATCAGGGGGTCCGGCGGGGTGGGAGTCGGTGGGAGCGTGGGGGAGTCGGTGGTGTCAGGAGGCGGCGGGGACCGCGGCCACGCCGAGGTAGACCGACTCGCGCTCGTCCTCGGTCATCCCGCCCCATACGCCGTAGGGCTCGCGGACCCGCAGGGCGTGCTTGCGGCACATGGCCAGGACGGGGCAGGCGGCGCAGACGGCCTTGGCCGCGCAGTCACGGTCGCGGCGGGCCGGACCCCGCTCCCCTTCGGGATGGAAGAAGACGTCGGGGTTCTCCCGGCGACAGGAACCGTCGAGCTGCCAGTCCCACAGGTCGGCCACGGGCCCCGGCAAACGTGAGATCTCTGCCATGTGTCCCCTCAAGAGGTGAATCGGTGGGTCTGATTGCTGTGGACCGCCCGGGTCGGGTCGGTCCGAGGACGTCACCAGCCCCACGCGGGACGACCTCGTGTCCTGACGGTAGCCACGGCTCCCTCCAGCGCGTGCCCGTGCTTGGTCAATAGTCTTTAAAGAAGCGTGCGAGGTGGTCATCCGGTGGCTCGCCGTTTCCCGGGCCAGAACCCGTCCAGAACCAGGGGAACCGGACGAGGCTGCCGTCGCCCCCGGACGACGCTCAGGGGCCGGAGCGGATAGGGTGCCCACTCGGGGAGGCAGGGGTGCTGATCCGCCGAACTCCCCCTCGGCGTGGGTGTGGAGACTTCCGACTGCGTTGGACGACAAGGGGATTCAGCAATGAGCCACAACGGGCCTGGGTGCCCAGGTCTCTCTCGGGGATGCGCTGGTCCCGGTCGAGGACGCGCAGGTGGCCCTCCGCGAGCTGGCCGGTGAGGCTCGGAGGTGCGGTGGTCACGCGGCCGGGGCACTGATGGGGCGGGTGCACCAGGTCGCTCTGCGGTATGTCCGCGTGCGACTGGGGCGGTTCGGGGCCGAGGACCTCGCCCAGGACGTGGCGCAGGAGGTCTGCATGGCGGTCCACACCGCGCTGCCGGGCTACGACGAGCGCGGCGCACCCTTCGAGGCGTTCGTCTACGCCATCGCCTCCCGCAAGGTCGCCGACACCCAGCGGACGCTCATCCGTGGGCCACGCAGCGTCGCGGAGGTCCCGGACGGCCCCGACGCCGGCCCCGGCCCCGAGGGGCAGGCCGTCGTGCGCGACGAGGCCGACCGCGCGCTCGCCCTGATCCGCACCCTGCCCCCGCGGCAGCAGGAGATCCTCACCCTGAGGGTCGCCGTCGGTCTCACGCCCGAGGAGACCGGAGCCGCGCTGGGCATGAGCGCCGGCTCGGTCCGGGTCACCCAGCACCGCGCCCTCCGGCGGTTGCGGCACCTGATCGACCTCGAGGCCCGTATGCCGCGTGGCCGAGACGGCATACCTGCGGGCAGCCGCGGCATACCGGCGGGGTGCGAGAGCGAGCGGGCGTCCTGACGCGTGGCCGTGGCCTGAAGGTGTGGCCGGGGTCAACTAGAATCAGGGGATGAGCACCGGTTCGCCCGAGGTCCCCGCTCCGTTCGCCGCTCTCGGCCTGACCTTCGACGACGTGCTGCTGCTGCCCGGCGAGACCGACGTCATCCCGAGCGAGGTCGACACCACCACCCGGCTCACCCGCGAGATCTCGCTCCGCGTGCCGCTGGTGTCCTCGGCCATGGACACCGTGACCGAGTCGCGGATGGCCATCGCGATGGCCCGCCAGGGCGGCATCGGGGTGCTGCACCGCAACCTCTCCATCGACGACCAGGCTTACCAGGTCGACCTCGTCAAGCGCACCCAGACGGGGATGATCACCAACCCCGTGACGATCGGCGCCGACGCGACGCTGGAGGACCTCGACGCCCGGTGCGGGCAGTACCGCGTGTCCGGCCTCCCGGTCGTCGACACCGACAACCGGCTCCTCGGCATCATCACCAACCGCGACCTGCGCTTCACGCCGCTCGCCGAGTGGGCGACGACGAAGGTCGACGAGGTGATGACGCCCATGCCGCTGATCACGGCTCCGGTCGGGATCAGCCGGGAGGACGCCACCACGCTGCTGCGCCAGCACAAGCGCGAGCGGCTGCCCATCGTCGACGGCGACGGCCGGCTCGCCGGGCTGATCACGGTCAAGGACTTCGTCAGGAGCGAGCAGTTCCCGCTGGCCAGCAAGGACGACCACGGCCGACTCCTCGTGGCTGCCGCGATCGGCTACTTCGGTGACGCCTGGGAGCGGGCGACGACCCTCGTCGAGGCCGGCGTCGACGTCCTCGTCCCCGACGTCGCCAACGGCCACGCGCGGCTCATGCTCGACATGATCCGGCGACTGAAGTCCGACCCGGCGACGCGGCACGTCCAGGTGCTCGGCGGCAACGTCGCGACGCGTGCCGGCGCCCAGGCGCTCGTCGACGCCGGCGCCGACGGCGTCAAGGTCGGCGTCGGACCAGGGTCGATCTGCACGACGCGGATCGTCGCCGGGGTCGGGGTCCCGCAGATCACCGCGATCTGGGAGGCGGCGCAGGCCTGCAAGCCGGCCGGGGTGCCGCTGGTCGGCGACGGCGGCCTGCAGTTCTCCGGCGACATCGCCAAGGCGCTGGTCGCCGGCGCCGACACGGTGATGCTCGGCTCGTTGCTCGCCGGCTGCGAGGAGAGCCCCGGCGACCTCGTCTTCGTCGGCGGCAAGCAGTTCAAGACCTACCGCGGGATGGGCTCGCTGGGCGCCATGGCCTCGCGCGGCAAGAAGTCGTTCTCGAAAGACCGCTACTTCCAGGCCGACGTCGAGAGTGACGACAAGATCGTGCCCGAGGGCATCGAGGGTCAGGTCGCCTTCCGCGGACCGGTCTCGGCCGTCTCGCACCAGCTCATCGGCGGCCTGCACCAGTCGATGTTCTACGTCGGCGCCCGGACCATCCCCGAGCTGCAGGAGCGCGGACAGTTCATCCGGATCACCTCGGCCGGGCTCAAGGAGAGCCACCCGCACGACATCCAGATGACCGCCCCGGCCCCCAACTACGGTTCGCGCTGAGCTCGCCGCTCCCTCCCGCGGGCGATCACGCGGGCCCCGATGATCTCGACCGCCTCGACGAGGCGCTCCGGCTCTTCGCCGTCCCGGCTGCCGACGTGCAGCCGGTGCGGGCGGCCCGACGGGCGGTCCTCGACGACCCCGGTCTCGCGTCCTGGGTCACCGCCACGGGTGGCCTGCTGCGCGCGGCGATGGACACGCCCTCGCCCGGGCCGGTGCTCCCGCCGCGGCCGGACGGCGAACCGGACGTCGCTGCATACCTGCCGGTCCTCGCCTGTGTCGACGTGCTGCCCGACCTGCTGGCGGACCACGCGCTGCGTGAGGTCCCGCGCGACGTGACCGCGGCGACGCTCGCCGACGTCGGGCGGATGCTCGCCCGCAATCGCGAGTGGTTCGGCGAGGCCGGCCTCGGCGACGAGCTCGCCGGGTGGCTGACGCGGCACCTGCACGGGGCCCTCTTCGAGATCGGGCGGCTGCAGTACGAGCGGGTCCGCCTCGGCGAGGGCGCGGGACTCGAGCTCCAGATGGCTGGGTTTCCTTGTGGGCCGGGCGATCTCACGCTCAACCTGCACATCCCGGGGGAGGGTGGCTCGCTCACCCCGGAGGTCGTGGACGCGTCGCTCGCCGGTGCGAGGGCGTTCTTCCGCAAGCGCTTCCCCGACGAGCGGTATGCCGTGCTGACCTGCCACTCCTGGCTGCTCGACCCGCAGCTGCCCGAGGTGCTGCCGGCGGGAGCCAACCTCGCGGCCTTCCAGCGGCGGTTCACGGTGGGCGGGGTCAGCGACCACGACGGCGACACGTCGGTGCGCAAGTTCGTCTTCGGCGACGTCGACACCCCGCTCACCGACCTCCCGCAGGACACCAGCCTGCGCCGCGCCGTCGTCGGCCTGCTCCGGCGCGGTGGTCACTGGCAGGACCACAGCGGCTGGCTCGCCTGGCGCTGAGCCCGCCTCAAGCCTTGCGTCCGTATCGACGCGACACCGGTATGCCGTTGCCGCGGACGTTGCCCGTGGGCTCACCCTTGCGTCCGCACCGACGCGACACCGGTATGCCGTTCCCGCGGACGCAACCGCTGGCCGACCCGCGCGTCCTCTCGTCATGAGCACCTCCGCCGCACGGGCCCGCCTCATCGTCGCCGCCCTCCTCCTCCCCTTCCTGGGCGCTCTCGCCGACTGCTCATCCGGCCGGCCGCTGGCGGACCGGTCACTGCCCGCGGTCCGGACGGAAGAGACCCGCATCGAGGCGCTGCTGGCGGCGGGCGACCCCAGCGCGCAGATCCTGCCGTCCGGGTGCCGCGTGCGCCTGCTGCGCCAGGAGGGGACGACCTCCTGGGCCTGGACGATCTGCGAGGTCACGGCGTCGACCGTGGGGGAAGCCTTCGCCGGCCCGGTCCGGGTCGACGGCGACCGGCTGTGGATGCCGAGCGACGCGGCATACCTGGCCGACGTGAACGCCCGCTTCCCCGCCGACCTCGTGGACGTCGCGGTCGGCGGCAACAACCAGTTCGTCGTCGAGCTCGGCCTGAAGGTCGGTCAGCCCCTGCCGACTCCGCTCCCGACGCCGCGCACCTGAGCGCGGCCACCGCATCACCCTTGCGTCCGCGCCGACGCGACACCGGTATGCCGTTCCCGCGGACGTTGCGCTGCGCACCGATAGCCTGTTGCGGTGAACGAGATCGAGATCGGCCGTGGCAAACGCGGTCGCCGGGCCTACTCCTTCGACGACATCGCGGTCGTCCCGAGCCGGCGCACCCGCGACCCCGAGGAGGTGTCGGTCTCCTGGCAGATCGACGCCTACCACTTCGACATCCCGGTCATCGCCGCGCCGATGGACTCGGTGATGTCGCCGACCACCGCGATCGCGCTCGGTCGCCTCGGCGGTCTCGCGGTCCTCGACCTCGAAGGGCTCTGGACGCGCTACGAGGACCCGGAGCCGCTGCTCGAGGAGATCGCCGCGCTCGACCCGGCCAAGGCGACGGCGCGGATGCAGCAGATCTACGCCCAGGAGATCCAGCCCGACCTCATCACCGAGCGCCTGCGCGAGCTGCGCCAGGCGGGTATCACCGTCGCCGGCGCGCTCAGCCCGCAGCGCACCCAGCAGCACTGGAAGACGGTCGTCGACGCCGGCTGCGACCTCTTCGTCATCCGCGGCACCACGGTCAGCGCCGAGCACGTCTCGGGGCGGTCCGAGCCGCTCAACCTCAAGCGGTTCATCTACGAGCTGGACGTCCCGGTCATCGTCGGCGGCGCAGCGGGCTACACCGCGGCGCTCCACCTGATGCGCACCGGCGCGGCCGGCGTCCTCGTCGGCTTCGGCGGAGGAGCGGCGCACACGACGCGGCGCACCCTCGGCATCCACGCCCCGATGGCCTCGGCGATCGCCGACGTCGCAGCGGCGCGGCGCGACTACCTCGACGAGTCCGGCGGCCGCTACGTCCACGTCATCGCGGACGGCGGGGTCGGCACGTCCGGCGACATCGTCAAGGCCATCGCGTGCGGCGCGGATGCCGTCATGCTCGGCGCCGCGCTCGCCCGCTCCACCGAGGCGCCGGGCGCCGGGTTCCACTGGGGGCCTGAGGCGCACCACGGCGAGCTGCCGCGCGGCGAGCGCGTCGAGGTCGGCGGTGTCGGCAGCCTCCAGGAGATCCTCTTCGGCCCGGGCCGCTTCGCCGACGGCACGACCAACATCGTCGGGGCGCTCCGGCGCGCGATGGCGACGACGGGCTACTCCGACGTCAAGGAGTTCCAGAGGGTCGAGGTCGTCGTGGCGCCCTACGAGCGCGCCTGACCCGACCACCCGCCAGACCCCCCGACCGCCCGCGGGGGGACCCGGGAGACAAAAGTTACTCGCGGTAGCAAAGCCGGGCCACGCGGCATACGCTGTGCCGCATGACTCCCGAGATCATCGTCGATCCGGAGACGGACGCCACGGCGACGTATGCCGTGTCCCCGTCCTCCGTTCGTGCCCTCACCGCCCGCGTCGTCTGCGCCCCCCGCCCCGAGTGGGCGACGACGCGGACGCCCCTGACGGGCGGCCCGATCGCGGCGCTGCCGCTGTCCACCCCGGCGGACGTGACGATGGCCGTCGCCGCTGCGCGGGCGGCCCAGCGCGGATGGGCGCGCACGCCGATGGAGGTGCGCTCGGGCATCATGCTGCGCTTCCACGACCTCGTCCTCGAGCGCCAGGTCGAGATTCTCGACTACATCCAGCTCGAGTCCGGCAAGACGCGCGCCCACGCGTTCGAGGAGATCATCGACGTCGCGGCCGTCGCCCGCCACTACGCGCGATCGGCCGGCGGCTACCTGCGGGCGCGGCGGCACGCCGGGGCGTTCCCTCTGCTCAGCCAGAGCGTCGAGAGCGCGATCCCGAAGGGCGTCGTCGGTGTCGTGTCCCCGTGGAACTTCCCCTTCACCCTCGCGATCACCGACCTCATCCCGGCCCTGATGGCCGGCAACGCCGTCGTGCTGCGCCCCGACCTGCAGACGACGCTCACGGCGCTGAAGGGCGTCGAGCTGCTCGCCCGCGCCGGGCTGCCGGAGGGGGTCCTGCAGGTCGTCGTCGGCGAGGGACCCACGGTCGGGCAGGCGGTCGTCGACCAGGTCGACTACGTCTGCTACACCGGCTCCACCGCGACCGGCCGCCGCGTCGCGCAGTCCGCGGCCGCCCGGCTCGTCGGCGCCTCGCTCGAGCTCGGCGGCAAGAACACCCTCTACGTGCGCGCCGACGCAGACCTCGACCGCGCGGTCGCCGGCGCCGTCCGCTCGGCCTTCGCCTCGGCCGGCCAGCTCTGCATGCACACCGAGCGCCTCGTCGTGCACGAGAAGGTCTACGCCGAGTTCCTCCGCCGGTTCGTGCCGGCCGTCCGCGCCATGAAGCTCGGAGCCGACCTCGCCTACGGCGCCGACATGGGCAGCCTGCTCTCGCAGCAGCAGCTCGACCGCACGGTCGCGCACGTCGAGGACGCCCGCGGCAAGGGCGCGGTCGTCCTCACCGGCGGACGGTGGCGCCCCGACGTCGGTCCGTTCTTCTACGAGCCGACCGTCCTCGAGGGTGTCAGCGCCGAGATGGTGTGCCGCGACGAGGAGACCTTCGGACCGGTCGTCTCGGTCTACCGCGTGGCCAGCGACGACGACGCCGTCCGGCTCGCCAACGACACCGACTACGGCCTCAACGCGAGCATCTTCACCCGCGACGTGCGGGCCGGCCGCGCCCTCGCCCGCCGGATCGCCTGCGGCACGGTCAACATCAACGAGGGGTATGCCGCGGCCTGGGGCTCGGTCGCCGCGCCGATGGGCGGCATGAAGAGCTCGGGCCTCGGCCGGCGACACGGCGCCGAGGGGATCCGGAAGTACACCGAGTCGCAGAACGTCACGGCGCAGCATCTCCTCGGCTTCGCGCCACCCTTCGGCATGGACGACGAACGGTGGGCCAAGGGGCTCACCCTGGCGATGGGGGCGATGAAGTCGCTGGGGCGGCGATGACCACGGCGACCACGGCGACCACGGTGGGGGGCACGCGGCATACCGGGTCCCCGGAGCGACTCGACCACGACGTCATCGTGATCGGGACCGGCTTCGGCGGGTCGGTGAGCGCCCTGCGGCTGGCCGAGAAGGGCTACCGCGTGCACATGATCGAGTCGGGTCGCCGGTTCGAGGACGCCGACTTCGCAGCGACCTCGTGGGACCTGCGCCGCTACCTCTGGGCCCCGCGCCTCGGGTGCTTCGGCGTGCAGCGCGTCCACAAGCTGCCCGACGTGATGATCCTCGCGGGGGCGGGCGTCGGCGGCGGGTCGCTCAACTACGCCAACACGCTCTACGTGCCCCCGGAGCCCTTCTTCCGCGACCCGCAGTGGGGCCACATCACCGACTGGCAGGCCGAGCTCGCGCCGCACTACGTCGAGGCGAGCCGGATGCTCGGGGTGGTGGTCAACCCGGTCGACGGACCCGTCGAGCAGCTGATGCGGCGGACCGCCGACGACCTCGGGGTCGGGCACACCTTCCGCAAGACGCCGGTCGGCGTCTTCTTCGGACCGCCCGGCGAGCGCGTCGCGGACCCCTACTTCGGGGGCGACGGCCCCGAGCGCACCGGCTGCACCCTCTGTGGCAACTGCATGGTCGGCTGCCGCGACGGCGCGAAGAACACGCTGCGCAAGAACTACCTGTGGTTCGCCGAGCGGCTCGGGGTCGGCATCGAGGCGATGCGCACCGTCGTCGACGTGCGCCCACGCGACGAGCAGGACCCCACCGCCGGGTATGCCGTGACGACCGAGCGCACCGGCGCCTGGGTCCGCAAGGACCGCCGGACCGTGACGAGCGGGCAGGTTGTGCTCGCGGCCGGGGCGTGGGGGACGCAGAAGCTGCTCCACGCGATGCGCACCGGTGCCCGCGGTCGGCCGGCCGGGCTACCGGGGATCTCGACGCGGCTCGGGGAGCTGACCCGGACCAACTCGGAGGCGCTCGGCGGGACGCTGGTCGAGCGGGTCCCGAAGGACGTCGACCTGACGAAGGGCGTCGCGATCACGACGTCGTTCAACATCGACGACACGACGCACGTGGAGAACTGCCGCTACGGCAAGGGCAGCAACGCGATGGGCCTGCTGGCGACGATGATGGTCGACGGTGGGGGCCGGGTGCCCCGCCCGCTGCGCTGGGTCGGCGAGGTCGTCCGGCACCCGGTCGTCGCGGCCCGCTCCGCGTCGAACCGGCACTGGTCGGAGCGCACGGTTATCGCGCTGATCATGCAGACGCGCGACAACTCGATCACCGTCTCCGGCCGCCGCGGTCTCTTCGGTGGCCCGTCGCTGACCTCGAGGCAGGGGCACGGCGAGCCCAACCCGACCTGGATCCCGGAGGGGGCCAGGGCGATCCGGGCGATCGCGATCCAGCTCGCGAAGACGACCGGACTGCGGGCCTTCCCCGGCTCGTCGCTCGGGGAGATCGCCGACATCCCGCTGACCGCGCACTTCCTCGGTGGGGCAGTCATCTCCGACACCCCGGAGGGCGGCGTCGTCGACCCCTACCACCGGGTCTGGGGATATCCCGGTCTGCACATCGTCGACGGGTCGGCCGTCTCGGCGAATCTCGGCGTCAACCCGGCGCTGACGATCACGGCCCAGGCCGAGCGGGCGATGTCCCTCTGGCCGGCCAAGGGTGAGCCCGACCGGCGGCCCGAGCAGGGGGAGGCCTACGTGCGGCTCGACCCCGCGGCTGCGCCGACGGTGGTCGCGGTCGCCGGCTGAGAGGCTTGCGACGAGCGAGGCGCCGGGCGGATACCGCCCGGCGCCTCGTCGCGTCCCCCCAGGCCCCTGTGCTGGGCGGACGTCGAGGTGCAGGCCACCCCCTCCAAGGTCGCGGCCGACACCACGTGTTCGTTTCCGCCGGTGATCCGGATGGAGCCGAGATGGACCGGGCGGAAGGTTGCTGTCGATCGGTTCAACGACGGGGTCGGCGGCGGGTTACGGGCTCTGTGGATTCTTTGTCCGAATTCCGACGAGGTCGCGTTCTCCGGTCGATCGGCGGTGCCCGGTATGCCGTGTGGGCGCCACGTTCAGACGTGGTCAGCTGACCGGTTCTGAACGCGGTGCGGGCATGGCGGCGCGTTCAGACGTGGTCAGCTGACCGGTTCTGAACGGGGTCCGACCGCCCGACCGTCCGACCAGCTCCTACCGAGCCGGGGCGTCGCTCGGCTCGTCGCGCCACGACCGCCACAGCGCGGCATACGCGCCATCGGCGGCAATCAGCTCGTCGTGGGTGCCGATCTCGGTGATCAGCCCGCCGTCGACGACCGCCACCCGGTCGGCGTCGTGCGCCGTGTGCAGCCGGTGCGCGATCGCCACGACGGTGCGTCCCTCGACGACCGCGGCCAGCGACCGCTCGAGGTGGCGTGCGGCCCGGGGGTCGAGCAGCGACGTCGCCTCGTCGAGGACGAGCGTGTGCGGGTCGGCGAGGACCAGCCGAGCGAGCGCGAGCTGCTGCGACTGCGCTTCGGTGAGCGCGTGGCCGCCGCTGCCGACCCGGGTGGCGAGGCCGTCCGGCAGCCCCTCGGCCCAGCCCCGGGCGTCGACGGCGGCCAGCGCCTCGAGCAGGGTCTCGTGCGTCGAGCCCGGCCGGGCCAGCTGAAGGTTGTCCTCGAGGCTGCCGACGAAGACGTGGTGCTCCTGGGTGACGAGGGCGACCTCGCCCCGCAGGGTCGGCAGGTCGAGGTCGACCAGCCGCACGCCGCCGACGTCGATCCGACCCGCGCGCGGCCCGTCGATGCCGGCCATCAGCCGCCCGAGCGTCGACTTGCCCGCCCCCGACGGCCCGACGATGGCCAGCCGCTCGCCCGGTGCGAGGTCGAGGCTGACGCCCTTGAGGACGTCGCGTCCCTCGCGGTAGGAGTAGCGCACGTCCGTGACGTCGAGCTGCGCGTCGCGCGGTTGCTCGCCCGTGGCGGACCGATCCGGAGGCACGTCGGCGATGCCGATGACGCGCGCCAGCGAGGTCGCGCCGACCTGGATCTCGTCGAGCCACATGAGCAGGTTGTCGAGCGGCTCGGTCAGGGCCTGGACGTAGAGCGCGACCGCCGTCACGGTGCCGACCGTGGTGTCCCCGCGCGCGACGAGGAAGCCGCCCCAGGCCAGGGTCGCGGCCACCGGCAGGAGGTAGGCGATCTCGACCTGCGGGAACCAGATGGTCCGCAGCCGCAGGGTATACATCTCGGCGTCGTAGCAGTCGCGCAGCGAGGCGTCGATGCGGCGCTTGCGCCGGGAGGACAGCCCGAGCGCGTCGACGGTGCGCGCGCCGTCGACGGTCTCGGTGACGACGCCGTTCATCACGGCATACGTCGCGCGCTCGCGCAGGTAGCCGGCGGGGGCGTAGCGGAGGTACCACCGGGTCGACAGCCAGATGATCGGCACCCCGATGAAGACGGGCAGCGCGACGAGCCAGCCGGTGAGCAGCGCGGCGACGACGGTGATGACGAGGGTGACGACCGCGACGAAGATCGAGGGGATGCCGTAGCGCACCACCTGGCTGAGCGCCTCCACGTCGTTCGTCGTCCGCGAGACGAGGTCGCCGGTGCCCGCGCGCTCGACCGTCGACAGCGGCAGCGAGACGACGCGGTCCATGAACTGCTCGCGCAGCTCCGCGAAGATGTCCTCGCCCATCCGGAAGGCGGCCCGTCGGGCGAAGAAGGTCAGCCCGGTCTGGAGCACCATCGCGGCGGCGAGGACCACGGCCAGCCGGTCGATGATCGTGGTGGTGATGCCGCCGCCGGTGAGGTCGTCGACGAGCAGGCCGACGATGCGCGGTGCGGCGAGCGCGGCGACGGCCGCGAGGGCGTGCAGGCCGACGACGAGGCCGAGGTCGCGCCGGTGGCGGCGCAGGATGCCGGCCGCGTGCGCCCGCACCGAGGACATCTCGGCGACCGGCAGCGACCGGGTGGTGGGTTCGACGGTCAGGGGCATCTCAGTCGCCCTCCTCGTACTCCCCGCGCACGACGACCGCGCGGTATGCCGGGTGGTCCCGCATCAGCGCCCGGTGCGTGCCGCTGGCCTCGAGCACCCCACCGCGCAGGAACGCGACGTGGTCGGCGTGGTCGAGCACGAGCGGGCTCGCGCTCATGATGACCGTGGTGCGCCCCGAGCGGGCCGCAGCGAGACGTCCCGCCACCCGGGCCTCGGTGTGCGCGTCGACCGCGCTCGTGGGCTCGACGAGCACGAGGGTGTCGGCGTCGGTGAGCAGGGCGCGGGTGAGCGCGAGCCGCTGCCGCTGGCCGCCGGAGAACGACCGCCCGCGCTCCTCGACGTCGCTGTCGAGCCCGTCGGGCAGGGCCTCGAGCACGTCCTCGCCGCTCGCGACCGACAGGGCCGCGAGGATCCGCTCGTCGTCGTGGCGTCCCCACGGGTCGAGCTCGGAGCGCAGGGTGCCGGTGAACAGGCGGGGGTCGGTCTCGCTGACGACGACGCGGCGGCGCACGACCTCCACCGGGAGGTCGGTCAGCAGCGTGCCGCCGAGCCGCACCCCCGCGGCCTCGGTGCCGAAGCGGCCGAGCCGGTCGGCGAGCGAGACGGTGTCCTCCGGCCGCGCCGAGACGACGACCGTCAGCCTGCCGGGCGTGACCGTCACCCCGCTGCGCTCGTCGACGAGGTCGACGTCGCGGGGTGGCTCGCCCGTCGGCTCGTGCTCGGGGTGGTCGACGTGGTCGGCCCGCACGCGCAGGATCGTGATGGCCTTGCGCGCCCCGATGTGGGCCCGGGTGAAGCGGTCGACGAACTCGGTGGCCGTCCGCAACGGCATGACGAGGAAGGCGGAGTAGCCGTAGAACGCGACGAGCTGCCCCACGCTGATCTGACCCTGCAGTGCGAACCGCGCCCCGAGCCAGGTCACGACGAGGACGAAGAGGCCGGGCAGGAAGACCTGGGAGGCGTCGAGGACGGACTGCACCCCGGCCACGCGGTAGCCGCTGGCGCGGACCTGCTGCGACTGCGCGGCATACCGCTCGAGGTAGGTGCTCTCGCCGCCGATGCCCCGCAGCACCCGCAGCCCGGCGACCGTGTCGGCGCCGAGCCCGATGAGCCGACCCGACTCCTCGCGCTGGGCGGCCTGCCGCCTCTGCAGCGGTCGGACGACGAAGGAGAGCAGGCCGAGGAGCACGGGGACGCCGATCAGCACGACGAGGCCGAGGGGGAGCGAGGCATTGATCAGGATGACGGCGACCACGACGTAGCTGACGATGGCGCCGATGAAGCGCGCGAAGATGTCGTAGAGCCCGCCGATGCGCATCGCGTCGGAGGCCACGACCGCCACGACGTCACCGGTGGGGCTGTGCCGGGGGAGCGCCTCGCCGGCGTCGGCGCTGTGCCAGCCGATGAGCTGCACCGAGCGGAAGGCGGCGCGCAGCCAGTTGGTGACGGCCATCCGGTGGCGCATGACGCCGGAGAGGGCGCTGACGACTCCGAGGCCGAGCAGGACGAGGCACCAGCGGACGAGGGCGGCGGAGTCCTTGCCGACGATGCCCTCGTCGATGGCCCGGCTCATCGCAGCGGGCAGCAGCGCCTGGCCGACCATCCAGACGACCCCGAAGAAGATCGCGACGCAGAGGGTGCGCCACTGTCCCCGCCCGATCCAGCCCAGGAAGTGCATCGGGCTTCGCAGGTCCGGGGTCCCTGGGTCGTCGTAGGGGAGGGAGCGCACGATGACTGACGGTACGCCGCCGCACCGACAGGCCCAAACCGTTTTCGCACCGGCCTGGTGCGAGCGGGAGGTCTGCCCGGTCGTCGGGATGCCGCGAGCGCCGGGCGGTCGTCTCGTCCGAATTCATGTGGTGCGCAACGGATTGCACGCCAGATCGACCTAGGGTGCGACCGGCCGGTGCTCGGTGTCGGCTGGGAGCGATGAACCCCTCCGGAGGGGTCTACCACTCCCCGGCGACCCCGAACCCGCGGCATACAGGCTGTCGAGCTGTCGGTGGGCCCCGAATAGGCTGCGGGCATGACGGACGAGCGGAAGGCCCCGAGCCGCGCGGAGGTCCGTGGGTGACGCTGCTGCGCGTCCAGCCGGCAGTCGACCTCGCCTCCCGCGCGGCGGCGGTCGCGGTCGGGTCGCTCTTCGCGACCAACGGCCTCGTCGTCGGCGCGTATGCCGCGGTGCTCCCCGCCCTGCGCGACCGCTACGACGTCGAGGCGGGCGCCGTGGCCGTACTCCTCGTGACATCCGGCGCCGTCGCGGTCGTCTCGATGCAGGTCGGCGGCCGGCTCGCCGACCGCATCGGCGCCCGCCGGGTCACGTTGGCCGCGCTCCCGCTCATGATCGTCGGCGCGCTCGCGATGGCCTGGGCGCCGACCTTCCCGCTCGCCGTCCTCGGCGCAGCCGTGGTCGGGCTGGGCAACGGCGCCAACGACGTATCGATGAACGCGATCGGGGTCGTCGTCGAGCAGGCCCGACGCGCACCGGTGATGAGCCGGTTCCATGCCTTCTGGAGCATCGGGTCGTTCCTCGGCGCGGGCGTCGTCCTGCTCACCTCACGTGTCGTCACCCACGAGAAGGGCGCCATCGTCGCGCCGGCACTCGCCACCGTCGCGGTCCTCGCGGCGGTGACCCTGGCCGTCACGACCCGGTGGGTCCCTGTGACCGAGCCGGTGCCGGAGGCCGTGTCGGGCGAGAAGCGGACGATCCCGCGGATCGCCTGGCTGCTCGGGGGGATGGCGATCTGCTTCGGCCTGATGGAGGGAACGGCCTTCGACTGGTCGTCGATCCACGTCACCGACGTCGCCGGGGTCGATCCCGGTCTGGGAGCCTCCGGCCTGGTGACCGTGACCGTCTTCATGGTCGGAATGCGGCTGGTGGGTGACGCGGCGGTCACCCGCTTCGGCCACGAGGCGGTCGTCGGCGGCGGATCGGTCGTTGCCGCAGTCGGTTTCGCCGTGACGGTCGTCGCGACCGCGCTGCCGGTCATCCTCACCGGTTGGGCCCTCGTCGGCGCCGGGGTGGCGTTGATCGCCCCCCAGATCTATGCCGCCGCCGGTCACCTCGGCGGGGGCCGGATGCTCGCGGTCGTCGTGACCTTCGGGTATGCCGCGTTCCTGGCCGGTCCGGCGATCGTCGGCTGGCTCGTCCACACCGTCGGTGTACAGCACGCGATGGTCCTGCCGCTGGTGCTGTCCGGCGTGCTCGTCGGCGTCAGTCGGTGGGTGCCTTCGGTCCGGAGGTGACCGCCCGCTGCTCGTATGACGTACACTTTTCCGTACAGGAGGCCACCATGAAGACGATGAGCTATACGGAGTCCCGGGCTCGCTACGCCGAGGTGCTCGACAGCGTCGCCAACGATCGCGAGGAAATCGTGATCACCCGCGCAGGGCACGAACCGGTGGTCATCGTCTCCCTCGAGGACTACCAGTCGCTGCGCGAGACGGCCTACCTGATGCGCTCGCCCGCCAACGCGCGCCGCCTCCTCGACGCCATGGAACGCCTCGAGGCCGGTCGCGGCGCCCCGCACGACGTCATCGACCCCGTCTGAGGTGCTGCTCGTCTGGGACGAGAACGCCTGGCAGGACTACCTCTGGTGGCAGGCGCAGGACCGCAGGGTCCTCAAGCGGATCAACCTGCTGCTGGCCGATATCCAGCGGCACGGCAACGAAGGTATCGGCAAGCCGGAGGCCCTCAAGCACGACTTCGCCGGCTACTGGTCGAGGCGCGTTACCGATGAGCACCGCCTCGTCTACAAGGTGGTCGGCGACGAGGTCCGCGTCGCCGCCTGCCGCTACCACTACGGCTAGTGAGGCACCAGAGCCGGAAGTCTTGCACCTGACTCGTCGTGGCCGGGTTGACGTACCGGAGTTACGCGGGCCTCGCGGCGAACCACGCGCTGGCGAAATCGGTCACGCTGGCAGGTCGGTCGGCCGGTAGTGGCTGACATGCTCGTTCGACCGCCTCAGCCGCGCCATCGGGCCGCAGAACATCGCTCGCTGCTCGGTCAGCCGTGTCGCGAAGTGCCAGATGATGCGCCCCAGGGTAAAAACGGTTGTCCGTTCGTCGAGCTGAGCTCCGAACTCCTCCGGCGCCATGTGAGGACTCCAACCTTACGAGCGTGGGGACTCCAGCTCAGCAAACGAGAACCTCATCTGTCCCTGGGCCGTGGCTCGCAGTGCCACGCCGCTGTGGTCTGGGGTTGGATCGGTGGGAGTTGATCACGCTGGAGCAGGGGACGACGGACTCGTTGGACAAGGTCGTCGAGGCGGTGGTGGCCTGTCAGCAGGACCGTATGCCGGTCCAGCTGCATCCGGGTGACCTCGGCTGGAACTGGAGCCTGGGCGCGCCAGAGCTGGCCGGGTCCGTTCGGGTGTGGCGTCGGGCGACGAGATCCTGGCCGTCGGCATGGTGGACGACGACTCTGCATTGATCCGGATGGCCATCGCACCGAGCGTCGCCGCCCGAGCTGACTCGCCCGGCAAGAGAGGGCCTGCGCTCCTGGGAGGCATCCCATTATGGGATTCACTGCGTTACCCTTGGCACATGAGTACCCAGATCGCCGTCCGTCTGCCCGACGAGATGGTCGCCTTCCTCGACCACGCCGTCGCGACGGGAAAGGCGACGAGTCGAGCTGCCGTCGTGGCGTCCGCGCTGGAGCGGGAGATGCGTCGTCTGCTCGGCGAGCAGGACGCTCAGATCCTTCGCGATCACGGCACGGCGGACGACCTCGACGCACTCGTCGAGTGGACCAGCACCCACGTTCAGGTCGAGGACTGATCTCGTGCGTGAGATCTGCCTGGTCCGTCTCGACAAGA
>NZ_JANXRJ010000154.1 GCF_025353065.1 Lapillicoccus sp.
CCTGGGTGCGCGACCTGACCGCAGATGCGCGACCTGAGCGGGGTCAGCCCGTCGTGGTGGCTCCGGCCTCCACGGGCGTCCCGTTGGAGTCCAGGACGAACCAGACCTTGCCGACGTCCTGGCCGAGGACGTCCCCGGACGCCTTGTCCTTGTCGAAGTAGTAGAGCGGCCAGCCGCCGAGGGTGACCTGCTTGGCGCCGCCCGCGGTCGTCAGCGTCCCCAGCGTGCCGCTCACGCCGTCGGCGGTCGGTGTGGCCGTGGTCGTGTATGCCGGCCAGGCCGTCGCGCACTGGCCGGCACAGACGCTCTTGCCGGAGTCCTTGGTGTCCTTGGTGAACATGTAGAGGGTGCGCCCGGCGGTGTCGACGACGACCTTGCCGAGACTGGTCGAGGCGACCCGGACGGTGGCGGCAGTGGCGGCGGCGGGGGCGGCGGCGGTCGAGCTGCTGGACGCGGCAGCGGGTGCGGTGGTGCCGCTCGAGCCACAGGCGGCGAGGGTGAGAGCGAGGACGGCGGCTCCACCCACAGTGGCGAGAAGGGGGCGAGCGGGACGTGGGTGGTCGAGGCGCACGGACATGGTGGGACTCCCTTGGGTCGGTGGGTCGCACCGGGTGGGGAGCGATCCGGGGGGCTGTTCCGTGGTGGCCACCGCGGCCGCCGGAGAGGGCGGCACGGGAGTAGACGCCGGGGCGCGCAGATCGGTTCAGGTGAACCGGGACGCCGCTCCGGGCGTCTCCCTCCTCGATGAGGACATGTGGGGCACGATGGGTCGGCACGGGAGAGGAGCGTCCATGGCACCGCTCGACGAGGATGTCGTCGCCGGCATCTACCGCGAGCACGCGCCGGCGCTGCGGCGGTTCATCGGCCGGACGTCGGTCGACCAGTCGCGCGTCGACGACGTCGTCCAGGAGGCGATCATGCGGGTCTGGCGACAGGCCCCCGAGGTGACGAGCATGCGCGCCTACCTCTTCCAGACCACCCGCAACATCCTCATCGACATGCACCGCGCCGCGGGGCGCCGCGTCGTCGAGGTCGCCGAGGACCGCGACGACGACTCGCGCAGCCGCATCGACCCCCGGGCGACGAACCCCGCCGTGGAGATCGACCGGGCCCTCGACCAGATCCTCGTCGAGGACGCGCTCTCCCGCCTCCAGCCCGACCACCGCGAGGTCGTCCTCGCCCTGTACTACCGACGGTTCACCGTCGTCGAGACCGCCGCCGCCCTCGGCATACCGGCAGGGACGGTGAAGTCCCGCGCCTACTACGCTGTTCGGTCCCTGCGGGCGATCCTCGACGAGATGGGAGTGACGCAGTGAGCACCCACCAGAACGACGACGAGCTCCATCACCTCCTCGGCGCCTTCGTCCTCGGTGGCCTGTCCGGCGACGAGCACCGCGACTTCACCCGGCACCTGCGGCACTGCGAGACCTGCCAGCAGGAGTCGGCGCAGTTCTCCGGACTGCCCTCTCTCCTCGACCTCGTCGACGCCGAGGACGCCCCGGCCATCCTCACCGGCGTGACGGGGGCGGCGGAGTTCTCGGACCCCGTCGGCCCCTCGAGCACGCCACCGGCGCTGCTCGACGCGGTCCGGGCCCAGCGCCTTCGCGGACGGTGGCGCCTGGTCGCGGCTGCCGCCGTACTGGTCGTCGCTGCAGGCGGGGTCGGCGTCGCGCTGGCGCCCGCGATCTCCCGACTGGACGAGCCACCCACCTCGCGGATCGTCGCCCGAGGACCGGCCGGAAGCGCCACGTCCGTCGACATCGCTCTCGTCACCCGGGGGTGGGGGACGCAGGTGGACCTCTCGGGCTCGGACCTCCCGACGAGCGGCGTGCTCTACCTCGAGGTCACCGACCTCCAGGGCCGCTCCTGGGACGTGGCGAGCTGGAGCGGCACCCCGTCGGGCCGCACGACCCTCACGACCGCCTGCTGGGTCAAGGCGGCCAACATCAAGATGATCCAGGTCCACACCCGCGAGGGCCAGACGGTGGCCGCAGCCACCACCTGACCCTCGACCGGCTGACCCTCGACCGGCTGGAGCGGTCGGACCAAGACGGCTCAGACGAAGAAGCCGAGCGGCTTCTGGTCGTGGTTGACGAGCACGCTCTTGACCTCCTGGTAGTTGCGCAGCGTCTGCTGATCGGTCTCGCGGCCGTATCCGGACTGCTTGTAGCCACCGAAGCCGGCGCCCGCCGGGTACTGGTTGTAGGTGTTGACCCACACCCGACCGGCCTTGATGTCCTGTCCGGCCTCGTAGGTGACGTCGGCGTCACGGCTCCAGACCCCGGCCCCCAGACCGTAGATGGTGTGGTTGGCGATGGAGATGGCCTCGTCGTAGTCGGCGAACTCGGCGACGGTCACGACCGGACCGAAGATCTCCTCCTGGAAGACGCGCATGTCGTTGCGCCCCTTGAACACGGTCGGCTGCACGAAGTAGCCGCCCCCCAGGTCGCCGGGCAGCTCGAGGCGGGATCCACCGGTCAGCACCTCACAACCCTCGAGGGGGCCGAGCTCGAGGTAGGCCGAGATCTTCTGGACCTGGTCCTCGCTGTTCTGGGGGCCCATCTCGGTCGCGGTGTCGAGCGGGTCTCCGACGACGATGCGGTCGACGCGGGCGACGGCGTCCTCGAGGAACCCACCGGTCACCAGGCCCTTCTGCAACAGGGCCCGGGACGGGCACGAGCAGATCTCACCCTTGTTCAGGGCGAACATCGTGAAGCCTTCGATGGCCTTGCGGTAGAAGTCGTCCTTCTCGCGGGCGACGTCGTCGAAGAACACGTTCGGCGACTTGCCGCCGAGCTCCATGGTCGACGGGATGATGTTCTTGATGGCGTACTGCATGATCTGGCGGCCGGTCTCGGTCGACCCGGTGAAGGCGACCTTCCCGACGCCCTCGTGCTCGACCAGGGCGCGACCCAGAGCGGCGCCACTGCCGTTGACGACGTTGACGACACCGGGCGGGACGATGTCCTCGATCAGCTCCATCACGTAGAGGATCGAGACCGGCGTCGCGCTGGCCGGCTTCAGGACGACGGTGTTGCCGGCAGCCAGTGCCGGGGCCAGCTTCCAGGCCGCCATCAGCAGCGGGAAGTTCCACGGGATGATCTGCGCGACGACGCCGATCGGCTCGACGAAGTGGTAGGAGACGAGCTCGGCCGAGAGCTTCTTGATCGACCCCTCCTGGGTGCGGATCGCGGCCGCGAAGTAGCGGAAGTGGTCGATCATCAGCGGCACGTCGGCGCCGAGGGTCTCGCGCACCGGCTTGCCGTTCTCCCAGGACTCGAGGACGGCGATCTGCTCCAGGTGCTCCTGCAGCCGGTCGGCGATGGCGATGAGGACCGCGGCGCGGTCGATCGTGGACGTGGCTGCCCACGCCGGGAACGCCCGCGTCGCCGCAGCGACGGCGAGGTCGATGTCGGGGACGGTCGACCGGGCATACTCGGCGAAGGGCTGGCCGGTCGCGGGGGCGAGGTCGAGACCGTAGTGACCGCCCCGGGGCGCGACCCACTCGCCCCCGATGAAGTTCTCGTACCTCGACCTCAGGTGCACGATGCTGCCGGCGTCACCCGGCCTCGCGTAGAGCGTGTGGGTCGGTCGTGTGGCGGCGGCACGGGTGTCGGGGCGGGTGTCCGAGCGGGTGTGGGTCGTGGTGGTGTCGTCGACGATGGTGGTCATGGCGCTCATCTCTTCCTGCGGTGGTACTGAAGTCCGTGACCGGAACCGGCCACGACGAACGGGTCACGCGGCGACGTACTGCTTCACGGCGAGGGTGATGTCGGCGAGCCCCTGCTTGGCGTCGGCGAACAACATGCCGGTCTTCGGGTCCGAGAACAGGTCGTTGGCGATGCCGGCGTAGCCGGGGCTCATCGAGCGCTTGATCACGACGACCGACCTGGCGTGGTCGACGTCGAGGATCGGCATACCCGACAGGGCGTTTCCCGTTCGCCGGGCGGCCGGGTTCGTGACGTCGTTGGCGCCGATCACGAGCGCGACGTCGCACGCGTCGAAGGCCGAGTTGGCCTCCTCGAGCTGGAGCATCTGGGTGTAGGGCACGTTCGCCTCGGCGAGCAGGACGTTCATGTGGCCGGGCATCCGACCGGCGACGGGGTGGATGGCGTACTGCACCTCGGTGCCGTGCGTGGTCAGCAGCGCTGCCAGCTCGGCGACCTCGTGCTGGGCCTGCGCGGCGGCCAGCCCGAACCCAGGCACGACCATGACGTGGCGGGCGTACGCGAGCTGCAGGCCGACGTCGTCGGCGGTGACCTGACGGACGGCCGCCGCGGAGGCGCCGAGGCTGGCAGTCATGGGACACGGCTCTCGGTCGGGGACGGGACGGCTTGCGGGGTGCCCACGTGGGTGGCGAGCCCGTCGTGGCAGACGACGACCGCTGTGTGGACCTCGTCGTCGGGGTCGATGGTGACGACCCCGGCGGGGGCCAGGGACAGCAACAGCGCGAGGACGTTGCGCGCATACATATGGGACGAGGAGGTGGCGAGGTCGGAGGCGAGGTTGCCGGCACCGATGACCACGACGCCGCCGCTCGTGACGACGTGCTGCCCGTCGACCGAGCCCGCCACGTTGCCGCGCTGGTCGGTGGCCGCGAGGTCGATGCAGACGGAGCCGGGCCGCAGGGCGGCGAGGGTCGCCGCCGTGACCAGCAGCGGTGGGGTGCGGCCGGGCACCTTGGCCGTGGTGATGATCACGTCGTAGGTCACGAGGTGGCGGGCCAGCTCGTCCTGCTGGGACACCGCCTCCTCGGCCGTCAGCGCCCGGGCGTAGCCGCCGGCGGCGGCTCCTTCGGCGACGGACGAGGTGAGGAAGGTGGCGCCGAGCGACTCGACCTCGGCCCGGGACGCCGGGCGCACGTCGTAGCCGGTGACCACGGCACCGAGGCGCTTGACCGTCCCGATCGCCTGGAGGCCCGCGACTCCCGCACCGAGGACGATCACCTTGGCGGGCGCCGCGGTGCCGGACGCGGTGATCATCATCGGGAAGTACCGGTCGAAGGACGCGGCGGCGACGATGCCGGCGCGATATCCCGCGGCGCTGGCCTGCGAGCTGCCGGCGTCCATGGCCTGGGCGCGGCTGAGCGTGCGCGGGAGCAGGTCGAAGGAGGCGGCGGTCACCTGTCGAGCGGCGAGGTCGCGCACCATGGAGACGTTGAGCAGGGGCTCGAGCACCCCGATCAGCAGCTGCCCCGCGCGCAGGGACGCGACGAGGGCGGCGTCGGGCGGGCGGACCACGGCGAGCACGTCGCAGGTCGCGACGACCTCGGCCCGCGAGACCACGCAGGCCCCCGCGAGCCCGTATGCCGCGTCGGGAAGGCTCGCCGCCTCCCCGGCGCCCCGCTCGACGAGCACGGTGTGACCGGAGGCGACGAGGCGCTTGGTGACCTCGGGGTCGAGGGCGACGCGGCGCTCGCGAGGGGCGGTCTCGCGGACCACGCCGACCGTGAGGACCCGTTCTGCGGTGGTGGAGGGCATGTCCTCAAGTCTCGATCGACGAAGCGGCCGTCGGATGAGTCGAAGGTCCCGGGACCTTCGGGGACGTTCGCCTCTGCCGGGGCCATGCGCGTCCGCCGAGAGTTGAGACAGACGCCCAGCGCGCGCGCCGACCACCCTGTCGGCCCGCGGTCCGGGCCCTCACCGAAGGACGCCCCATGAAGGCAGCAGTTGTCACCGCGTTCGGAGCACCGCTCGAGATCGTCGAGAGGGACATCCCCGAGCCGAAGGCCGGACAGGTCCTGGTCCGCCTCGAGACGTGCGGGTTGTGCCACACCGATATCCATGCGGCACAGGGAGACTGGCCCGCCAAGCCGACCTTGCCGGTCGTGCCCGGGCACGAGGGAATCGGCATCGTCGAGAAGCTCGGCGACGGCGTGACCGACCGCACGGTCGGTGAGCGCGTGGCAATCCCCTGGCTCGGTCGCGCCTGCGGCCGCTGCCGCTACTGCATCGACGGCCGCGAGACCCTGTGTGAGGCGCAGCAGAACAGCGGCTACTCCATCGACGGCGCGTTCGCCGAGTATGCGGTCGCCAGCTCGACCTACGTCGTGGCGGTGCCCGACGGCATCAGCTCGCTCGACGCCGCACCCCTCAGCTGCGCCGGCCTCACCACCTACAAGGCCCTCAAGGTCGCCCACGTCATGCCCAGCGAACGGGTCGGCATCTTCGGTGTCGGTGGTCTCGGCCACCTCGCGGTGCAGTACGCCCGCATCATGGGCGGCACCGTCGTCGCCATCGACATCGAGCAGGCCAAGCTCGACCTCGCTGCCGAGCTCGGCGCCGAGCAGCTCGTCAACGCGGCCGAGGTCGACCCCGTCGCGGCCATCCAGGCCCAGGGTGGGCTCGACGTCGCCGTCGTGCTCGCCGCGTCCCCGCGAGTGTTCGAGCAAGCGTTCGCCTCACTGCGTCGCGGTGGCCGCCTGGTCTGCGTGTCCCTGCCTGCGGACGACACGATGAACATCTCCATCTTCGACACCGTGATCAAGGGGATCTCGGTCATCGGCTCCATCGTCGGCACGCGCCAGGACCTCGCCGAGGTCTTCGCCCTGCACGCCGCATGTCGGACCCGGGTCGTCGCCGAGACGCGCGACCTCGCCCAGGTGAACGACGCGATCACCGAGGTGCTGTCGGGCCGGATCACGGCACGTCTGGTCTTCCAGTTCGAGCCGGCCGTCGTCACCGCCGCCGACCCGGTCGGGGCTCTGCTGCGGTAGGCGCACCGACGGATTACCCTCGTAGCCATGCGAATCGTGTCCCTCCTCCCCTCGACGACAGAGATCCTCTTCGCCCTGGGGGCGGGGGACGACGTGGTGGGCGTGACCTTCGAGTGCGACGAACCGGTCGAGGCCCGCTCGCGGCGGATCGTCTCGACCTCCACCCTGCCGACCGGGCTGGCGCCGGCCGAGATCGACCGGGTGGTTGCCGAGCTGCTGCGCACCGGTGAGGACCTCTACCACCTGGACGCCGGCGCGCTGGCCGACCTCGACGCCGACCTCGTCGTCACCCAGGACCTCTGCGCCGTCTGCGCGGTCGACGTCTCCATGGTCGACGAGGCCCTCGCGCACCTGGGGTGTCGCGCAGAGGTCCTCACCATCGACCCCCACTCCCTCGAGGAGGTGCTCGCCTCGGTGGTGACGCTGGGGCTGGCGACGGGCCGGGAGGCCCGCGCCCGCGAGATCGTCGCGCGGCAGCAGGCCCGGCTCGCCGAGGTCGAGGCCGCCGTCGCGACGGCCCGGCCCGTGCGCGCGCTCGTCCTCGAGTGGACCGACCCGCCCTTCGCCCCGGGTCACTGGGTGCCCGAGATGGTCACCCGTGCCGGGGGCCTGAACGTCATCGGGACAGCGCGGGCGAAGTCCGTGCGGGTCACCTGGGAGGAGGCGCTCGCGGGATCACCCGAAGTGATCGTCGCCGCACCCTGCGGCTACCACCTGGACGACGCGTCAGCGCTGACCACAACCCTTGTCGGGCAAGGCATCCTGCCCCCGGGCATCCCTGTCTGGGCCGTCGACGCCAACGCCTCGTTCGCCCGGCCGGGCCCTCGGCTCGTGGACGGCGTCGAGGCGCTCGCCGCGATCTTTCACCCCGACCTCGTCGGTGACCCGGCCCCCGCGATGGCGCGCCGGATAGCCTGACTACCCGGATCGCCTGACGACCGACGCCGCCAAGGGTCAGCGCTCCCCTGTCGCCCGACGGCCTACTGTCCCTTGGCGACCAGGACCACCGTCCTGCCGTCGGAGGTGAGGTAGGCCGTGGCCCGGAACTGTCCTGCTGCGAAGAGCGCGTCGAGGTCGGTGCCGGTGCTGAGCGGCCCGGCGGGCAGCGCCGGGGTGAGAGAGGGGATCACGTCGGGGCCCGTCGTCGTGGGCTGGGGCGCAGTGGCGAGGAGCATCGTTGCCACGGCGGGCGAGACCGTGACGACGGCGTCGATCCAGTAGGTCGTCGGACCGGGCGCACTGCCGCCGAGCTCGCCGGAGAGCCACGTCGCCGACTCCGGGGTGCCCAGGGCGGCGAACCGCGACGTCAGCGGGGCGAGGTCATGATGCACCTCTCCGGTGCCCTGCTTGCCGTTCTCGGTGCTCATCGTGCCGCTCCTGCTGCTGGTGGGGGTCGGGTCGGGTGTCGACGTGCAAGCCGTCGTGCCCACGACGACCATCCAGATCATCGAGCCGGCCACGACGCGGGTTCGGTTACCAGAGCGACCTATTGGTCTCACCTGTTGCTCCCCACCCGTCCGGAGTCGCGGTCACTGCCCCGGCCTCGTGTCGGGGTTGCCGCGGTTGTCGGTGCGGTCCTCGCTACCCGGGTTGCGGTGCTCCTCGCCACTGCCGAAGTCCATCGACGGCGGCGGGTCGCCGACGTCCCACGTCACGGTGCGCACGACCTCGCCGTGCGTGTCGAACGGCCTCGCCCAGCCGATCTCGGTGAACCGCCCGTTCTCGTCGTCAGGGGCACCGCTGCCGATGTCGGCCTGGCCCCGGTTGAAGTTGTCGTGGTCCTCGGCGTGGACCGTGACCGACATCGTCACGACGCCGTCCGACACGCTGACGTCGGCGCTGCTCCACTGCTGGTATCCGCCGACCGTCTTCTGCCAGTTCTCGGTCGTCGGGTAGACGTCGCTGGCATGACCCGGACCGCTCACCGAGAAGCTGGTCTGACCCGACCGCACGAGCTCGTCGACGGCCTTCGCCGTGCGGGAGACCTCGTTGTCGACGTTGGTCCGGACGGCGGAGTCCTCCCGGTAGGCCTCCTCGTAGTCGATCCGCAGAGGCTTGCCGTCGTTGTCCCAGTAGTGCTCGTAGGCCGCGAGCGCGTCGTCGAGGTCGGGCCGCACGATCTTCGCGCCTTCCGTCTTGGCCAGCCACTTCTGCTTGTCGACCCAGTCGCCGAACCCGCCGTCCCTGGAGTTGTAGGCGAAGCCCTCGTCCCAGGTGAAGTCGGGCCTCTTCGGCGGGCCGACGGCATAGCCGCTTGCGGTGCTCGCGGGAGGTGGAGCGCTGCCGCCGGGGCTGCCGCCAGGCCCGTAACCGGCCAGCACGACACCCTGCCCGCTCGGTCCGCTCGGTCCGCTCGGTCCGCTCGGTCCGCTCGGTCCGCTCGGTCCGCTCGGTCCGGCGCCGCTGCTGGTATGCCGCTGCGCAGCGGCGTTGGCGCGCAACCTCTCCCCGAGGGCGCCGAGGGTCTCGGCGCAGCGGGCGAGCCGGCCGTCGATCACTCGCGCCTGCGCGGCATACTGCTGCCGGTCGGAGCCCACCCACTGCTCCCCCAGCGCGCCGAACACGGTCGCCACCGTGCCGCGGATCTCGCCGCACTGCCCACCGAACTCGGTCAGTCGTCGGGCCGATGCATCGAGCACCTCGGGATCGGCGCCCTTGGCGAATACCACCATCGTCTGCCCCTGTCCCCACCACGTCACCCGGAAAACCCAGGGTGTTCCCAGCGTCCTCCCAGCCTACGGGGCGCGAGTCGTTGCGCCATGGGGAGCACTCCCCCGTCGCCATCGCGACGTGGGGGAAGGCTCAGTCGCTGAGGAAGCCGAGCAGGTCGGCGCGAGTCAGGACGCCGATCGGCTTGCCGCCATCGACGACGAGGATCGCGTCGGAGATCTCGAGCTCGTGCCTGGCGATGGACACCTTCTCGCCGGCGCCCACCAGGGGCAGCCCGGGCTCCATGTGCGCCTCGACCGCGTCGGCGAGATGCGCCTTCTGGGTGAAGAGCAGCTCCAGCAGCGCGCGCTCGCTGACCGCGCCAGCGACCTCGCCCGACATCACCGGGGGCTCGGCCTTGACGACGGGCATCTGCGACACGCCGTACTCGCGCAGGATGTCGATCGCCGTGCGGATCGTCTCGTTGGGGTGGGTGTGCACCAGGGCCGGAAGCGCCCCGCTCTTGGTGCGCAGGACGTCGCCGACGGTGGTCTCGCCGGTGTCGTGGAGGAAGCCGTAGGAGCTCATCCACTCGTCGTTGAAGATCTTCGACATGTAGCCGCGGCCGGAGTCGGGCAGGAGGACGACGACCACGGCCTCGGGGGGCAGGTCCCGCGCTGCGCGCAGCGCCGCCACGACCGCCATGCCGCAGGAGCCGCCGACGAGCAGGCCCTCCTCGCGGGCGAGTCGCCGGGTCATCGCGAAGGACTCGGCGTCGGAGACGGCGATGACCTCGTCGACGACCGAGGGGTCGTAGGCCGCGGGCCAGAAGTCCTCGCCCACCCCTTCGACGAGGTAGGGCCGACCGGTGCCGCCGGAGTAGACCGAGCCCTCCGGGTCGGCCCCGATCATCCGGACGGCGCCGTGGGACACCTCTTTGAGATAGCGACCGGTGCCGGTGATCGTCCCGCCGGTGCCCACGCCGGCGACGAAGTGGGTCACCTCGCCCTCGGTGTCGGCCCAGATCTCGGGCCCGGTGGAGGCGTAGTGGCTGTTGGGGCCCTCGGGGTTGGCGTACTGGTTCGGCTTCCACGCCCCGTCGATCTCGCGGACGAGGCGGTCCGAGACCGAGTAGTAGGAGTCCGGGTGGTCGGGGTGGACCGCGGTCGGACAGACCACGACCTCGGCACCGTAGGCCTTGAGCACGTTGCGCTTGTCCTCGGCGACCTTGTCCGGACAGACGAATACGCATTGGTAGCCCCGTCGCTGGGCGATCAGGGCGAGCCCCACACCGGTATTGCCCGACGTCGGCTCGACGATCGTGCCCCCGGGCTTCAGCTCCCCGGACGCCTCGGCGGCATCGATCATCCGCAGCGCGATGCGGTCCTTGACCGACCCGCCGGGGTTGAGGTACTCGACCTTGGCGAGCACCGTGCAGGCGATGCCCTCGGTGACCACGGAGAGCTTGACGAGGGGGGTGTTCCCCACGAGTTCGGAGATGTGCTCGGCATACTTCACCTCGTCATCCTCTCAGATGGTTGGCCGGCCCTTCGGGCTCCGCAGAACAGGGCACCCGGCCGTGGTCGGACGCGCTACCGTGGTCGAGGACCGAGGGGGCGTCATGGGTAGGGCACGGCGAGCGCGCAGGATCGCCCAGGTCGCGGCATACGGCGGCGGTTTCGGCGTGGCCGGCCTGGGCGCGGTCGGCGCCCTCGGCTACGGCGTCATCAAGGTCGAGGCCGTGCTCGCGCGGCGGATCGTCGGTCAGCCCTTCGAGTCGCCGCCGGACGACAACGGCAGCTATGGCGCCGGTGTGGGGGCGCCGCTCCAGATGGTCGTCCTCGGCGACAGCTCCGCGGCCGGCCTCGGCGCCGACCACGCGCACCAGACCATCGGCGCGATCCTCGCCACGGGGGTCTCCGCCTTCAGCGGCCGCGCAGTGCGGCTCACCAACGTGTCCGTGAGCGGTGCCGAGTCCCGCGACCTCGACCTCCAGGTCGTCAACGCGCTCGACGTCGTCCCCCACCCCGACGTGGCCGTGATCAGCATCGGCGCCAACGACGTCACCCACCGCATCGACAAGTCCATCGCCGTGCGCCACCTCGAGGGGGCCGTCCGGCGGCTGCGCGAGGCGGGCGCGGAGGTCGTCGTCGGCACCTGCCCCGACCTCGGCACCCTCCAGCCGGTGGGTCAGCCCCTGCGGGCTCTCGCCCGCCGGTGGAGCCGCGACCTCGCGGCGGCCCAGACGGTCTGCGTCGTCGAAGCCGGTGGTCGCACCGTCTCGCTCGGCGACCTCATCGGGCCGGAGTTCGCCGAGCGCCCGGCGGAGATGTTCAGCAAGGACCGGTTCCACCCCTCACCGGCCGGGTATGCCCGTGCCGCCTCGGCGATGCTGCCCTCGGTCTGTGTCGCGCTCGGGCTCTGGCCGGACGTCGAGCCGCTCGCTCCCGACCCCCGGCGCGGCGACGCCGTCCGTCCCGTCGCGAATGCGGCCACCCGCGCCGTCCGCGACCCCGGCACCGAGGTCAGCGCGGCCAGCATCGGCGGTCAGGCGCGCGGGCCTCGCGGGCGATGGGCCGTCGTGCTCCACCGGGTGCGTCGTCCCTTCCCCGACCGGTCGGGGGAGGTCGCGCCCGCGCCCGATACCGAGCTGCCGGCAGACCGGGACGCGGCGGCGGGCACGTCCGCCTGACCGCGCGGCCGGACGCGTCCAGAGCTCGTCACCTGCCCGGTTCTGCACGCCGCCCAGCCCAGAGGCCCGTTCAGAACTCGTCACCTGCCCCGTTCTGTGTGCCGCCCCCCGCCACGGGCCCGTCCAGAACTCGCCAGCTGCCCCGTTCTGGACGCCGAGCGGGCCGGCTCAGGGAGTGAGGACGTATCCCGTCCTGGGGTCCAGGCGGCCGGCGAGCACGGCGAGCCACGCGTCCCGGACCGCGTCGGGTCCGGTCCCGCCCATGACGTCGACCCAGCCCTGCGCCTCGACCGCGAACCGTCGCCACGACTCGGCGAAGGTCGCGTCGAGTCGCTCCCGTCCCCAGTCGGCGGAGCGCTTCTGCATCTGGTCGGGGGCAAAAAACATTCGTGGCCCGGTCTCGGCGAGGGTGCCCGCGACGGAGGCCACCTGGTGCGTGACCCCGACGCCCACCTCGTGGACCAGGGCCGCACCGAGCTGCGTCCGCAGGTCCTGCGACAGCCCGGGCCGACCCGCGACGTCGACAAGGACAGCGGTCCGCGAGGGGTCCAGCTCCCCGACCTCGTCATAACCGAGCACCTCGTCGTAGCAACCGAGCCCGCGCACGAACCCCACGTGACGGGCCGACGTCAGCCCGACGACCTCGACCCCCTGGGCGTGCAGCTCGTAGGCCGTGCCGTAGGCGGTCTTGCTCGAGGCCGAGGACAAGAGCACGCGCTGCGCGCCGAAGAGCTCGTGGTCGACGAGGAAGTCGGCGAGCATGAACGAGGTGTAGAACAGCGGGCGGAAGAGGACGAGCAGGTCCTCCCGCTCCACCTCGTATGCCGGGTCGCCGCCGGTGAGCGAGTGCACGGCATACGGCGAGGGGAGGGTGCGGCGGTGCGCAGCCCCGTCGCGGAAGCCGCGGGCGTCCGCCCGAGCCGGCTGCACGACGGTGTGCGAGCCGGCCGGGTAGTAGCCGTAGACGCGGTCGCCGACCGTGACGCCCTCGGCCCGGGACTCCACGACGTCGGCGAAGCCCCACACCGGCGGGATGCCGCGACCGGGCTCGGGCGTCGGGAAGTGGTCCCAGTAGCGGAAGGAGTCGCCGAGCACGGCATACGTGATGTTGTTGGCGGTGAGACCGATCCGGTCGATGGCGAGGACCGCCTCGCGGGGGCCGGCCGTCGGGACGGGGTGCTCGGGGACGACGACGTCGGCGAGGTCGTCACGGGCGACCGTCATCGTCCAGGCAGCAGCCACGCCGTCACCCTAGTGCCCGTCGACGGCATGCCGCCCTGATCACTCGGCTGGACGAGCGGCCCACCGGCTCACCGGGTGGCGGGCTCACCCACCGGGTCAATTCGAGGTGCAGGCCTCCTGCCGGGAGGCCAGCGGCTCTGCGACACCTAGCCCCTCGGTCTCGAGCACGACCTGTGATCGCCGACCGATCAGCAGCATCCCGAACGAGGCGAGCACCCCGACCGCGGTGATGGCGACGATGACCTGCAGGCTCCCGAGCATCCCGGGGATGAGCGCTCCCGGCCGGGCCGGACCGTCGGCCGTCCCCGCGGCGGCGAGGATCGCCGACACGACGGCGAGCACCACGGCTCCCCCGATCTGGACGCTCGTGTTGACCAGGCCGGAGGCCAGCCCCTGCTCGTCGTCGTGGATCCCGGAGGTCGCCTGGGCGTTGATCGACGGGAAGGTGAGCGCGAAGCCGACGCCGAGCAGCAGCATCGTCGGGAGCAGCAGCGCGGCATACCCGAGGCCGGGGTCGACGCGCAGGAAGAGGACGTAGGCGACCAGGAACGAGGCCAGCCCGACGGCGATGAGGACCTGGGTGCGGACGCGTTCGAGCACCTTGTCCATCGAGGTCGCGCTGGCGACGACGAGCAGGCCGGCGGGCAGGAACCCGAGAGCCATCGTCAGTGGCGACCAGCCGAGCGAGTTCTGCAGGTAGAGCGTGAGGAGGAACTGGAAGGAGAAGTAGCACCCGGCCATCACGGCGCCGGAGACGTTGGCGTGGACGATGTGCGGCGCCCGCAGGATGCCGAGCCGGACGAGGGGGGTCGCGTGCCGGCGTTCGGTGCGAACGAACAGGGCCCCGAGGCCGAGGCTCGCGACGAGCAGCCCGAGGACCACCGGGCTGGTCCAGCCGAGAGTGGGGGCCTCGACGACGCCCACCACGAAGAGGAGCAGGCCCGTGGTGCTCGTGACGGCGCCCACGAGGTCGAAGTCGGACAGCCGGGCGGCGGTGCGCGTGGCCGCCGGGACGACGCGCCAGCCGACGAGGAGCAGCACCAGGGCTACCGGTCCGGGGAGCAGGAAGGTCGCCCTCCAGCTCAGCTCGGTGAGCAGGCCGCCCACGACGAGCCCGAGGGAGAAGCCGCTGGCCCCGCAGACGGTGTAGATGCTGAGAGCCCGGTTGCGTGCCGGCCCCTCGGCGAAGGTCGTGGTGATGATCGAGAGGCCGGCCGGGACAGTGAAGGCGGCGGCGACGCCCTTGACGAATCTCAGTGCGACGAGGGCGAGCTCGTTGCTGAGGAACGCGCTGGCGACCGAGGCGATGCCGAAGACGGCGACGGCGATCAGGAAGACCGAGCGCCGGCCGAGCAGGTCGGCGGAGCGGCCGCCGAGGAGCAGCAGCCCGCCGTAGCCGAGGACGTAGCCGCTGACGATCCACTGCAGCCCGGAGGCCGTCATGCCGAGGTCGGAGCCGATGGAGGGCAGTGCCACGCCGACCATGGAGATGTCGAGGCTGTCGAGGAACAGGGCGCCACAGAGGACGACGAGCAGCAGCCAGGTGCGGCGGCTCCAGCCCCGGGCGCCGTGGATCGCGGTGGGTGCGTCGTCGGGCGCGGGTCGGTCTCGGCGGGGGTCGTCCGAGAGGTCGGAGGTGCGCGGCGTCGTGGTCGTCATGGTGGTCGAGTCTTATGCATCTGCATCAGTTGCACAAGCATTATTTGCACAAACATTAGATGCACACTCATGTGTTAGGGTTTGGGGATGGTCCCGGTCGACGACGACGCGCTCGCTGCAGGCTGGCACGAGCTGATGGGCCGCTACCAGCGGCTCACCTGCGCTCTCGACCGCGAGCTGCAGGCCGGTCACGGGCTCAGCGCCAGCGAGTTCGAGGTCCTCCAGCAGCTGAGCCACGCCCCCGACCACTCACTGCGGATGAGCGAGCTCGCCGAGAGCGCCCACGTCAGTCAGAGCGCGCTCTCCCGGCTGGTGAGTCGTCTCGAGGTCGACGGGCTGCTGCAGCGGTCGGCGTGCACGCAGGATCGCCGCTCGCTCTTCGTCGAGCTGACCGCGCTCGGGGTGACCCGCTACGACGAGGCCCGCCCGACCCAGCGACGGGTGCTGCGCGAGGACACGCAGCAGGCTGGTGGCTGCCTCCAGCGGGAGTGACGCCTGACGTGACGACGCAGAGACCGAGGGCACAGGGGCGGGGCTACCCCGCCCGGGAGCACACGGCATACCATCGTGGGGCGGACTAAGCACCCGCTTACCTGTTGCTCCACCCCGCAGACACCGCCGTCCCAGGAGGACCTCGTGACCGAAGCCGTCATCGTCTCGACCGCCCGTACGCCGATCGGGCGCGCCTTCAAGGGGTCCCTCAAGGACGTCCGGCCCGACGACCTGTCCGTTCAGGTGCTCCAGGCCGCGATCGCCAAGGTGCCGGGCCTCGACCCCCAGGACATCGACGACCTCTACTGGGGCTGCGCCGAGCCGGCCGGCAAGCACGGCTCCAACCTCGCCCGCGTCATCGCCGTGCTCGCGGGCTACGACAGCGTCCCGGGTGCGACGGTCAACCGGTTCTGCTCCTCGAGCGTCCAGACGACCCGCATGGCGTTCCACGCCATCAAGGCCGGCGAGGGCGAGGTCTTCCTGTCCGGTGGCGTCGAATGTGTCTCGCAGTACACGGGATTCGCGGGCGCGGGCGGCTCCGAGGAGGACCACAAGAACCCGCGCTTCGCCGAGGCGATCGCCCGCTCGGCGGCGACGGCGGCGTCCAACGAGACGTGGCACGACCCGCGGGCGGACGGCCTGCTGCCGGACGTCTACCTCGCGATGGGACAGACCGCGGAGAACGTCGCGACCCTGCGCGGGATGGCCCGCTCGCGGATGGACGAGTGGGGCGTGACGAGCCAGAACCGCGCCGAGAAGGCCATCGCCAACGGCTTCTTCGCGGCCGAGATCGCGCCCGTCACCCTTGCCGACGGCACGGTCGTCAGCAAGGACGACGGCCCGCGCGCGGGCGTCGCCCTGGAGGCCGTCTCGGCGCTGCAGCCGGTCTTCCGCCAGCAGGGCACGATCACCGCCGGCAACTGCTGCCCGCTCAACGACGGGGCCGCGGCCGTCGTCGTCATGAGCGACGCCAAGGCCAAGGCGCTCGGCCTCACGCCGCTGGCGCGGGTCGTCTCGACGGGCGTCACCGGGCTGTCCCCGGAGATCATGGGCCTCGGGCCGGTCGAGGCCTCGCGCCAGGCCCTCGCCCGGGCGGGCATGACGATCGACGACATGGACCTCTACGAGATCAACGAGGCCTTCGCCGTGCAGGTGCTGGCGAGCGCCGACGACCTGGGCATGGACTTCGACAAGCTCAACGTCCACGGCGGCGCGATCGCGCTCGGCCACCCCTTCGGCTCGACCGGCGCGCGAATCACCACGACGCTGCTGCACGGGCTGCAGGAGCGTGACGGCCAGTTCGGCCTCGAGACGATGTGCGTCGGCGGCGGTCAGGGCATGGCCATCATCTACGAGCGGCTGTCCTGACCCCCGGGTCGACGCATGAGCACGGCGGTGAACTGCTGGGTGGAACCCCAGGGCGTCTCGTGCTCCTCGCCGGCGGTGTCGACGAGCCGGTAGCCGGGGAACTGGGCCGCCAGCTCCTCGTGGGTGAACCGCACGATGGGCAGGCCGCTGCACGTCGTCGGGCCGTCCGGCCCGAATGTCGCCACGACCAGCCACCCTCCGGGACGAAGGCTTCGTTCCAGTGACGCGACGTAGTCCGCGCGCTCGTCCGCCTCGGTGAGGAAGTGGTGGACGGCACGGTCGTGCCAGAGGGCGAAGCGACGGCTCGGATGCAGGTCGAGGACGTCGGCGACCTCGAGGACGACCTGACGGCCCGCGTCACCGAGGCGGTCCCTCACGGTCTGCAGGGCGGTGGCGGACAGGTCGATCGCGGTGAGGTCGCGACATCCCCGTTCGAGGAGGTGGTCGACGAGGGTCGACCACCCGGCCCCGACGTCGATGATCGGCTCGTCGGGTCGGAGCCCGGTGGAGTCCACGAGGCCCAGGGAGAGCCCGGGGACGGACTGCCACCACGAGACGCCGTCGACGTCCTTGGAGTCGTGGACGCCCTCCCAGAACTCCTGTCGCCCCCCGGAGTCGGCGGGCCGCCACAGGTCGTCGCTCGATGAGGTCACCGCCGACACGGTAGCCCGTGCCGCCCGGCCGAAAGCCGTAATCCGGACGTTACCGATTCCCGCGGCGCCGACCGGGCCACCGACTCACAGTTGACTTCATGACTGTCGACGAGGGCCGGGCCGCAGCCACCCCCACTCCCGTGGGGGACGTCAACCGCCTCGTCGACGGGGGCGACATGGACTGCGGCAGCGGCCTGCTGCTCCTCATCACCCGGGCGATGCGCCGGCTCGAGCACGGCGATCTCCTCGGCATTCGCAGCGCCGAGCCCTCTGTGGCGGTCGACCTGCCGATCTGGGCCGAGCTCGTCGGCCACGAGGTCGCCCACGAGCACGTCGAGACCGCCGGCGGACCGTGGTGGTTCGCGGTCCGCAAGGTGGTCGGCCCGGCACAGGACACGATGTTCACCCTCGGGGACCGCACGCCCGTCGGCCAGCGGCTCTGGGCCTACACGAACTTCGACTGCAACCTCGCCTGCAGCTATTGCTGCGCGGAGTCCTCGCCGAAGGCCGCAGCACGTCGGTTGACCCCCGAGGTCGCCCGGGAGGTCTTCGCTCAGTTCCGCTCGATGGGCGGTCGCGAGCTCTTCCTCACCGGCGGTGAGCCCTTCATGCATCCGCAGCTCGGGGAGCTGGTGGAGGCCGGGGACGGGCTTGATCGCACCATCCTCACCAACGCGATGGTCTTCGCCCGCGGCACGAGGCGAGCCACCCTGGAGCAGCTCGACCGCTCGGTGGTCCTCCAGGTCAGCCTCGACTCCGCAACGCCTGAGGTGCACGACGCCCAGCGGGGGGCCGGGTCCGGACGAGGGCCCTCCGCGGCATCGGGGAGGCCCGGGCCCTCGGCTTCCGGGTGCGGGTGGCCGCGACGCTCTACGACGAGGACCCGGCCGGAGTGCGGGCCCTGCACGTTCGGCTCGACGACGAAGCCATCGACCCGCAGGAGCGGGTGATCCGGCCGGTCGCCCTCGAGGGCTTCGCCGGCGCCGGGGTGCACGTCTCGCTGGATACCCTCGAGCCGGAGCCGACGGTCACGGCGGACGGCGCCTGGTGGCACCCGGTGGCTGTCACCGACCCCCACCTACGCATCGCCGACTCGCCGCTTCCCCTCGCGGAGGTCTTCGCCGTCGTGACCGACACGCTCGCCGTCCAGGACGCCGCCGCCCGGAGCGGCCGGGAGGTCTTCCGCTGCGCCTGAGCTTCCGCTGCGCCTGAGCATCGACGGACCCAACCAGGCCCCGCCCGGCAGACAGGGGGGCCTCTATCCTTTTCCCCGCCCCGATCGGAGACCCTCTTGACCGCCCTCAGCCGCCGCCACCTCCTGCTCGGGAGCGGCAGCCTCGCCCTGCTCGCCGGGTGCGGCACCTCCGCGTCGTCGACGACCTCGAGCGGGCGCTCCGGCGCACCCCTCACGGTCTCGGCCATCCCCGACCAGAAACCCGAGAAGCTCAACCGGCTCCACCCCGCCCTGGCTTCCCGCCTCGCCGCCGTCACCGGTCTGGAGGTCTCCTACAAGCCGCTCACCGACTACGCCGCCGTCGTGCGGGCGTTCGAGGTCGGCGACATCGGACTGTCGTGGATGGGCGGCCTCACCGGGGTGCAGGCACGCTCACGGGTGCCGGGGGCGCGAGCCATCGCGCAGCGCAACATCGACGCGGACTTCCACACGCTGTTCATCGCGAACACCGCGGCAAAGCTGTCCCCGTTCACCGACCTGACCGGACTCCGAAGCCTCGCCGGGCACTCCCTCACCTTCGGTAGCCAGACCTCGACCTCAGGTCGACTCATGCCGGAGTACTTCATGAAGCAGGGGGGCCTGCAGCTGTCCTCGCTCAAGGGAAAGCCGGGCTACTCCGGGTCGCACGACGCCACGATCGAGGCCGTGTCCTCAGGAAGCTTCGAGATCGGCGCCGTCAACGAACAGGTGTTCACCACGACCCAGAAGGCGGGCAAGGTCGACCTCTCACGCGTTGTCGTCCTCTTCCGGACCCCGGGCTACAGCGACTATCACTGGCTCGTGCGGCCCGACCTCGACGCGGTGCACGGCGCCGGAGCGACCCAGAAGATCACCGACGCCCTCCTGGGGCTCAAGTCCGGGGTCCCGGCTGACGCGACCATTCTCGACCTCTTCGGCACGACGTCCTTCATCCCGACGACGAACGCCAACTACGACAAGCTCGAGGCGGTCGCCAAGGATCTCGGCCTGCTGGCATGACCTCGGGCGACCCGGTGCTCCGGCTGTGCGGGGTCGAACAGCGGTTCGGGCTCCGGACCGCCCTGTCCGGCATCGACCTCACCGTGCACCCCGGCGAGCGCGTCGCCCTCCTCGGCGCCAGCGGCGCGGGCAAGAGCACGCTGCTCTCGGTGCTGGGCGGATCCCTCCCACCCACCGGCGGGACGGTCGAGATCCTCGGTATGCCGCTCGCCGGGCTCCGCGCCGCCGGCCTGCGCGCGGCGCAACGCCGGATCGGCACGGTCGGCCAGCGGCTCGACCTCGTCGAGCAGGTGCGCGTGCTGCACAACGTCAACGTCGGGCGCCTCGGGCGGTGGAACACCGCGCGGGCCCTGACGGCGCTCGCCCTCTCGCGGACCGACCCGACCGTGGAGGCCGCCCTGGAGGCGGTCGGACTCGGCTGGGCGGTCCACGAACGCACCGAGCGGTTGTCCGGGGGCGAGCGTCAGCGGGTCGCCATCGCGAGACTGCTCGTCCAGGAACCCGACCTCGTCCTCGCCGACGAGCCCGTGTCGAGCCTGGACCCGTCCCGAGCGGCCGAGGTCCTCGACCTGCTCCGCACCGCAACGCCCGACGGGACGCTCGTCGTGAGCCTGCACCAACCCGACCTCGCCCGACGCCACTGCACCAGGGTCGTCGGGCTCCGGGGGGGACAGGTCGTCCTCGACCTGCCCGTCGCGGAGGTCGACGACCGACATCTCGCCGACCTCTACACCGCGGCGTGAGCCTCGACACCCGCGGGGAGCGCCTCGAGGGGCGGCCCGGCCCGCCGCGCGAGACCCTCGGCATCCGGGCGTCGACGGTCACGCGGCGTCGGCTCGTCGGTGTGACCCTCGTGCTGGCACCGGCGATCTGGGCCTTCGCCCGGGCCCTCGGGTCCGGGACCGACGTCGTCAACGCCAACGGCATACCGGTGCTCGGGCGGTTGCTCGCCGCGGCCGGCGACCCCGCCCACTCCGTCGCCTTCCTCGAGGTGGTGGCGCGCGCCGCCGGGGTCACCGTGGTGTATGCCGTCCTCGGCACCGCCGCTGCCCTCGTCATCGGTGCGCTCGGAGCCGTCATCCTCTCCGACGTCGCCTGGCGGGACGAGCCGGCTCCCGCTGTGCGCGCCGGACGCCTGGTGCTGCGAGCCCTGCTCGTCGCGGCCCGGTCGATCCACGAGGTGATCTGGGCCCTGCTGTTCCTCAGCGTGCTCGGGCTCGACCCGCTCGTGGCGGTCCTGGCCATCGCCGTCCCCTTCGGCGCCCAGACCGCGAAGGTCTACGCCGACATCCTCGACGCCGCACCCCGGCAGGCGTTGTCGGCGATGCGGGCCCGAGGGGCACACTCCGTGCCCGCCCTCGCCTACGGCCTCCTGCCACCGACAGCGCCGCTGCTGCTCAGCTATGCGTTCTACCGGTTCGAGTGCTCCCTCCGCTCCGCAGTGGTCCTCGGCGTCGTGGGAATCGGCGGCCTCGGCGCTGAGATCGTCGTCAGCCTGTCGTCGCGCAACTGGGACGAGGTGTGGACCCTCATCGGCGCCGTCGTCCTGCTGTCGGCAGTGGTGGATCTGTGGAGCTCGTCGGTACGCACGGATCTCGCGGTGGCGTCCTGCTCCGACTGGTCTGCTGGCAGCGTCGCCGCCACCAGCCGCACCCGATCGGTCCGGGCCCGCTGGTCGGCCGGGACGGCGGTGGCGGCCCTGGTCGTCGCGTGGTTCGCCTCGGGTGTCTCGTGGAGCGGTCTCGTCGCACCACGGACCCGCATGCTCACCGCCCGCCTGATCGACGAGATGGTGCCTCCGGCGTTGCCGTCCGGCGGCTGGCCCGAGCTCGGGGGCGCGGTCCTCGACACCCTCTCGATGGCGGTCCTGGCGATGGTCCTCGCCGTCGGTCTGTCCGTCCTTCTCGGGCCGGCGGCGACGAGGGTCCGACCGGTCCGGTTCCTGGCGGACCCGCCGCTGCGGTGGTGGACCCCTCGGACGGCTGTGAGGCCCGTGGCCCGGGTGCTGTTGCTGCTGCTACGGTCCGTGCCACCCACGGTCTGGGCCGCGATCGCCCTGCTGGTGCTCTTCCCGGGGATCCTCCCGGGGGCGGTCGCTCTCGGGCTCTACACCGGCGGGATCCTCGGGCGGCTGGTCGCCGAGGCCTGGGAGAACATCGACCTGCGGCCGCGGGACGCGCTGCGCGCCGCGGGTGTCCCCGCAGTCGCCGCCTCGCTCGCGGCCGTGCTGCCCCCGTCGTCACACCACCTGGTCACCTACACCCTCTACCGCTTCGAGATCTGCGTTCGCGACACGGCCGTCGTGGGCGTCGTCGGGGCTGCCGGTCTCGGGAGCCTGTTCGCCGAGAACCTCGACCTCTTCCGCTTCCCGGTCGTCACCACCCTGCTGCTCGCCTCGCTGGCCGTCACGGTCGCCAGTGAGGTGGCCGGGAGGTGGGTCCGGAAGGCCCTCACGGCCTGACCGCGGCGGGGGTCCTGACCGTGAGGCAGCCCCCCGTAGATGAGCCCGCGGGAGGCCGACCAGGGTGACCGGACCGACGATGGGGCCGGGCCCGATCACCATCTCCGTGACCGGAGCGCGGGGCCGAATTGCGGACGGCGGTCGAGCCGTTTCGCAGATCGGTCCGTTTCGAGTGCCCGCGGTCCGAGTGCCTGATCTCACAACGTCTTTCGGAGCGCGGTCAGACGGCCTGCCAGCTCCTGCCGCGCCTCCTTGCTCCCTGGGGGAGCCGCCGCGCACGCGTCGTGGACGAGGACCGCAAGCTGGTCCATGACCACGGCCGGGCCGAGGTCGGGGACCGGACCCAGGTCGCCGGCGAGGGTGTCGAGCAGGCGCCGGACGAGCGGCATACGGGCCTCGGCGGTGGTCAGCGGCAGCTGCCGCCATCGTTCGGCCACCCGACGCAGCTCCGCCGAGACCTCCTGCGGCACAGGCGATCTCGGCGGAGGCATAGCGGCTTGCGCGATCAGTTGCGGATGCGCGCGAGGAGCCGCAGGATCTCGATGTAGAGCCAGACCAGCGAGACGATGAGCCCGTGGGCCAAGAGCCAGGAGTACTTCTCCGGGACCTGGGCACGGACGGCCTGGTCGATGCTGTCGAAGTCGATCGCGAGCGAGTAGGCCGCGAGGCCGACACCCAGGATCGAGATCCCGATGCCGAGGAGGCCCGAGCCACCGAAGCCCCAGCCGCTGGTCCAGCCGGCGAAGAGGGCGACGACGTTGACGAGGCTGAAGAGCAGGTAGCCCATGATCGCCATGCCGAAGATGCGGCGCGACCTGCTGGTGACCCTGATCAGGCCGACCTTGTAGCCGAGGAGCATCCCGGCGAAGGTCGCGAGCGTGGCGAGCACGGCGGTCGTGACGATGCCGGGGAACCGCTGCTCCATGACCTGGCTGAAGGCCCCGACGAAGGCGCCCTCGAGGACGGAGTAGAGCAGGATCAGCGGGACGCTGACCTTCTTCATGAAGGCGATCGCGAGCCCGACGCCCAGGCCGAGCAGCATGCCGCCGATCCAGATCGGGAAGAGCAGCGTCGGGATGTCGCGGGTGAGCACCCACGCGACCCCGGCCGAGGCGAGGACGAGGGCGAACAGGCCCAACGTCTTCATCACGACGTCGTCGAAGGTCACCCGGCCGGTCTGGAGCGGTCCGGCCGACTGGCGGCGGTACATCTCGTCGAGGTCCTGCGGCGAGGCGTTCGGCGGGAGGCCCGCCTGGGGGTTCGGGGGATTCTGGCGGCCGAAACCGGCATACCCCTGCTGGTGCATCTGCTTCTCGATGCGGGAGAACACCGGGTTGTTGCCGGCCATCTGCTTCCTCCATAAAACGGTCGTGGGCTCGAGGTGAGCCTTCGGGGAGCGGCCCGCTCGTGTGCGCGGACGGCACTCCTTACTCATTCATGCGTTCGGCGGGCCAGTTTTGTTCCCGGCCAGCCCCGTGGACGCCGGGCCGGCACCTGCCGCCAGGTCGGCGTGCGCCGCCCGGTGCATCGCCGCGAGCTCGACGTAGATCACGCTGTTCGCGCGCAGCCGGACCAGGTCGCCCTCCGTGAGCTCGCGGCGCACCTTCGCCGGGACCCCGGCGACCAGCGAGCGGGGCGGGATCTCGGCGCCCTCGGGGACCACGGCGCCGGCCGCGATGAGCGTCTCCTCGCCGATCGTCGCGCCGTTGAGGATCGTCGCGCTCATGCCGACGAGGACCCCGTCACCGATCCGGCAGCCGTGCAGGACCGCCTGGTGGCCGACCGACACGCCCCGGCCGATGACGGTCGGGAAGCCCTCGTCGGTGTGCACGACCACGCCGTCCTGCAGGTTGCTGCCCTCGCCGAGCGTGATCGGGTCGAAGTCGGCGCGCAGCACCGCGGCGTACCAGACGCTGCTCGTTGCGTGCAACCGCACGTCGCCGATCAGCCAGGCGCCCGGCGCCACCCAGGCGGAGGGGTCGACGACCGGCTCGTGCCCGCCGAACGGGAGCAACAGCACTGACGACCTCGTCTCTGTGCGTGAATGGTGGGGCAGTTCCGGTCGGCACCGTCCTGGCGTGCCCCCGACGAGGTTCGAACTCGCACTTGGGCGATTTTAAGTCGCCTGCCTCTGCCGGTTGGGCCACGGGGGCGGCTCCACTGTAGGCGACCCGAGCGACCGATGACGGGGTCGGCGGGCGGGCACGCGCAGAACTGATCACCTGACCGACTCTGTGTGCCGGTGGCTCAGAGATACGTCCGCCGCGGGTGGACGGCGCCCGGCCCGGCGACCCGGTCGAGGAAGATCAGCCCCTGCGTGTGGTCGATCTCGTGCTGAAGCGCGACCGCCTCGAAGCCGTCGGTCTGCAGCTCCACCCACTCCCCCGACACCGGGAGCTGGCCCCGCACCGTCAACCTCCGGGCGCGGGCGACGTCGCCGGTGAGGTCGGGCACCGACAGGCACCCCTCCCGCCCGCGCTCTCGGCGACTGGCGGCGACCACCTCGGTGTTGCACAGCACGAACCGGCCGTGACACGTCCGCGTCTTCGCGTGCCCGGTCACATCGACGCTGAACACCTGCGCGGCGATACCCACCTGCTGGGCGGCGAGCCCGACACAGCCCGGCGAATCGGCCTGCGTGGCAAAGAGATCAGCGCCAAGCTGCACGATGACCGGGTCGCGCGGGTCGACGCGCTCGCCGCAGGTCGCGAGCACCGGGTCGGGAGCGGTGACGACCGGCCGGACCCGACCCGCACGCAGTGCGGGCATGACCCAGGCCGGGCGCGGACGGGCTGCGCCCTCGCTCACGACCACCCTCCCGTCCACCTCACAGCAGGTCGTCGTCGACCGGATCGAGGTGCACCTCGACGCCGACCTGCCGGGCCACCGCGGTCAGCTGCTCCTCCAGCCGCACCGGCGTCGCGCCGACGGGCAGCTGCAGCTCGGCGGTCAGCACGTAGAGGCCCCGGGAGAGCCGGGTGCCCAGGTCGACGATCGTGCCGCCGTTGTCGGCGACGACCTGCGTGATCGCCGCCACGATCCCCGGCCGGTCCGCCCCGTGCACCCGCAGCGTGAAGACGGCCCCCGAGGGCGCAGCGGCCTCGCCCACCGGCAGGGCCCGGACGAGGGCGGCGAGTCGCCCGTCGGTGGTGAGCGGGGCGAGCGCCGCCTCGATCTCGGCGACCGGCCGTTCGGTCCGGACGAGCACGACCATCGCGAAGTGTCCCCGCAGCAGGGTCATCGTCGAGTCCTCGAGATTGCCCCCCACGCCCGCCAGCGCCGCCGTGACGTCGGCGACGATCCCCGGCCGGTCGGTCCCGAGCACGGTCACGGCGAGGACGGACGCGGCTGTTTCCACGCAGGCAGCCTAGTCGCGCAGGAGGAGGCTCCCGGCATACCCACGTATGCTTCGGCCGTGCTGAGGGGGACGCGGTGACGGTCGACGGGCAACGGCCCGGCGCCGGGCG
This sequence comes from Lapillicoccus sp., assembly GCF_025353065.1. GTDB lineage: Bacteria > Actinomycetota > Actinomycetes > Actinomycetales > Dermatophilaceae > Lapillicoccus. The sequence continues at coordinate 25,611 of NZ_JANXRJ010000154.1, forward strand.
CCACCGTGCGCCGAACGATCCGGTCCAGCCGGGCCAAGCGGGTCAGCCGGGTGAGCAGGCCCTGCCGACGGACCCGGCCGGACGCCTGCGGACCTGGCTCGCCGATCGGCCGTTCCAGCACTATGCGTATGCCGTGGGCGCGGTCCTGCTGGCCCTCACCGGGATCTTCGGCGGGCTGCGCACGGTCGACACGACCGTCGCCCCGCTTGCCGGAGGCCGGCCCGTCACGGCTGCGCCGCTGACGATCACCATCACGCGCACGAGCTGGACGACCAACCTCGGGCCCCCGGGCAAGGCGCCGGCGGGACAGCGCTTCCTCACCGTCGCCGGCACCGTCCGCAACGACACCGCCACCTCGGTCGGCAGCGACGTCCTGGGTCGGGCCGTCCATCTGCAGGGCGTGCCGGACGTCTATCAGGACAGCTTCGGCGACGACGTCGGCGCGAGCGAATCCGCCTCTCCGTGGGGCATCTTCGTCACGCAGGACAGCACACGGCTGGCCTACGTCGGTCCCGGCCTGACCTACCAGGCCGCGTGGGTGTTCCGGCAGAAGGACACCCAGCCGGCGCCCACGTCGGTCACCGTCGAGGTCGACGGCCACACGTTCCGCGCCGACACCATCGACGGGACGATGAAGTGGCTGGACCCGGCGGTCGTCGCGACCGGGACGCTGCCCATGAAGGCGGCGGGTTCGTGAACCGCGTCAGCGCGCGGACGGTGACCTGGCTGCTTGTCCTCGTCGCGCTCGCCGTGACCCAGGTCCTGCAGAGCCACCTGCCCGATCCGACGAGCTCGAGCCGGCCCTTCGACCGCACCGGAAAGGTCGGCCAGACCATCGCGCTCCGTAGCGGCGATCTCGAGGTGACGACCGTCCGGGGGGCGACGAGCGCCGTCGTCGGGAGTCCGCCCGGCTTCCGCTCCCCCGGGGTCATCGTCGTCGCGTCGTTCACCTGGAGCGCGCGCACCGAGCGGGCCACGCTCTCCGCAGGCGAGCTCCGGGCGTCGTCGGGTCGGACCTACGTCGTGAGCGCCGTCGGGCTGGACCGTGGCCGGATCGACTGCGGCGCCTCGTCGCCCGGGCTCGTGCGGCAGTGCACCGTGCTCGTCGAGGCACCCCCCGACGCCCTGGAGGGGGCCACGCTCGTCCTGAGCCCCACCGACGACGGTCGCTTCGACGACGAGGCCGTCGTCGACCTCGGCATCGACGCGGCCACAGCCGCCCGGTGGGCCAGGACCGGCGCGATCACCGTCCCCGGAGGACACTACGTGGGGCAGGCGCCGTGACGGGCTGGTGGCGGCGCAACCGGATCGGGCTCGCGCTCGTCCCGGTCGCCCTGGTCGGCGCGCTCGCCGGCAACGCCTCGCGCCTCAACGACTACTGGTGGGCGATCGACCTGCACGCCCACCAGAGCGCGGGCGCCGACGGCGTCGTCCACTTCCGTGACCACTTCGACGACGGGCACGTCCGCTACCCCATCGAGGCCGACATCAGCCTCGTCTCGGTGAAGCGGGCGACGGGCGTGACCATCGACGGCGCCTCGCACCCCGTCTCGATCCCCGACGACTCGCAGCTGTGGGAGGTCACGACCCACTGGGTCGCCGATCCGGCCATTGCCCTCGACCTGTGCACGCTCGGCATCGAGGGCACCGACGGGCGCTACTGGGAGCGCTCGCAACCCGACCCCATCCAGGTCAACGACGCGATGATCCCCTACTCCGCGTGCGCTCCTGACGCGACCCCCGGCCCCATACCGCCGATCCCGCCGAAGACCCAGCTCGTCCAGCCTGCCCCGGAAGACGCCCGCCCGCGTTCCTACGACGTCACGACGTGGGTCGTGACGGCCAAGGACGCCGTGCCCGGCGAGATCCGGATCTGGTGGGTCAAGCCGGCATACGCCGCACTGCCCGTGCGCTGACCGGCCACCCTCACAGGCCCACAGCGTCCGCGCCGACGCGGCACCGGTATGCCGTTGCCGCGGACGCTACGGCTGGACGGCCGGCACCGGTGGCGAGGCGGCAGCGCGCGCCTCCTGACGACCCACGACGCGGTCGACCGCGGTGGCGACGAGGACGATGAGGAGCACCGTGTAGGTGCCCCGCGTCGCGAGCTCGACCCACGGCGAGAAGGCTAGGCCGGTGCTGAGGTCGCGGGGACCGATCACCACTCTGAACAGCTCGCCCATGAGGAACTCGCCGTAGCGGGCGAGGAAGAACACCAGGCAGAACAGCATCACCGACATGGCGCCCGTGACGACGAGGAGCCGGAGGGCGTCGCCCAGGGCAGCGAAGCGGTTGCGGACGTCGCCACCGAGATCGCGCCCGACCTTGCGGACCGGCGCCGGGAGCCGTTCTGCGCGGATGCGGACCCGCTGCACGCGGGTGTGCACGCGCTCCGGCACGACGACCAAGGGTGGTGCTGTCGCGGTGTCGAGCTTGCGCCCGAAGACCACAGCGCCGACCACGAGCCAGGCGATGGGGATCACGAGGATCGCGGCGGAGGAGGTGACGACCGCGTTGAAGGCATCGTCTACGGCACGCAGCGGGCGCCCGACGACGCCAAGGAACGAGACGAGAGAGTCGAAGTGGGTGGTGACCCAGTCGACCGCCGTCCGTTGGCGGACCCAGGCCCGGGCATCGCTCTTGAAGTGGTCGAGGTAGCTGGCCGCCGAGAACAGCCAGAACACCTCGATGTATGCCGCGATGAGCGCGAAGAGGACGTTGCGGTCGGCGAGCCTGAGCGCGTTGAAGACCCGGCGCAGGACAAGGGCCACGACGATGACGAGAAGGACGGCCGTGGTCGTCGAGGCAAGCAGCACCCGCGTCGCGTTCCCCGTGCCGCCGTAGAAGACGTCGGAGTTGGCGAACGACTCGTCGAAGGCCGCGGCGTTGATGAAGCTCTGGCGGTCCTCCTGGAGATAGCCCTGGGTCGAGTAGAGCGTGAGGAAGGGGACGAGCAGGCTGGCGACGAGGGAGAGCTGGGCGGTGGCCCGGCTCGTGAAGCGTGCCCGGGCAGGCGATTCCCCGGACGGACCGCCCGAATCACCTTGACCACCCTCGTCGCCCGCCGACCCGACGACGGGCCGGCCCTCGACCGAGAAGGACGCGAACCGCAGCGAGGGCCCGAGCCGGCGCAGCATCAGGATGAGGGCGACGAGCGAGGCGATGGGCGCGAGCGGCAGGATCAGCCCGGCCAGCGTCGAGTGGTGCTTGCTGACGTTCACTGCCAGCCAGAGGACCCCGCCGTGCGCGGCTGCGCCGAGGAGGTAGATCGTGATCAGCCACGGCCAGTGGCGGCCGAGCAGTCGCCCGCCGCCCGCGACGACGGTCGCCGCCTCGACCCCGAGCCCCCTCAACCGGTCCACGACGCGAGTCTACTGTGGCGCCCGATGGGCGACGGCTACTCGGCTGCCGCGGCCGACTCGCGAACGAGGGCCCCCAGCCGGACGGCGACCCCCGGCGCGGCCACGACGAACGGGCCCTCGTCTGGCCAGCGCGAGGCCCGGCCCAGACCGTCCAGGACGACGGCGCCGGCCTCGAGCCCGATGAGGACGGCGGCCAGGTGGTCCTCCGGGTGGAACTCGCCGATGACGGCGCCGGCGGCCCGGCCAGCACCGACGCTTGCGACGGTCAGGGTGCCCGAGCCCATGATCCGGGTCGTGCACATCTCCTCTCCGAGGACGTCGAGCAGCTCGAGCATCCCCGGCCACGGCACGTGGGAAGCCCACTCGGTGAGGACGACCGCGCCGGCGAGCGACTGCGCGGGCGAGGCGGTCACGGGCACGTCGAGCCCGTCCGACCCCCGCCGGTGGGCACCGCGCCCGACGACCGCCATGTGCACCTCGTGCCGCCAGGGGTCGGCGACGACACCGACGAGCGGTTGTCGGCCGGCGGCGAGACCCAGCGAGAACGAGGTCCACGGCAGGCCGGCGGCGAGGTTGGTCGTGCCGTCGACGGGGTCGCAATACCACGTCGGCCGGCCCGCCTCGGTGCCGCCGAACTCCTCTCCCACGACGTCGTGCCCGGGGAACGCAGTGGCCAGGTGGGCGCGCACGGCGCGCTCGGTCGCGAGGTCGATGTCGGTGACGACGTCCGCGACGTGCGCCTTGGTGCGCACCTCGCCGCGATCCGTCGACTGGAGCACCGCAGCCGCGATCTCGGCGCACTCGAGCGCGACGGTCAGTGCCCGGTCGAGGTCGACCTCCGGCCCGTCGTATGCCGGGTGGTCACCGGTCACGGCGCACCACCTCGAGGAGCAAGCCGATCCGGTTGCTGATCATGGCGTCGACGCCGCCCTCGGCGAGCCGGGTCATGTCCCCGGGGTCGTCGACGGTCCAGCAGGACAGCGCGAGGTCGTGCTCGCGTGCCCACGCCCGGCCACCCTGCTCCACGAAGGCCCAGTGCGGGTTGAACGCCTCCGGCCGGAGCGTCTCGACGAGGTCGTCCGACGGAGGACCGAGGCGGGCCTCCTCCCCCCACGAGAGGAAGATCCGCGCGTCGGCGTCGGCCGCCCGGACCTCCCGCATCCCGTCGAGGTCGCCGCACCAGATCACCTGGGTCGCACGCAGGTCCCCCGCCGTGACCGCCTGCTGCACGACCTGCCTGGCCGCGGCGGCATACCGGCCGGAGTCCATGTCGATGAGGACGGCGGCCCGGCCTCCCGTGAAGAGCCGCAGCACCTGCTCGAACGTCGGGATGCGTTGATCCACCTGGGGTTCGGCGCCGTCGACGGTGGCCGCACCGACCGCGGCGACGTCGGCCGCAGTCAGCTCCCGGATGTCACGGTCGACCTCCCAGAGCCGGCTGAGCGAGTCGTCGTGGAGGACGACGCTCACGCCGTCGGCGGTGGTCTTGACGTCGATCTCGACCACGTCGGCCCCGGCGTCGAGGGCGCCGCACCAGATCACCTGCGTCGCTCGCAGGTCGCCGGCCGCGACCGCCTGCTGCACGGCGTCCAGGGCGGCGGCGGCATACCGGCCGGAGTCCATGTCGATGAGGACGGCGGCCCGGCTTCCCGTGAAGAGCCGCAGCACCTGCTCGAGCGTCGGGATGCGTTGATCCACATGGGGTTCGGCGCCGTCGACGGTGGCCGCACCGACCGCGGCGACGTCGGCCGCAGTCA
>NZ_JANXRJ010000158.1 GCF_025353065.1 Lapillicoccus sp.
CCCCCGGCTCCCCCGGCTCCCCCGGCTCCCCCGGCTCCCCCGGCTCCGCTCGGCCGCCGCCCGGAGGGGAGACTTGATCTGTCACGCGCTATGTGTCATCATGAATGACACATAGCAGGAGACACATACAGATCCTCGCCATTGCTGCTGAGGCACCTGCTTGGACCGGCTCCGCTCCACAGCGACCGGGACTCCACCACCGAAAGGCTCGTCATGCCGCACCAGACCCTTCCCCGCCGCACCACCAGCCCATCCCCGTCCCCCTCCCGCAGCTCGCACGACCAGACCCCGACGGACGCGGGCTCGTTCGCCTTCCTCGGGGGCGTCATCGTCATCGTCCTGCTCGCCGTCCTCGTCTGGCAGGGCCTGTTCTGAGGCCTGTTCCGAGTTGGCCGACCCCGGTCGGCTGAGCCTGTGAGCACCGACACGTGCACCAACCGTGACATCGGTCTCCCGCTGAGAGCGGCCACCCCGTAGGTTGCGGAGGTGCCGATCCCCTCGAGGGTTCGGCGTCCCCGTCCTCGCCGTCCGAGGGGGGTGCGGCCGAACGGCGTCCAGCCAGCGGGAGTGTCAATGCGGATCGGTGTGCCACGCGAGACCAGGCCGGGGGAGTGCCGCGTCGCCGCGACGCCCCGGACCGTGGAGCAGATCCGAGGACTCGGCTACGAGGTCGTCGTCGAGAGCGGGGCAGGAGCCAGGGCAGCCTTCCCCGACGAGGCGTATGCCGCGGCCGGCGCCCAGGTGGGTGACCTCGCCGCCGTGTGGTCCAGCGACCTCGTGTTCAAGATCAACGCCCCCGACGACGCGGAGATCGCGGCGCTCCAGGACGGCGCGATCCTCGCCAGCCTGATCAGCCCGGCCCTGCAGCCGGCGCTCGTCGACAAGCTCGCGGCCCGCGACATCACCGTGCTCGCGATGGACGCCGTGCCGCGCATCTCGCGCGCGCAGGCCCTCGACGTGCTCAGCTCGATGGCCAACATCGGCGGCTACCGTGCCGTCATCGAGGCCGCCCACGAGTTCGGCAGCCTCTTCACCGGACAGGTGACGGCAGCCGGCAAGGTCCCCCCGGCCAAGGTCCTCGTCGTCGGCGCCGGCGTCGCGGGGCTGGCCGCGATCGGCACCGCCAACAGCCTCGGCGCCGTCGTCCGCGCCTTCGACGCCCGACCCGAGGTGGGGGAGCAGGTCGAGTCGATGGGGGCGCACTTCCTGCGCATCGACCTCGGCGAGCAGGAGCAGGAGGTCTCCTCGGACGGCTACGCGAAGCAGACGAGCGCGGACTTCGACCGCCTGGCGATGGAGCTCTACGCGGAGCAGGCCAAGGACGTCGACATCATCATCACGACGGCGCTCATCCCGGGGCGCCCGGCCCCGCGGCTCATCACCGCCGACATGGTCGCGACGATGAAGCCCGGCAGCGTCATCGTCGACATGGCCGCCTCCAACGGCGGCAACTGCGAGCTCGCCCGCGCCGACGAGCTGGTGGTCAGCGACAACGGCGTCAAGATCATCGGCTACACCGACCTCCCCGGCCGGCTCCCGACGCAGGCCTCGCAGCTGTTCTCGACCAACCTCGTCAACCTCCTCAAGCTGCTCACCCCCGCCAAGGACGGCGTCGCGACGCTCGACCTGGACGACGTGGTGATCCGAGGCATGACCGTCGTCAAGGGGGGCGAGCTGCTGTGGCCCCCTCCGCCGGTCCAGGTGTCCGCGACCCCGGCCGCGGTCCGCCCGGCCGCCGTCCTCAAGGTGGCCAAGCCGCCCGCCGACCCGCGTCGGCGCTACGTCGCGATGGCCGTGGTCGCCATCCTCTTCGCCGTGCTCGCGGCATACTCGCCGTCGGCGTTCCTCGGCCACTTCACGGTGTTCGCGCTCTCCTGCGTCGTGGGGTTCTACGTCATCACCAACGTCAACCACGCCCTGCACACCCCACTCATGTCGGTCACCAACGCGATCAGCGGGATCATCGTGGTCGGCGCGCTGCTCCAGGTCGGGCTGGGCAACACGCTCGTGACCGTGCTGGCGACCGCCGGGGTGCTCGTCGCGAGCATCAACATCTTCGGCGGGTTCCTCGTGACCCACCGCATGCTCAAGATGTTCCGGAGGGCGTGACGTGTCCGAGGCCCTCGTCCAGGCGAGCTACATCATCGCCGCGCTGCTCTTCATCTTCAGCCTCGCCGGGTTGTCCCGGCACGAGACCTCCCGCGCGGGCAACACCTTCGGTGTCGTCGGCATGGCCCTCGCGCTCGTCGCGACCATCGCGTATGCCGTGCGCTTCAGCCACGGCCCCGGCTTCGCCCTCATCGTCGCGGCGATGCTCGTCGGCGGCTCCATCGGCGTCAACCGCGCCATCAAGGTCGAGATGACCGGGATGCCGCAGCTGGTCGCGATGCTCCACAGCTTCGTCGGGCTCGCCGCCGTGCTCGTCGGCTACAACGCCTGGCTCGAGTCGCCCGCGCTGACGGGCGCCGACGCCCGCATCCACTCGGTCGAGGTCTTCCTCGGCGTCTTCATCGGCGCGGTCACCCTGACCGGGTCGATCATCGCCTACCTCAAGCTCTCCGGCCGGATCCCGTCCAAGCCGCTGATGCTGCCGGGCCGGCACTGGATGAACCTCGCCGCGCTCGTCGTCTCGGCGGGTCTGCTCGGGTGGTTCGTCGCCAGCGACGGCGCCGCGCCGATCGTCCTCATGACGGTCATCGCCCTCGTCTTCGGCTGGCACCTCGTCGCCTCGATCGGTGGCGGCGACATGCCCGTCGTCGTGTCGATGCTCAACTCCTACTCCGGATGGGCAGCTGCCGCAGCGGGATTCACGCTCGGCAACGACCTGCTCATCGTCACCGGCGCGCTCGTCGGCTCGTCCGGTGCCTACCTCTCCTACGTCATGTGCACCGCGATGAACCGCTCGTTCGTCTCGGTCATCGCAGGCGGCTTCGGCCAGGAGATCTCCTTGTCCGCCGGCGAGGACTACGGCGACCCCCGGGAGACCAACGCCGCCGACGTCGCCGACCTGCTGCGCGAGGCGAGCAGCGTCGTCATCACCCCGGGCTACGGCATGGCGGTGGCCCAGGCGCAGTATCCCGTCGCCGACCTCACGAGCCGGCTGCGGGAGCGCGGGATCACGGTGCGCTTCGGCATCCACCCGGTGGCGGGCCGGCTCCCCGGACACATGAACGTCCTTCTCGCAGAGGCCAAGGTGCCCTACGACATCGTCCTGGAGATGGACGAGATCAACGACGACCTCCCGACCACCGACGTCGTCCTCGTCATCGGCGCCAACGACACGGTCAACCCCTCGGCCGAGGACGACCCCGGCAGCCCGATCGCCGGGATGCCGGTCCTCGAGGTCTGGAAGGCCAAGGACGTCATCGTCTTCAAGCGCTCCATGGCAGCGGGCTACGCCGGGGTGCAGAACCCGCTGTTCTTCAAGGACAACACCCAGATGCTCTTCGGCGACGCCAAGGACCGCGTCCTCGACATCGTCAAGGCCCTCTGAGCCCGGTCAGCCCGGGAGCTGCTCGTGGAGCAGCTGGCCGAGCGCGGTGATACCCTGCACGATCTGCTCGGGCGTGCTGTTGGAGAAGCTGAAGCGGGCGTGCCGTGGTTCCTCGTCGACGGGGAAGAACGTCGCACCGGGGACGTAGGCGACCCGGGCCCGGGGCAGGGCGTGGTCGCGCATGAAGGCACCGGTGTCGAAGCCCTCGGAGAAGGACACCCAGGTGAAGAGCCCGCCCTCGGGACGCGTCCAGGTGACCCCGGCCGGGAAGGTCGCGGCGAGCGTCTCGAGCATCGTGTCGCGCTTGCTCCGGTATGCCGCGCACATCCCGGCGATGTGGGCGTCGATGTCGTGGGCGGCGAGGTAGCCCGACGTGGCGGCCATGTTGAGGGTGCTGCACTGGGTGTCGGCGGCGAGCTTGAGCAGCCCCAGCTGCGCGAGGATCTCCGGGGCGGCGAGGGCCCAGCCGAGCCGCATACCGGGCGCGAGGATCTTCGAGAAGCTGCCCAGGTGCACGACCCGGCCCTCGGTGTCGAGGCTCTTGAGCGTCGGCTGGTGGGTGCCTTCGTAGCGTAGCGCGCGGTAGGGCGTGTCCTCGACGACGAGGAGGTCGTGACGGTTCGCCAGCTCGATGAGCCGGTGCCGACGCTCGAGGCTCATCGTCACGCCGGACGGGTTCTGGAAGTCGGGGATCGTGTAGAGCAGCTTCACCCGGCCGGAGTCGCCTCGACCACGAGCACCGGTGGTGTGCTTGGCAAGGACGTCCTCGAGCACATCAGTGTCCATGCCGTCGGCGTCGACGGGGACGGCGGCATACCGCGGCTCGCAGGGGTTGAAGGCGATGAGCGCACCGAGGAACGTGGGGTTCTCGGTGACGACGACGTCGCCCGGGTCGAGGACGAGGCGGCCGGCGAGGTCGAGACCCTGCTGACCGCCCGAGACGACGAGGACGTCGTCGGCGGTCGCCGGCATCCCGTCGGCGGTCAGGCGAGCGGCGATCTGCTCGCGGAGCAGGGGGACACCGTTGGAGGCGGTGTACTGGAGCGACAGCGCATGGTCGCTGGTCAGCAGCCGGTCGAAGATGGGCCGCAGGTCGTCCATCGGGAAGAGCGCCGGGTCGGGGTAGCCGCCCCCGAACGAGGTGATCGACGGGTCGTCGCCGAGGCGTAGCAGCTCGCGGATCGCCGACGGGCGGACCCGCTCCATGCGGCTGGCGTAGTTGGGCACGGCGGCTGCCTCCTCCTGACCCTTCCTGGCATTGCTGACGGACTGCGGTCATCGTAGGAGGTCGTGAGGGGACGTCGTTCGCTAGGCTCCGGACAGCGGACAGGGGCGCTCAGCAGTGGGATCGGAGCGGACCCATGGCAGACCCGATGTGGCAGACGATCCATGTCGAGCGGCGTGCCCTCGCCGACGACCTCCGAGGACTCGACCCGGCGCAATGGGCCACGCCGTCGTGGTGCACCGACTGGACGGTGCAGGACACCCTGGGCCACCTGACGTCGACGGCGACGATGACTCCGCTGCGGTTCATCCTCGGCTTCGCCCGGGCGGGGTTCCGCTTCCCGAGCTTCTCCGCCGTCGGGATGGCGCGTTATCGGGGGGCCAGTCCCGCGGAGGCGCTGGCGAACTTCGTTGCCCACCAGGACGACTCGACGTCACCGCCCGGACCCAAGACCTCGTGGCTCGGTGAGATCCTCGTGCACAGCCAGGACATCCGCGGTGCCCTGGGGATCGCCCACACCTCTCCGGTCGACGCCGCTCGGGACGTGGCGCAGTTCTATGCCGGGTCCAACGCCCTCATCGGCGCGAAGGACCGGGTCGCAGGGCTGACGCTCAGGGCAACGGACACGGAGTGGAGCCACGGGAGCGGCCCCGAGGTCAGTGGCCCGGTCATGTCGCTCGTCATGGCGATGACCGGGCGGGCCCCGGCGCTCGAGGCGCTGAGCGGCCCGGGTGTGGACAGCCTGCGCGCGCGATGCGGTTGACGCGTCAGTCGTCGCTCTCCGGCGGGTAGAGCGGGATCGGGCCGGTGTCGCCGGTCCGCCGACCATGGCGCAGGTCTTCGCTGCGGTAGAGCGACTCGACGCCAGGGTCGTTCTGCTGCACCGGAATAGCCCGCGAGTGGCTGCCGAACTCCTCGACCGCCGAAGCCGTGGGAAGGTCGCCGTCCGAGCCGGCCGGAGGGTGCTTGACGACCTTCCACCGCGAGTCGTGGATGATCAGGCCGTCGTCGTGGTCGTCGTGGCTGAGGCTCTCGAGATCGTGGTCGTCGACCTCCCGCACGAGCACGCGGTCGCGGTCCTCCACCCCGAACATCTCCGCGCAGATGGCGCGGTAGGTGTGGTCCGGGTGGGGGATCCAGCGCACGTCGCGCAGAGCCTGCTCCTGGCCGGCGCTCTCCATGATGAACTGGCCGTAGCCGAGCACGCGCCCCGGGATCGAGCGCTGGTAGGACATGTCGGTGACCTTCATCAGCGGCATCATCGCGACGCGCGTCGAGATCAGGCCGTAGGTGAGCAGCAGCCGCTTGTCGGTGGCGACGAACCGGTCGTGCCACCAGGCGAGCACCTGCCAGAGCGTCCACAGCGCGAGCAGGACCCAGGCGGTCCACACGACGTTGACGATGACGCCCACGCTCTGGGGCGTCTTCGCGTCGACGACGAGCGCAACGGCCAGCCCCGCGACGGCCAGGGCCACGGGCCCGGTGATCTTGGCCCAGTGCTGGCGGAGCTCAACCACGACGCGCTCACCGTCGAGGAGGTAACGCCCCACGCCCCGGTGGCTGGCCATCCGGCGCTGTCAGCGGCCGAGCAAGGCGTTGAAGAACGCGAAGATGCTCGTCACGCCCTGGGCGAGGATGTTGTAGGACGTCTTGGCGATGTCGGCGGCCTGGGTCGGTGACTTGACGATCGCGTAGATCACGAACGCCAGAAGGACCCACCCGAGGATCTTCTTGACGCGTGACATCGGGACGGCTCCTTCAGCGGTGTGGGGACGGGCACAGTTTGACGACGGGCACGGTATGGGTCCCCATTGTGTCCACAGTGGCGCGTGGGACGGGCAGGCCGCGCCGAGACCGGGCGTGTTGGCCCGATTTGTCACCTAACCGGCGGACCCGGCACGCGGCATACCGGGGGCGAGGTGCTCAGACCAGGCCGTAGAGCCGGTCGCCAGCATCGCCGAGCCCGGGAACGATGTAGCCGTGCTCGTTGAGCCGCTCGTCGACCGCGCCGGTGACCAGCGTGACGGGCACCTCGAGCCCGGCGAACTCGCGCTCCACGTGGGCGATCCCCTCCGGCGCGGACAGCAGGGTGATCGCGGTGATGTCGTCGGCGCCGCGCTCGACGAGGTAGTGGATCGCCATGGCGAGGGTGCCGCCGGTCGCGAGCATCGGGTCGAGCACGTAGCACTGGCGCCCGCTCAGGTCGTCGGGCAGCCGGTTGGCGTAGGTGATCGCCTCGAGCGTCTCCTCGTTGCGCATCATGCCGAGGAAACCGACCTCGGCCGAGGGCAGGATGCGCACCATGCCGTCGAGCATCCCGAGCCCGGCGCGCAGGATCGGCACGACCAGCGGCTTGGGGTTGGCGAGCTTGATCCCGGTCGTCGGGGCGACCGGCGTCTCGATCTCGAACGGCTCCACCCGCACGTCGCGCGTCGCCTCGTAGGCGAGGAGGGTGACGAGCTCCTCGACGAGCCGGCGGAAGGTCGGGGAGTCGGTGCGCTTGTCCCGCAGGTAAGTCAGCTTGTGGTTGATGAGCTGGTGGTCGGCGATGAGGACGCGCATGCGGGAAACGTATCGTGTGGCCGTGCCCGATCCGCTGCCACCGCTGCCGTTCGACCCCCGGTATGCCGGGTGGATGGCGCGCGCGATCGACCTCGCCTCGGCGGCGGGTCGGCATGGTGACGTGCCGGTGGGCGCTGTTGTCGTGTCACCAGGCGGCGAGGTCGTCGGTGAGGGGGCCAACGCCCGCGAGGCGACGGGCGACCCGACGGCGCACGCCGAGGTGGTCGCGCTGCGGGAGGCGGCGCGGCATACGGGCGGCTGGCGGTTGACCGACCACACCCTCGTCGTGACCCTCGAACCGTGCCCGATGTGCGCGGGGGCGATGCTGCTCGCGCGGGTGCGGACGGTCGTGCTCGGCGCCTGGGACCCGAGGGCCGGCGCGTGCGGCTCGGTGTGGGACCTCGCCCGCGACGGGCGCGCCAACCACTGGGTCGAGGTCGTCGGCGGCGTGCGTGAGGAGGACTGCGCCCGGCTGTTAACCGATTTCTTCGCCGGCCGTCGACTCCGGTAACCTGACCGACGGTGGCGTGTCCGAGCGGCCTAAGGAGCACGCCTCGAAAGCGTGTGTGGGTTAACGCCCACCGTGGGTTCAAATCCCACCGCCACCGCCGTTGACCTGCGGAAACGCCGGTCGGAGCGCAAGTGCTCCGGCCGGCGTTCCTGTCTTAGTCTCATTTCTAGTCTCATTCGGCTCTGGACTCGCTTCCCACAGCAGGGCACCGACCTGGTCGGCGATGTCCCGTCGGATCGGCTCGATGACGTGCGCGTACCGCTGGGTCATCGCGGGGTTCGACCAGCCCAAGACGCTGATGATCGCGGGTTGGCTCACGCCGAGGAGGAGGAGGACGGTCGCCGCGGTGTGGCGGGCATCGTGCAGGCGGCTGTCCCGGATGGCCGCCTCCTTGAGCAGTTCCTTCCAGTGGCTCCAGTCGGTTCGAGGGTTGATCGGAGCGCCCGTCTCGGTGGCGAATACCCAGCCGCCTTCGTGCCAGGCAGTGCCCGCGTGGAGGCGCTCGACATGCTGGGCCTGTTGGTGTTGGACGAGGAGACTGACGAGCTGTCGGGGGAGGCCGATCTGACGTCGGCCCGCTCGTGATTTCGTGGTGTCGGTGTCAGGGTTGGTGCGAACCCGTTGAGGGCAGTAGCCGGCGAACCGATGACCGCACGTCCCTCCGCAACCGTGACCGTACGTGGGCCGGACTCGGCTTCGGCGAATGGTGAGGACCCCGATGTGCGAGTCGACGTCGGACCACTGCAGCCCGAGCGCTTCGCCTTGCCGAAGGCCAAGAGCGAGGGCGAGAACCCACCGGACCCCGTTGCGGTGGCCGGACGCGGCAAGGAAGATTCGCTTGACCTCCTCGACGGTAAACGGGTCGACATCGTGCGGATCCACCCGCGGTGCCCGGGCAACGGTCGCAGGGTGTCGTGTACCGGGTTTGATGGAGACCATCAACCCACGGAGGTTTGCGCATGGCAGCACCACGGAAGTACCCGAACGAGCTTCGGGAGCGAGCGATCCGGTTGACGCTGGACGCGCGGAAGGACCCGGCCTCACGGTCAGGGGCGTGTTCTCGGATCGGTGGCCAGCTCGGGATCAACCCGGAGACGTTGCGGGGGTGGGTCGCCCAGGCGGAGGTCGACACCGGGACACGGGTCGGGACCAGCACGGTCGACTCCCTCCGATGACGGCGGATGGCCGAGCTGGAGCGGGAGAACCGTGAGCTGCGCCGCTCGAACGCGATCCTGCGGACGGCTTCGGCTTTCTTCGCGTGTCCACGGCTGGAGCTCGACCGCCCCTCCCATTGATCCTCGAGTACATCGAGAAGAACAGGCTGTTGTTCGGAGTCGAGCCGATCTGCACCGCCCATGGAGGGCTGACCAGCGCGGGGATGCCGATCGCTCCGAGCACCTTCTACGCCGCAGCCACGATGCCGGACGCGGCCGCCGTCGGCGCGGGCGGTGCGGGACGAGGACCTCAAGCCCGTGATCGCCCGGGTCCACCAGGAGAACTACGGCGTCTACGGGATCCGCAAGATGCACGCCCAGCTGGCCCGGGAGGAGGCCTTGGCCGGGTTGCAACCGGTGGCCCGCTGCACCACCCAACGATTGATGAAAGACCTGGGCCTGCACGGGGTCTCGCGGTTGAAGGGCCCCCGGACCACGGTGGCCGGCAAGGAACCCGATACCCGCCCCGACCTGGTCAAGCGCGCGTTCACCGCGGACCGGCCCGACCGCCTGTGGGTCGGGCTTATGACGGACATCACCTACGTTCGCACCTTCGCCGGGTGGGTCTACGCCGCGTTCGTCCTCGACGTCTTCAGCCGCCGCGTCGTCGGCTGGCAGCTGTCCACCTCACTCCACGTCAATACGGACCGACCTGGCCCTCGACGCCCTCAACATGGGGTTCTGGACCCGCGCCCACGAGGGACACAACA
>NZ_JANXRJ010000167.1 GCF_025353065.1 Lapillicoccus sp.
TCTCGAAGCCCCAGATCCGCTGCTCCGGGTCGAGCATCGTGTCGTTGTGGCCCTCGGCGCTCTCGAGCTCGACGGAGAGGCAGTGGGCGACGACCTCCTGGCCCGGCTTCCACAGGTGGACACCCGGCCCGGTGCGCAGCACGATCCCCGACAGGTCGGAGCCGACTACGTGGTAGGGCAGGTCGTGGCGCGCCGCATCGGGCGAGGTCCGCGCATACCGCTCGAGGAAGCCGAACGTCGAGACCGGCTCGAAGATCGAGGTCCACACCGTGTTGTAGTTGATGGCGCTAGCCATCACGGCCACGAGCGCCTCGCCGGGGGCGAGCCGGGGCACGGGGACGTCGTCGACGTGCAGCGACGTGCGGGGGTCCTTGTCGCGGCTGGCCATCCCCTCGAAGAGGCCGACCTCGTCCTTGTGGACGGTGACGCCGCGGTAGGTGTCGGGGATCGCGATGTCGGCGTAGGTCGCGATCGACCGGTCGCCGCTCAGGATCGCGTCGCGGATCTGGTCCATCTTTGGGTGTCTCCTCGGCAGTGGGGCGGCACGGGGGGCGCGTCGACCCCGAAACTACTGGTGAGTATGCCGCGTGGGCGCAGCGTGAGACTCCGGTCACGGGTGACCTGGCTCACGGCGACCCCGCCCCACGCAGGGCAGGCGGGCAGTCAGGTCAGGCGGGGAGGCGTGCCGCGACGGGGGCAGCCGCGAGGAGCTCGGACACCGTCACGAGCTCGTAGCCGTCGGCGTGCAACCCGGCGATGATCGCGTCGAGGTGGTCGATCGTGATCGCCCGGTCGGCCGAACCCGAGTCGTGGGCGAGGACGATGTGACCGGGCCGGACCTGGCCGCGGATGTCGCCGACGATCGTGTCGGGGTGGGCGGCGCAACGGTCCTCCCGCATCTGCGAGCTCCAGAAGACGGTGGTCAGCCGGGCCTCCGCCGCCGCCAGCAGCGTGGAGCCCCCGACGTGGCCGTAGGGCGGGCGGAAGAGCGTCGGGCGGCGACCGAAGACGCTGGCGATCTCGTCGCCCGTCCGACCGAGCTGGTCGACGACGTGGTCGTAGGTGAAGCGGCCGAGGTCGGGGTGGTCCCAGGTGTGGTTCGCGAACTCGTGGTGCTCGTGCCCGGCGTAGACCTGGGCGTGCTGGCTGAGGTGGTCACCGCGCAGGAAGAAGGTCGCCGGGACGTCGTGCCTGGCCAGGGTGGCGAGCACGCGCGGGGTCCACTGCGGGTCGGGTCCGTCGTCGAAGGTCAGCGCCAGCCGACGCTGGCCACCGGCCTCCCCGGCCCACACCACCGAGGCGTGGGTCGCGCCGGGCGCCGACTCGTCGGGCCGGATGCCCGACACGGAGGTGCCGTAGAACGGCAGGGGCACCCGGTCGTGGGCGGCCGCGACCGCCCGGTCGCCCCCCAGAGCGCCGGCGGCTCCGGCGACGGTGGCGCCGAGAGCAACCAGGACATCCCGTCGCGCTACAGCCACAGCCGGAGCATAGGTGCGATTGACCCGGTATACCGACGTGAACGACAGATTCCCAGCATGACCTGGGGACATTGGTGGTTGGTCGGCGAGCAGTCCGGACCGTCGGGCGAGGGCAACCGCCTCGGTCCGCCCGCCCGCGCCGAGCTTGGCCATCACGTTGGGTACGTGGACGCTGACCGTCTTGCCGCTGATGGAGAGCTGGCGGTCCCCAGCCCCGCAGCTCGAGCAGCATCGGTACTGCGCCGAGCCGCCGAGCCGCCGAGCCGCCGAGCCGTTTGCCGCGCGACCGCGCCGAGGGCGCGGGGCTCCTCCGCTGCACCGGTCGGACGGCGGACGGGTGGCGCCGGGAGCCGGCGTCGGTCACCACGCCGACGGAACCGGGGCGGGCGGCATCGGCGGTGCCTGAGGCCCGCCCGGGGGAGCGCCGTGGATGCGATGCTGCTCCGATGAGCCATCTGCCTCCTCCCGGCCCGCCCGTCAACCTCACGGCCGCTCTCGCCTCGTTCGACGAGGTCTGGAGCCCCCGAATCGTCACCCGGGTCAACGACTACGACGTCCGGATCGCCAAGACGCTGGGCGACCACGTATGGCACGTGCACGACGACACCGACGAGTTCTTCCTCGTGGTCGAGGGCCGGTTCGACGTCTCGCTGCGGGACGTGTCCGGAGCCGAGTCGACGGTCGTCCTCCATCAGGGTGACGTCTTCGTCGTCCCCCGCGGTACGGAGCATCGGCCGTCGTCCACCGGCGGGGCGATCCTCATGTTCGAGCCCCGGGGGACCTCCAGCACGGGCGACCGCCACGAGGGCGAGATCCCCGGCCACGTCGACAGCACGACGGGGCACGCGCTGCCGCCGGCCTGAGCCCGCCCTGCGTCAGTGTCCGCCGGCCGGCTGGACGAGCTCGACCAGCACCCCGCCGGCGTCCTTGGGGTGGATGAA
>NZ_JANXRJ010000171.1 GCF_025353065.1 Lapillicoccus sp.
GTCGCCGTCGGAACCACGTAGGAGGGCACGCCGAGACCGGGAATGATGACGACCCTGGTGGCCGCGGAGTCCGCACCGAAGTCGAGCGTGCGGATCGTTTCGTCACGGGCGTCGTCGAGCGGCAACGGTGTGGACCTCCTCATCGTCCGGCGGGCCTCGAGCGTATCCCTGACCGCGCGTCGGCCACTCGACTCAGCCTCGAGCCCGCTCGACTCAGCGTCGAGCCACCTGACTCCCCGTGCACGGGAGTCAACCTCGATGACTCAGTAGGGGTACCCCTAGCGGGGGAGCCTGTTCCGGGCTGAAAATCGGAGTTGGCTGCCCGTTGACGTCGTGACTCTGTGGTCCGTTGGAGGCCGTGACTCAGTAGGGCGCTGGGAGCTGTGGTGTGGGCCTTTCCATGTTGCTGCGAGCACGCGGATCAGAGTTGTTGTGTCCCTCACGGTTCCCCGGGCAGCCGCCCAGATGGTGTTCCGACGACGGCGCTGTAGGAGCGCTGAGGAGGTGGCGGCGATGGACGTCGCACGAGATGAGGACGTGGTCATCGAACGGGTGGCCGCATTAGACATCGGGAAGGCCGAGCTGGTGTGTTGTGTCCGGGTCCCCGGCCCGGGCCAGCGCCGGTCTCAGGAGGTCCGCACGTTCTCCACGATGACCCGATCGCTGTTGATGATGGCCGACTGGTTTACCGAGCTCGGGGTGACCCGGGTGGTGATGGAAGCAACGAGCGACTACTGGAAGCCGCCGTTCTACCTGTTGGAGGGCTCGTTCGAGACGTGGCTGGTCAACGCCAAAGACGTCAAGCATCTGCCGGGTCGGCCCAAGACCGACCGGCTCGACGCGGCATGGCTGTGCAAGGTCGCCGAACGTCAGATGCTGCGGCCGAGTTTCGTGCCGCCCCCACCGATCCGGGTCGTGCGGGACCTGACCCGGTACCGGGTCGACCTGATCATCGCGCGGACCGCGGAGAAGCAGCGGGTGGAGAAGCTCCTCGAGGACGCGCTGATCAAGGTCTCGGTCGTGGCCTCGGACGTCTTCGGGGTCTCCGGGCGGCACATGATGGCCGCGTTGATCGCCGGTGAGCGCGACCCGGCCGTGCTGGCGGACCTGGCCCGCGGGTCGATGCGGGCCAAGACCGCCGCGTTGCAGGAGGCGTTCACCGGCCGGTTCACCGAGCACCACGCGTTCCTGCTGACCAAGATGCTCGAACGCATCGACCGGCTCACCGCGGACATCGACGAGGTCGAGGCCCGCACCCAGGAGCAGATCGCCCCTTTCGCGGCAGCGGTGGCCCGCCTCGATGAGATCCCCGGCATCGGCGCGGTCACCGCCTACGCGATCATCGCCGAGATCGGCGTCGACATGACCCGGTTCCCGACCCCGGCCCACCTCACGTCGTGGGCCCGGTTCGCCCCCGGCATCAAGGAATCCGCCGGCCGGGCCAAGGGCAACGGCAGCACCGGACACGGCAACAAGTACCTCGCCCGGGCCCTGGGCGAGGCCGCGGTCGCGGCCAGCCACACCCACACCTTCCTCGGCGAACGCTACCGACGCCTCGCGCGGCGACGAGGCCGCCCCCGCGCGGTCGTCGCAGTCGGCCGCTCCATCCTCGTGATCATCTGGCACCTGCTAGCCAACCCCGACGCCACCTTCCACGACCTCGGCCCCGACTGGTACGACACCCGCATCACCGCCGACCGCCGCACGCGCAACCACGTCCGCGAGCTCCACAAGCTCGGCTACCGCGTCACCCTCGAAGCCACCGCCTGACCACGACCGCGCTCCCTCAGCACCGCGACACGCGTCGATACCCCACGCCCACTCACCATGATTTTCGGATCAGAGGATGTGCGCGGAACCTTGATCGCGTTGGTGCTCAACGCGCTCCAGGAACTTGTCGTAAGCGACGAGACCGAGGTCGCCGCTGACCGCAAGGCC
The DNA here is from genome assembly GCF_025353065.1 of Lapillicoccus sp. Taxonomy (GTDB): domain Bacteria; phylum Actinomycetota; class Actinomycetes; order Actinomycetales; family Dermatophilaceae; genus Lapillicoccus. The sequence goes on from NZ_JANXRJ010000171.1 coordinate 1,939, forward strand.
GTCATCCTCGCGAAGTTGCAGGACCTCCGCCGACGCATTGCCTGGGGACGGGTGGCGAAGGTATTGGTGACAAGTGCGGTGAGCATGTCGCCCGACATCGGAGGCTTGATCGAGGCGCTGACTCCTCAGCCGCCGAGCCCTGCGGCCGACGAGGGCCCGCAACCTGTGGATGGCCCGCAGAGCATGGCGGGGTTCCGGGCTGACTTCGAGGTGCTCATGGGCGGAGACCCCGGGCTGACGAAGGTTGTGGTGCTCGTCGATGACCTCGACCGTTGCCTGCCGCCAGCGGTCGTGTCGACGCTTGAGGCGATCAAGCTGTTCTTGTCGGTGAAGAAGAGGGCGTTCGTTCTCGCCGCAGACGAGGAGCTCATCCGGGCGAGCATCGACGCGCACCTCGGCGGTTTGGGGAGAGGCGAGTTCGCGGCCCGGTACACCGAGAAGATCGTTCAGTTGCCGATCTCCTTGCCTGTCCTTTCGCAGCAGGACGCGGAGGCGTACGTCGCCTTCGGGGAAGACCTCGACGCTGTGCGGGTAAAAGGTGCTGGTCCAGGTCACCGTCACGGGACCGCGATCGGTGGCGAGCTGCACCCCCATCACCGCGTGAGGCCACTGACCGTAGTCCCAGCGGGTCGGCTCGCCACCGAAGTTATTGACATCCCAGTAGTCGACCGCCGTGACCTGCCTGCCAGCAAGGTCTGACACCTTGCGGTCAAACCCGTTGCGAATTTAACGACCTTCCATGGCGCGCTGCTGGAGTCGGTCGTCGAACCGGAGGAGTCAGCCACCGCTCAGCCCTCGACCCGGCCTCGGCCAGCTTCTCCTCCACACTCACCGTACCAGTCTGCCCGATCAGCCATCGGGTCCGAACGCAGCCGGGCGCCCTGCACCTGAAGAGTGGCACCGGGGACAAACCCAGAAACAAGTCGGGTGAGCGCGTACGCCTTGGCCCTTCGCGGTCTCAGGGATGTCCGTCCGCCAGGCGTTCGACGTCGACCTAGGGCGTGTCTCCAAAAGTCTGGGG
>NZ_JANXRJ010000220.1 GCF_025353065.1 Lapillicoccus sp.
GACACCGGTGTCGCGTCCACGCGGACGTCCTGCCCGTGTGCCGGGTGCAGGATGAGCAGATGGCCACGCCCTACCGCCTGCGTCCCGGTGACGTGGCGCCCGTGCAGCACAGCCCGACGACGTGCGGGTCCGCCGCGCTGACGGTGGCGCGGATGCTCGTGGACCCGGTCTTCGCGACCTGGGTGCTCAGCGGGGAGGCGCGAGGTCACGGGTTCCTGCCGGAGCTGGTCGACACGGACGAACGGGTTGCCGCCGCGGAGCAGCTCGTCCTGCGCCGGACCAACCGCGTCATCGGTCCGGGTCGTCGACTTCAGCCGCCGTGGCCGCGGGCGCTGGGGACCCCGCCGTGGGGAGCGCAGCACGAGCTGGAGCACGGCGGGTCGGTCCCGGGGACGCGCTACGAGACGCGGTGGTGTCGGGTGGGCGGTCCCGATGCGCTGCGGCGCCAGGTCCGGGAGCTCACCGAACGGGTGCGCGACGGGCGCCCGGCCGCACTCTACGTCGGCAGCGCCACCCTGCCGCGGCACGTCACGCTCGTCGTCCCGGGGGGCGGGCCGGGCGGGCTGGCCGTCTACGACCCCGCCACCGGCCCCGTGCGGGTCCTCGACGTCGACGCGTTTGCTGGCCGACGACTGCAGCTCGCCGGCTGGGACGTGCCGTGGTGCACGGTGCGTCCGGTCGCCGAGCAGCCCTGACCGGCGGCCGCGGTTCAGAACCGGGCAGGTGCTGAGAGGTGCACGCCCCTGCCCTCACTCGTCCCACCGCACCGACGGAGCCGGCGCGATCGACGGATCGGGTGCCTCCGACCCGTCCGACGACTCCTCGTCGAGGCGCCGGCCGAGCCAGAGCCAGGTCGCGACGACCAGCAGCGCGACGACCGACAGCTCGGCGGCTCCTGACGTCCGTAGGCTCAGGGTCACCTGGGCGAGCACCGCCACGCCCACGGTGATGGCCAGGACGACCCCGATCCGCCACCGGTAGCGGCGCACCGTCGCGGCCGGCCATACCGTCGTCGGGGGCGCCCCGGCGAGCAGGCTGCCCGCCACGTGCGCGAGCAGCGCCGTGCCCGCGGCAGGGACGGACCACCAGGTGAAGGGCGACGGCACCTGCACCAGCCACAGCAGCCCCAGCACCAGCCACGTACCGGTCGTCAGGACGGAGTCGGCCCGCACGACGAGCGCAGCCGCGAGGGGCAGCAACAGCGCGAGCCACGGGCTGACCTGACCACCGGCCAGCGATGCGCACCAGAGGAATCCGGCCGGGGCGAGCACGACGATCGCCGCGAGCACGGCCTGCTGCCAGCCGAACTCGTCGGACGTCCCGACCCGGATCAGCCGCCTCGCCCGGCGCGCCTGCCTCGCCATCGGCGCCTGCCTCACTACCGGCGTCTGCCTCGCCAGCGGCGCCCCCGGCGTTTCTGGTGCCCCCGACGTCATCGCCGGGCCAACCGGGGAGCCCGGGCCCGCCGCCCGATGTCCCGCAGCACGATGTCGAGGCTGGCCGGCCCACGCCACGGCACGACGGGGATGCCGGCAGCCGTCAACCGGTCGATGTCGGCCTCCCGCGTGAGCCGGCGCAGGCGCCAGGCGAGGGCGCTGTGGAGGTCGTCGCCGACCTGCTCGAGGTGCTCGGGGATCGTGTCGACGACCACCGTCGTGAGCCCCCGGGCCCCGAGCCGGGCGACGACGTCGACCATCGCGGGGTCGATGAGCGGCGACAGCACGATGACGAAGGCGCCGGTCCCGATGCCCGCGGTGGCCCATTCGCCGTCGTCGTGGCGCTCGGTCGCCGGCTGGATGACCGTGAGGACGTCGAGCGCCCGACGGAGGTGTCCCTGGCCGGTGCCCATCGGGACGCGGGGCGTGCCGGCGGACCCGACCACCCGCAGCCCGACGCGGTCGCCGACGCCGAGGTGGTGCTCGGCCATCGCGCCGGCGGCGCGGACGGTGAGGTCGAGGCTCGTCGCGCGCCCGTCGATGCCCTCCCGCGGCCCGAGGTCGCTGAACGCGTCGATGAGCAGGACGACCTGCGAGTCCTCGTCGCCGTAGGTCGAGGAGACGTGCAGCGTGCCCGTGCGCAGCGACGACGGCCAGTGGATCCGACGCAGCCGGTCACCGGGCTGGAAGACCCGCAGGGTGGCGAACTCGGTGCCGTTCCCCACCCGGCTCGCACGGTGCATGCCGACCAGGCCCTCGGGATGCGGCGTGGGGGCGGCCTCGTCGAAGACGGCGGGCAGCGGGAGCACCAGCAGCCGCAGCTCGCCGCTGCTGCTCGGGCCGCTGACGTAGCCGCCCCAGGAGGACGAGACGCGGCATACGGCCGGTCCGAGCACGCGCACGCCCCACCGGGTCGGCCGGAAGGCGACCCGGCTCGTCACGAGGCCCGCGACGGCCTCCTCGACCGCGACCGAGGTGACGCCGAGGGCCGGCGCGTAGTCGACGAACAACGCCGGCGCGAGACCCAGCAGCACGTCCTCGCCGCCCGGCGGCACCTGGACCTGCGAGACCCACTGCCCACCCTCGCCCTCGCGCAGCGACCGGTGGCTGGCCCGCGTCCGCAAGGTCGGCGGGCGGTCCGGCCGGGTGACCCAGGACCACGTCGCGACGACGAGGAACGGGGTAGCGATGACGAGCAGGTCCGGACGGCGCAGCAGCAGGGCCGCGAGCGCCCCGGCGGCGCCGAGCAGGACCGCGCGGAAGTGGGCCGACGTGGGGCGCCACGTCGAGAGCTCGGTCTCCTCGTGGGCGGGTCGGGGACTCATGAGGTCGCGGTGTCCTGGGTCTCGCGCGCAGACGGCGTCGGCACCGACGAGAGGATGCTCTGCACGACCCCCCGCCCGCTGACGTTGCTCATCCACAGCTCCGGCTTGATCGTGATCCGGTGCGCGAGCACGGGCACGGCGACCGACTTGACGTCCTCGGGGGTGACGTAGTCGCGGCCGCGCACCACGGCATACGCCCGGGCGCAGAGCAGCAGCCCGAGCGACCCGCGCGGGGAGGCACCCATGAGCACGTGCTGGTGGTCGCGGGTCGCCGCAGCGAGGGCGACGCAGTATGCCGCGACGCTGTCGTCGACCGTCGTCGCCTCCACCGCCTCCTGCATCGCGAGCAGACCGGTCGCGTCGGTGACCCGGTCGAGCTCGATCTCCTCGCGCCGCCGCGCCATCCGCCCGCGGAGCACGTCGAGCTCCTCGTCGGGCGTGGGGTAGCCGAAGGAGATCCGCATGAGGAACCGGTCGAGCTGGGCCTCGGGAAGGGGGTAGGTCCCTTCGTACTCAACGGGATTCGCGGTCGCGAGCACATGGAACGGGCGCTGGAGGAGGAAGGTCTGTCCCTCCACGGTGACCTGCTTCTCCTGCATCGCCTCGAGGAGGGCCGACTGCGTCTTGGGCGGCGTGCGGTTGATCTCGTCGGCCAGGAGGAGCCCGGTGAACAGCGGCCCCTTGCGGAAGGTGAACTCGCTGATCCGCTGGTCGTAGATGAAGGAGCCGGTGAGGTCGCCGGGGAGGAGGTCGGGGGTGAACTGGGCGCGGGTGAAGTCGAGTCCGAGGGTCTGGGCGAAGCAGCGGGCGGCGAGCGTCTTGCCGAGGCCGGGGTAGTCCTCCAGCAGGACGTGACCGCCGGCGAGCACCCCGCTGAGGACGAGGGTCAGGGCGTCACGCTTGCCGATGACGGCGCGCTCGACCTCGTCGAGGACCCGGCCGGCGAGCTGCGAGACATCGGTCAGTCTGGAGGCTGTCGAGGTCGGCGGCATCGACGGGGCGGGGGAGGGGGTGCTCACAGGGACTCGATCCGGTCGAGGAGGCGGGTGAGGGCTGGGGGGTCGACGAGCCGGTCGAGGACCCGCTCGTCCACCGGGTCGGTGAGCAGCAGCGCGAGGTCGGCGGGCAGGAGCTCACGGGCCGTGGGGTCGGTCAGGAGGTCGCGCCCGTGCGCCCTTCGGACCCGCCCCACCATCACCCGGACGACCTGGCCGTGGAGGTCGAGGGCGAGCTGGCGGCGTGAACCGGCGGTGGCCGTGGCGAGCCCGGCGAGTCGGCGGGCCAACGAGGTCGTGCGGTGGTCGGCGCCGCGGCCGAGCCCGAGGGTCGAGGCACCGAGCCGCGGCCAGGCAGAGGGGGTGTTGTCGTCCAGCCGCCCGTCGACGTAGAGCAGGACCGAGCCGACCGCGACGAACGCCGCGGCGATCAGCAGCGGCTTCGGCGACAGGCCGAGGGCCTGCAGCAGGGCGAGCAGCACGAGGTATCCCGCGACGACGCCGAGCAGGCGCCGGCGCCCCTTGGGCAGCCCCCGGGGATCGAGGCGGTTCACCGCTGGCTCCGGTGAGCGGGCTTCGCGGCCGGCGATCCCCGCTCGGCCTGGGCCGCAGCAAGGGCCGCCAGCTCGAGCTCGCGCTGCGCGGTGATCTCGTCGGCGACCCGCCACAGCTCCTCGTGGAGCAGCGTGAGCCGGCGGACGGCGAGCTCGCGGTGGGCCTCCGTCAGCTCGTGGCGGGAGAACCGGGCCTCGCGGTAGAGTGCGGCGAGGGAGCCGAGGGCGTCGGGGGCGAGGTCCCAGGTCTTGAGGACCCGGGTGGTGTATTCCGCCGAGGTCTCCGAGGCCAGTCGCGGGAGGCCCACGGCGCCGGCGGCCTCCTCGAGGTCGAGCCAGCAGGCCACGATGGCGTTGCGGGGAGTTCCGTTCTGCAGCAACGCCATTCGGGCTGCCGCCGATCGGTTCAGCTCCTCCGGCAGGTCGGGGAGCAGGACGATCTGGCGGTCCTGGTGCACGCGCGAGCGGGGGCGGGGGGCGTGCTGCCACGCGAACCTCAGCAGCCAGAGCCCGGCAGCGAGTGCCAGGAGGACGAACAGGCCCTGGATGAGAGCGACGACCCAGCCCGGGATCGGGGGCAGCGTGTTGGGGTTGAGGGCACCGGTCGCGTAGGCGTTGGCGGGGGTCGCCGTCGTCGACGTCGTGGGCTGCGGCGGCAGGGTGGGGGGGCTCCCGCTCCCCGGTGGCGGCGAGGTGACGAAGCCGACCGGACCCGAGCTGGCGACGATCGTGAGGACGGCGAGGGCCGCGACGCCGACCCCGATGCCGAGCAGCGCCGAGCGCCGGCCGCGGAGCACCGTGATGGTGCGCACCCCCGCTCGGCTCATCCCGTCACGCTACCCTCCGGACCGCGCGCCGACCCTCCACATCCCGGGGGGTTCGGGGTGGGCCGGGCGGCGCGGGCGGCGTCAGGAGCGCTGGCGCGGCTCGGGCGCGATGATGGTGGCGTCCCGGATCTCGAGGGCGGGGAGGTCGTCGTGCGCGGCATACAGCATCCCTGTCACGCGCCCGGCTGCGGCGAGGTCGGCCTCGCCGGCGCGCACGCGGTCGAGCTGCGCCGACGGGCCCGCGAGGGTCATGGCCGTGATCTGGGCCCGCATGCCGACCTTGGCGTCGGACTTCACCCGGCGCACGCCCTGCAGGGCCTCGCCCACGGCGACGAGCACCGCGGGGTCGCCGTCGGCCGCGCCCGAGAGCTCACCGCGGGTCGGCCAGGGTGCGCGGTGCACCGAGCCCTCGTGGAACCACGACCACACCTCCTCGGTCGCGAAGACCACGACCGGGGCGAGCAGCCGCAGCTGCACGTCGAGGGCGATCCGCAGCGCCGCCCGGGCGGAGGCGGTCGCGGCCTCGGTCACGGGGGTGTCCGGCCCGCCGTAGGCGCGGTCCTTGACCAGCTCGAGGTAGTCGTCGCAGAACGACCAGAAGAACGTCTCGCTCACCTCGAGCGCCTTGGTGTAGTCCATCGTCTCGTAGGCCGCGGTCGCCCGGTCCACGACGACCGCGAGCGCCGCGAGCATCGAGCGGTCGATCGGCTCGCTCACCTGCTCGCCGAGGCGCGACAGGTCGTCCGAGACGTCGATGTCGCCGAAGGAGAGGGCGAACTTGCTCGCGTTGAGGATCTTGATCGCGAGGCGCCGGCCGACCTTCATCTGGGCCGTGTCGAGGGCCGCGTCGATGCCGAGCCGGGCGGACGCGGCCCAGTAGCGCACCGCGTCGGTGCCGTGCTCGACGAGCATGTCGATGGGCGTCGTGGCGTTGCCCTTGGACTTGCTCATCTTCTTGCGGTCGGGGTCGAGGATCCAGCCGTTGAGGGTGGCGTGCCGCCAGGGCAGCGAACCGTGCTCGAAGTGGGCGCGGACCACCGTGGAGAACAGCCAGGTGCGGATGATGTCGTGCCCCTGCGGGCGCTGGTCCATCGGGAAGACGGCCGCGAAGAGCTCCTTGTCGTCGAGCCACCCGCCGGCGATCTGCGGGGTCAGCGACGAGGTCGCCCACGTGTCCATCACGTCGGGGTCGCCGGTGAAGCCGCCCGGCTGGTCGCGCTGTGACTCGTCGTAGCCGCTCGGGGCCTCGGCCGCCGGATCGACCGGCAACGCGGATTCCGCTGGCACGAGAGGGTTCTCGTGGTCGACGTCGCCCGACGGGAGGATGGGGTACCACACCGGGATCGGCACACCGAAGAAGCGCTGGCGGCTGACGAGCCAGTCGCCGTTGAGGCCGCCCACCCAGTTCTCGTAGCGGCTGCGCATGAAGGCGGGGTGGAAGTCGAGCTCGCGCCCGCGCTCGATCATCGCGGCGCGGATGGTCTCGTCGCGGCCGCCGTTGCTGATGTACCACTGCCGCGAGGTGACGATCTCGAGGGGCTTGTCGCCCTTCTCGAAGAAGTTCGCCTTGCGCTGGGTGGCCTTGGGCTCGCCGTCGAGGTCGCCGGAGGCGCGCAGCGCGTCGACCACCGCGGTGCGGGCCGAGAAGGTCGTCTTCGTCGCCATCTCGGCGAAGACCGCACGACCCGAGTCGGTGGTGATCCACTCCGGGGTCTCGGCCTGGATCCGGCCGTTGCGGGTGATGATCGACCGCG
>NZ_JANXRJ010000223.1 GCF_025353065.1 Lapillicoccus sp.
CCTTGTAGACGTTGCCGACGATGTTTTGCGAGCTCTTGCGCTCCCAGTGGAGCTCGGACAGGCGTCCGTTCTCCAAGATCGCGATGCGCGTCTCCTCGAAGCTCGTGTTGGCGAGCACCTCGCGCTTGACCGGCGCGCGGTTGCTCTTGCCCGTGTTCGTGCGCTCCTGGCTGCGCCCGCGGTCGTCGCGCTCGTCGCGCCGGCCTTCGCGATGGCGATCGCCGCCGCGGTTCTCGCCGCGCCCGCGCCCGCCTTCCGCGCGTCCGCCCTCGGCGCGTCCGCCTTCGCCGCGCCCGCGCCCGCCTTCGCCTCGACCGGTCTGGTCGCGGCGTCCCTGATCTCGCCCTTGTCCGTTGCGGTCCCGTCCGCCGCCCTGCGGGGGGGCGGGCCGGACGACCTGCTGGGGGGCGGGCCGGACGGCTCGGCGAGAGGCGACCCGGTCCACAGCCCACGCCACCGCGCGAGGTCGAGGTCCGCAGATCGACGCTGCCAGAACGACGCCCGACCGCGTAGCCACGACCGGACGCCGGACGCCCGGACCCATGCGACCTCGGCGTCGGCGTCCTGCGGTGCCTGAGCCGCGAAGAGGAGGGCGTCGGTCGTCGCGGCGAGCTGCGGCAGGGCGTGCTCCGCGGAGCCGGGGCCGGCGGCGCGCTCGAGGACCTCGGCCTGCTCTCGTCGGGTGAGTCCTCGCGGCACGACGATCCCCAGTCCCGCGGCCGTGTCGACGATCTCGGCCCAGGCCGCCGCCACCCGGGCGGCCGGTGAGCCGCTGGTGCGGCGCCGACGACGACGCAGGATCGTCGCGAGGGCGGCCGCCGCCAGGGCGAGGGCCGTCACCAGGAGGAGCGCCCCGAGGGCCCAGCCTCCGACGATGAGCACCGTTGCCAGGAGTGGGCGTTCACTCGATGAGCCGACAGCGGCCGGCGCGGCGACGGCGGGTGGGACGGTGGTTGCGGGCGCGGGGACCGGAGGCACCGACGGCGTGGGGGCGACGACGGGCGCCGGTGTGGCCCGCTGCTGCTGCGGCGCCGGGTGCCGGCCGCGGTCGGGGACCACGTCCTGCGGCAGGATCGGCAGCCACGGGCCCGCGGCCGTCTGGACCTCGACCCAGGCGTGGATGTCCCTGCCCTTCACGACGCCGGCCTCGGGCAGGGCCCCGAGGACGACCCGGCTCGGGACGCCGAGGCGGGAGCCGACGAGGGCGAGGGCAGCGGCATACTGCTCGTCGTCGCCGACCATCTGGGGGGAGCCGAAGAACCGGGCCATCCGGCTGAGGCCGTGCCCGGGGAGGTACTCGCTCTCGGAGCCGCCGGGGGGTCCGCCGTCGGAGTAGGCGCCGGTGGTGCGCATCTCGCGGGCCGCGGTGCGCAACGTCGTCCAGGGGTCGGTCGAGCCGGCGCTCCACGCCGTGATCCGCGGGTCGAGCAGCCGGGCGAGGCTGGGGTCGACGCCGGCGCCGGTCGCGAGCGCGAGACGGGCGGGAAGCGCGGACAGGGCGGGGGGCGCCGTCACGAGCGCCTGGAGCCGGTAGGTGTCCCCCGGCGCGAGGCCCGCGGGCAGGACCCCGGCGCTGGTGACCGGGTCGAAGCGCAGCGCATCCGCCAGGTCGGCGGCGCGGGGGCCGCCGAACTCGAGCCCGGTGACCGTGGCCACCGTCGGCAGCCACACGTCGGCGTAGCCGTTCGTCGAGACGGTGACCGTCACGGTGACCGGCGAGCCCGGGAGACCAGCCACCGGCGCGGCGATCTCGTGCCCAACGCGGCGGAACCGCACACCGCTCGCACCCCCCGTGCTCCACACCCGACCGTCGTAGGAGTCCATGGTGAGCAGCCGGACGGGGATGCCGTCGGGCAGTCCCGAGACGGTGAACAGCGTTGCGGCATAACGCCCTGAGGGATCGGGCTGGGTGTAGGCGCGGAAGCCGGCGAGGGGGCTGGCAGCCGCGCCGACGACGACCGGGGAGGTGAGGGCCGACCGCCATACCGTCCTCGTCGCGTGCCCGCCGGGCAGGAGGGGGCCGAGGAACAGGCCGCCGACGGCGGCGAGCGCGAGGAGCGCCGCGCTGCTGAACGTGCGGGCGGCCAGGCCCTCGCCACTCGGCAGTGGCGCACCCCGTCGCCCGTGCCGCACCGCCGCCCAGGCGAGCAGGACCACGCCGAAGGCCGCGCCACGCCACGCGGGCTGCGCCGGCCCGGCCGACCCGAGCAGCACCGACAGCACGAGCAGGAGGAGCGGCGGGAGCAGAGCCGGGGCGACGGCGTCCCAGCGGCGGGCCACGGCATACGAGACCGAGGCACCGACGAGGCCGAGGAGGAAGGGCAGCGCCATCAGCGGTCCGGCGCTGTCGACCGGCAGGACCGAGGTCAGCAGCAGCACCCACCCCGTGACGGCGGTCCCGAGCAGGCCGCCGAAGGTCGACCCGCTCGGGAGCGCGCCGACGATCAGGTCCTGCCGGGTCGCGAGGGGGCCGCCGAGCAGGAGGTAGACCGCCGCGAGCGCGAGGAGCACGACGACGGCCGGCATCCGCGCGACGAGCAGGACGTGGGTCACGACGAGGGCGAGCAGGCCGCCGGCGAGACCGACGACGAGCCAGGCCGGGCCGGCGAAGGAGGAGGCGAGGCCGAGGAGGGTGAGCAGGTGGAGGACCAGCACGGCCACCGCGTCCTCGAGGGCCGTGGGGGTCGGCACGAGGGCCCGGCCCGCGGCACCCAGCCGTTCCCGGGCGGTGGGCGCGGTGACGAGCATGCTCGGCGGTGGCGGGGTGAAGACACTCACGTGCGCAGTCCGGCGGCGAGCAGGCGCGGCAGGTCGTCGAGGTCGCGCAGCGAGAGCACCAGCATGCTCTCGAGACGGCGGATGCCGTCGGTGGCGGCGCCGACGACGATGACGACGCACCGCACCTGGGTGCCGAACTGGTGGAGGGCCCGGTCGAGGTCGATGGTCGATCGGCGTGGGCCGGTGACGACGAAGGCGACGCTGGTCTCGGGGGCCAGGCGCGCGGCGGCCGTGACCTGGCGCAGCAGCGAGGCGTCGTGCGGACCGGTGCGGGCCATGTCGTTGAGGAGGTCGGGCGCCGAGATCCGTTGTCGCCGTATGTCGCCGCACACGATGGATGCCTCCTGCCGGTCCTTGAGGACACGCAGGACGAGGGAGGTCGCGACGGAGAAGGCGGTCTCGAGGTCCGGTGACGACCCGTCGGGCTCGGCGGGCGCTGCCGACGGCGCGGCACTCCCGGCGGCAGCACGCGCGTCGACCCGGATGGCCGTCCGGAGAGCAGCGCGGAGGTCGGTGCCGGGGTCGGCGCGGGTATGCCGCGCGCTCGCGTCGGCATACGACTGCGGCTCGGTGTCGACGACGACCGTGACGTGCGAGCGTCGGGTGTCGAGGTCCTGGCGGACCTGCAACCGCCCGGTGCGCGCCGAGGTGCGCCAGTGGATGTGGCGGCGGTCGTCGCCGGGCTGGTACTCCCGCAGGGCGTGGAACGCGAGGTCGGCGCTCGTGCGGTGCTCGGTCTCGGTGCCCTCGAGGTCGCGGAGGAGACCGAAGCCCAGCGTGGGGATCGGCAGGGTGCGCGGGTGCACGACGACCTCGTGCACGTCGGTCCAGCGCACCCGGCGCCGGACCAGCCCCAGCGGGTCGCCCTGGAGCGTCGTGGCGGGACCGACCCGCACGATCCCGCGGCCGGTGCTCGGGACGGCGAGCACCTCGCTGTGGCCGGCTCCGGCCTCGAGCGACGGGACGGTGAAGCGGACGGTGCCGGGTCCGACGGGCAGCTCGACGAGGAGAGGGAGCAGTCGCAGCCGGCCCCGGTTGGTGACGACGACGGCGGCGTGGACCGGGCCGCCGACCGCCACCCGGGTGGGTGAGACCTCGACCTCGATCGTCACGCGGGCGCGCACGAGGGTGAGGACGACGCAGGCGACGAAGAGGACGATGGCGGCGTCGGCCACCATGAGCAGCTCGCGCCAGCCGAACGACGCCCCGAGCGCCCAGCAGACGGCGGCGAGCAGCAGGGTGAGCCATCCGAGCGCGGAGACGCGCGCGGTCAGCCGGCCGGCGAGGGGCATCACCATCCGGCTCTCAGGGCCGGGGGGGTGACGTCGGCCAGGACCTGCCGCACGACCTGGTCGACGGTGACCCCGCCGAGCTGCGCCTCGGAGTCGAGCAGGAGCCGGTGGGAGAGGATGGGCTCGGCGAGGATCTTGACGTCGTCGGGCACGACGTGGGTGCGCCCCTGCGACAGCGCCCACGTCTTGGCGCAGCGGACATAGGCCAGGCATCCCCGGACCGACAGCCCGAGCCGCAGCGAGGGGTGGCTACGGGTGGCGTCGGCGATGCCGCTGATGTAGCTGAGCAGTGCGGCGTCGACGTGGACCTCGTCGGCGAGGCGGCCCATGTCGGCGATGACGTTGGGCGTGACGATGGCGGTGACGAGCGACGACCGGTCGCGGTTCTTCGCCTCGGACAGGATGGCGAGCGTCGCCTCGTGGTCGGGGTATCCGACGCTCGTCCGCATCAGGAAGCGGTCGACCTGGGCCTCGGGCAGGGGATAGGTCCCCGAGTGCTCGATGGGGTTCTGCGTCGCGACGACCATGAAGGGACGGGGCACGGGATGGGCGACCCCGTCGACGGTGACCCGGCCCTCGTCCATGACCTCGAGGAGCGCCGACTGGGTCTTGGGCGACGCGCGGTTGATCTCGTCGGCCAGCACGATCGTCGCGAAGACCGGGCCGGGGTGGAACTCGAAACGCTTGTGGTCGGGGTCGTAGATCGTCACGCCGGTCACGTCGCTCGGGAGCAGGTCGGGCGTGAACTGGATCCGGCCGTGGGTGCCCTGGACGGTGCCGGACAGCGCCCGAGCCAGCTGCGTCTTGCCGGTGCCGGGGACGTCCTCGAGCAGCAGGTGGCCCTCGCTGAGGAGACAGGTCATCGCCAGGCGGACGACGTGGTGCTTGCCGAGCACCGCCTTCTCGACGTTGGCCACGAGCTGCGCGAACGTCTGCGCGAACCAGTCGGCCTGGTCCTGGGTGACGGTCATGGTGTCAGTCTCTCCTCGGCCGGGTGGGCGGACGTGGTCATGAGCCCTGGACCTGAGGGCTCGCGGACGCCCAGTCGTCGATCCGCACCGGATCGGCGTCGACGTCCCAGAGGGTCCCGGAGTCGAGGTCGTCGAGCACGACGATTCCGCGGTCGACCCGCAGCCGGACGCCACCGAAGTGGCTGCCGCGGGCGAGCGAGCCGAGCTCGACAGCCTGCGTCGTGGTCGCGGCCGGGCCTGATGCCGTGCCAACGCAACTGCGCCCGAACCAGACCTTCGCCGCCACCGCCCAGGCCCCGTGGAGGCAGGCGTCCACGTGGACGGGACGGGACAGGATGACCGATGAGGGGGCGCCCTGGGCGTCGGTGCGCGCGCTGTCCGCGAGGGCGACGACGGTCCCGCTCTGGCTGCCGTCGCCCAGCGGGACGACCTTGAGCTCGGCGGGGGTCTCAACGAGGACATAGGGGCTGTCGGCCCCGGGCTGCTGCAGGGCCACCTGGGCGAGGCCGCCGGTCTGTGACGGGGAGTCGTCGGACACCTCGACCGGTGCGGCGAGACCCGCGGCATGCAGCAGGGCCGTCGCGGGATCGTAGGCCACCCAACGGTTCCCGACGACGGTGAGCTCGACGGCCTTGGACGTGAAACCGAGGGGCGCCGACGTCGCAGCGCCCAGGCGGCCGCTCGTGGCGTCGACACCGATGGTGACGACCGTGCCGGTGGCGGCGGACGCGGCATACACCGATCCGTCGTCGCCGACCGCGACCGCTGCGACCCCACCGACGACCGCGAGGGGCGGTGCCGAGGGCGCGATCGCGGCGAGCGAGTGGACCGCTCCGTCGGTGCCCACCCGTTCGGCCCAGACCCGGCCGGTGCCCGGGTCGACCACGGCCACGGTGCCACCGCGGACGTCGACCGGCAGGGGCACGGCATACGGCAGCCCGGTGGCCTTCGAGGGCAGCGGCAGGGCGATCGACGAGGAGCTGCGCAGCGTCGCCGTGCCGGGGTCGATCGGCAGGACGCGGGCCGGGGAGCCGGCGACGACGAGGACGGCGGGCCCGTCCTGGACCACGTCGACGACGGCGCCGGTCGCCCCCTCCACCTCGCCGAGGCCGACGCCCGCGTCGAGCTGCCCGGCCGCGGTGTTGAGCCGACCCACGAGGGTGCGTGAGGAGTCGCTGACCCACACCCCGCCGTCGTGGAGGCTGATGGTGCGAACCGCTTCGCCGCTGGCGTGCGCCGCGGACCAGACGAAGGCTCCGGCGGCGAGCGCGACGACGACGGAGGAGGCCACCGTGGCCCGTCGCCTCAGCGTGCCGGTGGTGCTCATCCCTCGTCCTCCCCCTGTCGTCGGTGCCCCGTCGTGGTGGTGGGGGCCCTGCCGTGGTCGCCCTCGTGGGACGGGCCGCTCAGCCGTGCGCGTCCCCGGATGCGTCCGGAAGCGCGTCCCCGGGTCCCTCGAGGAGAGCGAGGTCGGCCTCGGTCACGATCTTCGTCGAGAGGGCGTGCTCGACGAGTCGCGACTTGCGGTTGCTGGCGAGCTTGCCGACGCCGCCGTGGAGCCCGCGGGTGCCGGCGTCGGCGAGCTTCTGGCAGACGTTGTCGAGCTTGCGGTTGAAGCGGGTGATCGTCCACCCGAGCCGCTCGGCCGCTTCGGCTGACGACGGGATGTGGCTGGTCCCCGGGGAGTTGCGCCGCAGGAAGGGCTCGCACAGGGCGACCACGAGCAGCTTCTGGTCGGGGGTGAAGCCCACCCGTCCGACGGTCGCCTGCCCTCCCTCCTCGGTCACCGTGTCCTGCTCTCGCGCCACGGCCCGGAAGGCGGGTCGGTCGATGGTGATCTCGAAGTCGTAGGTCGTGGGGCCCGCCGTGAACCACACCATCATCTTGTTGAGGGCCAACGGGATTCGCGCACCCGGGTTGAGCCAGGCCTGGAACAGCCCGTGCTCGTCGGCGACGGTGGCGGTGAGGGTGGAGCCGACGTTGACCAACCACCAGAAGCCGTTGTCACTGGTGACCATCAGGAAGGTGCGATGGAGGAACGGGTTGTCGTCGATCTCGATGTCGCCCGAACGACCGATGGTGAGGTCCGTGCCGGGCGCGGCGACGAAGTCCTCCCCGCAGAAGGAGACGGTCACCTTGCTGTGGATCACTGGGCCGTCTCGCACTTCGTGGCGGACACCGGGGAGGTGAGGTTGGCCCGCACGACCTGGACCACGGCGCAGACCGTCTTCCCGGCGGCGGCGCTGACCGTGAGGGTGCGCGCCGCCTGCGACGACGGCCGGACCGTGGTGGTCGCCTCGACCGTCGGCCCGACGTAGACCCGTGACACGTCGGTGCTGCGGGGGTCGGCATAGCTCCAGGCGAAGAGGACCTTCCCGGTGCCGGTCGTGGCGGTGAGGGCCGGCGGTGCGAGGACGTCGCCGGGCCCGGTCGACGCGACGGTCGGGCTGCCGGTCGACGCCGGCAGCGGCGTGCTCACAGCGGGCGCCGTGCTGCGCGGCCAGAGCACGACGATCGCCGCGACCAGTCCGAGCACGACGACCCCGGCAACCACCGGAAGGAGCCAGCGCGGGTTCTCCTGCGGGGTGGCTCGCGCCCGCGCTGACCGCGCTGACCGGCCTGACCGCGCTGACCGGCCTGACCGCGCGGCACGCCCTGACCGCCCGGCGCGCCCGCCCGGCGGAGGTGGTGGGACGGGGGGCTGGTCGTCCAGCGGTCGGGCGGGACGCACGAAGGCACCGGATCCCGAATGATCGCCCGGGGGCGATGGCACGAACGAGGAACCGGGGGCCCGCACGCCGGGGTCGCGCGGGTCGCGCGCACCGGCGCCGACGAGCGCCCGCGGCTGCGTGTGGCCATCGGGCGGCGGAGCCGGCGGTGCCGGCGGCCCTTGCGGCGCGGTATACGTGCCGTAGGCCGTTGCGACAGCAGGCACCGGTGACATCGACGGCCGGGGCGAGAGGACCGGAGGGCCCGCGCTCTCCGTCGTCGTCTGCCCCTGCTCGTCGAGGACGACGATCGGTGTCGCGGGCAGGTGCAGCTCGACCTCGACCTCCTGCAGGGCGCGGGCCAGCTCGATCGCCGACGCGGGCCGGGCCGCCGGGTCCTTGGCCATCGCTCGGGCGAGCAGCCTCTCGAGAGAGGCGGGCACGTCCGCCCGCCCGGTTGTGGGGACCGGCGTCGAGCGGATCCGCGGCATGAGCGCGTAGGCCGAGTTGTCGCCGCCGGGGACCTCGAACGGCGACCGCCCGACGAGCAGCTGCCAGAGTGTCGCCGCGAGGGAGTAGACGTCGCCGCGCACGTCACCGTTGTTGTGGCCGTAGAGCACCTCGGGGGGAGCCCACGGCACGGAGACCCCGGTGTCACCGGTGTCCTGCTCGGGACCGCCGCGACCCGCGATGCCGAAGTCGGTGAGCCCGGGGACTCCGTAGGGGCTGACGAGGACGTTGGCGGGCTTGATGTCGCGGTGGATGATGTTGGCCCGGTGGGCGGTCTCGACGGCGCTGCCGAGCTGGATCCCGGTGCGCAGGACCTCGGGGACGGGGAGCCGCTCCACGCGGGACCGCGCGGCGAGGTTGGGTGGTGGGTAGTACTTCATCACGAGGTAGGGGCGGCCGTCGCTCGCAGTGTCGGCGCGGAAGACCTGGACGATGTAGGGATGGTCGCCGAGCTGCGCCATCGTGTCGGCCTCGTTGACGAACTGCGAGCGCACCGCCTCGGTCAGCCCCTCGCCCTTCAGGACCTTGACCGCGACCGGCATCCGCGGGCTCTGCTGCTGGTAGAGCAGGACATCGGCGTAGCCACCCGCGCCCAGCGGCTCGACGTAGTCGAGACCCGGGATCTGGGGCGCGGGTGTCGGCGTCATCGCTCCACCTCGAAGGTCAGCTCGACCTCGTCGGCCAGCGAGATCCTGGTGCCGGGCGTGACGACCTGCTGCTCCTGCGGCCGCAGCCGCACCGGCCACCCGCCCGGGACCGTCACCGTCGTGCCGTTGGTCGCGTCGAGGTCGCGGACGACGACCTGCCATCCGTCGAGAACCACCTCGAGGTGGGTGCGCGAGACGTCCTTGCGAGGGCTCGCGACGCGCACGACGTGGGGACGCGAGGCGGCGGGCAGATCCAGAGGCGGCTTGGGTGCCCGACCGAGGATGACGCCGCGGTCGAGGGTGACGACATCTCCCGAGGACAGTCGCAGGTACCCGAGCGGCGGGCGCGGCATCGTGATCGGCTGCTGGGCGGCGATCTCGCGCGAGCACTGCCGGCACCGGCTGGTGTCGGGCGGGTTCGGGTGACCGGACGGGCAGCGCACCCCCGTGACGGACGGGCCACTCCCCTGGTCGTGGGGGGGCACGGCGCCCACAGGCGTCCCGGTGTCGGCCGGCGTCGGGGTGACGGACTCGTCGCGATTAGCGGGGTTGTCGCGGCCGTCGGGGTTGTCACGGCTGTCGGGGTTGTGAGTGACCGGCGCCGGTGCGGCGGCTGGGCGACCGGAGTAGAACCGCGCTCCCGTCGTGGCCGGAGGCGTCGCAACCGGGGGCGGCGGGGTCTGTGGTGCCACCACGGGGACGATGGCGGCCGCCACGGGCACGGTTGAGATCCCGACCGGAGGCACTCGTCTCGGTGGCTCGTCCGCGCTGCGTCCGGGCGCGGTGACCTGTTGCGGCCCGGGTCGCACGACCGGCGCACCGGGCACCTGGGGGGCGGGCCATCCGCCCACCGGAGGTCCCTCGGGAATGGTACTGGGGGCGGTGGGGGGGTTTGCCCCCGCAGCGGTCCCGGCGCCGAGGCCGGCCGGGTCCTTAGGGGTGGCCCACGGTACGGAGGAGATGAGCAGACCTCCGCCGGCCACCGGGGACACGGGGTCGGACGCCGACACGACCTGCGGGAGGGCGGCCGGGTCGGCGCTCGGTTGCGCGGCGCCGCTGGCGAGGTCGGTTCCCGGGGGCAGGGGGACGGCGGGCGGTTGCTCCCTCACGGACGGGGGCAGGCTCACCGGCTCGTCAGGATCTGCGCGCTCGTCGTTGCGCTCGTCATGGCGATCGCCGAGCGCCACGAGCTTGGCGAGGTAGGCGTCCCGGTCGACGGTCCGCCCGAAGAGGTGGTCGTAGCCGACCTCCGCTGGTGCGGGCACGACGTCGGACGAGGCCGCCCACACGTCGGTCGGGTCGACCGAGGGCAGGGGTCCCGGACCGGGCGGCACGGAGGCTGGACCGCCCCGCGCGTGCCCACCGGCGAGAGGCAACGCGCTGGGGTGGGGGCCGTCCGTCTCGGCGTCGCCCGGCAACGGATGCGCGGGCGCCGGATTCGCGGGCGCCGGATCAGCAGACGACGGATCCGCAGGCGACGGATCAGCAGGTGACGACCCGGGACCGTCGAGCGACGGGATCGCCGTCAGGGTCTGCTCCCCGACGACCGATGCCCCTGCGGGAGTCACCACAGTCACCGGAGGCACTTCAGTCACCGCAGGCGCCGGTGCGCTCGCCGCCGGTGGTGGTGAGCCGGAGAACGGGGTCTGCGGCACACCCGCGAGCAGCGGCCGGTGGTCGCGCCACGACGGGAGGCCGTCGAGGAAGGAGCCCACCGCAGCCGGCGGGCTGCTCCCCGGGGGAGAACCGGAGGGAGGGGTCGAGTGAGAGGTCGAGGAAGAGGTCGAGGAAGGCGTGGAGAGCGGGATCGACGAAGAAGTGGAGGGCGGCTCGGCGGGTGACGGGAGCGCAGCGTCGGCCTCCGGTCTGGCCGGGGCGAGCGATGGGTCCGGTGCCTTCGCCGGGTCGGTCAACCAGCCCCGCGGGCCGGCCGAGCCCGCACCGGTCGGCAGGACGGGCACCAGGGGTCCCGAAGATCCCGGGGGGAACGACGCAGCGTCGGCCGGGGCCGGACTGTCGCTTGCAGGCGGCATACCAGCGAGAGTTGTTGTTGCAGTAGACGGCTGGCCAGCAGGATCCGGCCGGGGCCCGCTGCGGAGCCTGATCGCCTCGACCGACCCCTCGAGATCGACATCGAGCCAGACCCGCGCACTGGGCGCAGCGAGGAGGCGCTGGCCCTCGGGCGTTCCGACCTCGATCCAGGCGCTGCCGTGCGCGACGACCCGGATTGGGTCACCGACGTGGACACCCGCGAAGGAGGGCGCGCTCCGGGGTCCGTTCTTCGCCAGCACGTCGATGACGGCGTCGAGGTCGTCGCTGTCGGCGGCGTCGCTCGCACTGATCAGCAGCTCGTCGTCGTCACGCAGCGCGACGAGAAGGTGGACCGAGGGGCCACCGATGTAGGTCCACCCGAGTGGGGGGATGTCGACGTCGACGGTCGGGGAGCTCACCATCCTTCGGTCGTCACCTGACCCTGGCGCTCCTGGCGCCCTCGAGGCGACGTCTCCTCGTCGATGTCGGCGACGCCTTGCGCGCCGGCCAGGGAGACCACGATGGCCGTGACGTTGTCACGTCCACCGTGGTCGCAGGCGAGGTCGACGAGAGCGGTGGCCGCCGCCTGGGCGTCGGGGTGACCGAGCAGCACGCTGCGGATGTCGTCCGAGGAGCATTCGTTGCTCAGGCCGTCGGAGCAGACCAGGAAGCGCTCGCCGGGTTGCTGGGGAAAGACCCAGGTGTCCACCGCGCCCATGGGGTCACGGCCGAGGGAGCGCGTGACGACGTTGCGGGCGGGGTGTGTCCGCGCCTCCTCCTCCGTGATCCACCCGGCGTCGATGAGCTCACGGACCTCGGAGTGGTCGACGGTGACCAGCTCGAGCTCACCGTCCCGTGAGAGCCGGTAGACGCGGGAGTCCCCGATGTTGAAGACGGCCCAGTGGTCGCTGCCGCTGACCTCGATGACCGCCAGTCCGGCCAGCGTCGTGCCCATGCCGGCCTGCCGGGGGTCGTTCGCGGCGGAGCGCAGGATGGTGCGGTTGGCTTCGTCGACCTGGGCGACGATGTCCTGCAGCCGCAGCCGGGCCATCCCGTCGAGCCGCCCCACGGTGCGCGCGGCGATCTCGCTGGCCACCTCGCCCGCCGCGTGCCCACCCATCCCGTCGGCGACGGCGAACACGGACTCCGAGGCGACCGCGGCGTCCTCGTTGTGGTCGCGGACCCGACCGACGTCGGTCGCCACTCCTGCCGTGAGCTCGAGCATCACGGTCATGCCCGCACGCCGGAGCGAGCCTTCCAGGGGACGACCCTGGCGCTCCGGATGATCGTCTTGATGACCGGGTAGTCCGTGGCTGCAGCCGAGCCACCGCAGGTGCCGACCAGCTGCAGGAGGTTGACGGCACCTCCCGGCACGACGGGCTCCAAGGTGTGGAACAGGTGCACCTGCAGCAGGGTGCCGGCGCGGTCGTCCACCCAGGAGAGGTCGATGCCGTCGAAGACACAGCCATCGATCTCACCCCGGAACACGCCGGCGGTCTCGCCCTGTGCCCTCCCCGCGGCGGTGGCCCGGATCTCCTCGACCGCGCGGTCGACGGTGAAATCGTCCTCCCGGTGCTCGACACGCACCAGCACGTTGCTCATGAAGTCTCGGTCGGCGCCCGGCTTCCGGGCCGAGAGCAGCGCCCCGGGCGCCGTGGTCGGCTCCCAGCCCTGCGGGAGGTCGAGGGACACCTCCGGCGGAGCGGGGAACAGCTCGCTCGGCGAGGAGATCGTCGTCATGGTGCGGATCCTTTCATCCGAGGACGGGGCATCAGGCGCCGTGCGAGGTGCCGACGGGCCCGTTCTGCTCGACGCGCCCGCCCTGCTCGACGCTCCCGACCTGCCAGGGCGTGATGGTCGCTGAGCGCAGGACCCCCTGCAGCACCTCGTACTCCGTGGCGGCCTCGGGTCCACCGCACGAGCCGATCAGCTGGATCATCTGGACGGCGCCGCCGGGCACGAGCGCCTCGAGCGCGTGGAAGAGGTGGACCTGCAGGATGGTGCCGACCTGGTCGTCGACCCACGACAGGTCGAGCCCGACGAAGGTCAGTCCGCCGATCTCGCCCTGGAACGGCGGCGAGGCCACGCCCTGCGGCCGCCCCGGGGCGCTGCCCTGGATCTCCGCCACCGCACGGGAGACGTCGAAGTCGTCCTCCCGGTGCTCGACCCGGACCACGACGTTCGTCATGAAGCCCGGCCCCGGCTTCCGGGCGGCGAGCACGGTGCCCGGGGCCTGCGTTGCCTCCCAGCCGTCGGGGAGGTCGAGCGACAGCGCCGGGAGCGCCGGGAAGCGCTCGCTCGGGTAGGTCACGGTCGTCATGGCTGGGAAGGTCCTTCCGCGGGTCGCGCCCGGATCGGTCGATGTGGTCGTTGGTGCACTCCGGGTCCATTCTCACCGACGCCTTCCGTCATCACCTCATGCAATCGGCCGGGAGCCCCGGTCAGAACCAGTTGCTCGGGTCGAGGGCGTGACCCACGTCGTCGATCACGGCCTTCGGGCTGAAGCTGACGTCGAACGTGATGTCGATCCCGATCCCCAGGGTCGCCCCGAGGTCGGCGCTGACCCCCACCTTGTCGAGGCTGAGGGAGGCATCGGCGGTGGCCTTGATGCCGACCCCGTAGGAGACCCCGACACCGGCCGAGG
Source organism: Lapillicoccus sp. (assembly GCF_025353065.1). Classification (GTDB taxonomy): domain Bacteria; phylum Actinomycetota; class Actinomycetes; order Actinomycetales; family Dermatophilaceae; genus Lapillicoccus. The sequence goes on from NZ_JANXRJ010000223.1 coordinate 13,582, forward strand.
CGTCGACGTACCTGGTGTCCACCCCGGCGGCCGCCTCCGCCTTGCCCCCGACGAAGGCATCGGCACCGACGTGCGCCTGCAGCCCGTCCGGCCCGACCCCGACCATCCCTGATGCGTTGGCCTCCGCACCGGCGTAGGCCTTGCCCTCGGCATACGCCGGTCCGGCCATCACCTTGCCCTGGGCGTAGCCGAGATAGGCGCCGGCGGTGGCGCTCGCTCCGACGCCGAGGATGCCGTCCTTGTAGCCGGAGTAGGCGTCGCCCTGCGCCTGTGCGTAGCCGACCGCGGCCATCACCTCGTGGTGCGCGCCCACGTCGGACACCGTGGCCACGGCCACGTCCGCCTGGCCGTGGGCGAGGTTGTAGGTCGCGCTGGCATGGTCGCTGACCTTGTCGGGACCCTCGGGGGCGGCGTGCTGCGGCTGGGGGCCGCGGTCGCGCTGGTAGCCGATGCTCTGGCCGTAGTCCTGCGCGACCTTGTGGTTGCCGAGGTAGGTCTCGCCGTAGGAGGAGCCGCGGGAGGTCTGGCCGTCGGCGAGCAGCCCCGTCGTGGTGGTGGTGTCGATGCCCACCCGCGTCTGACCGGGCCCGTCGGTGACGGAGAGGGTGGTGGTGGTGCTGCCGTGCTTCACCGCATACTCCGTCGTATGTCCGGTCGGGGTGTAGCTGGTGCGCGCCGGGCCCTGCCCGTCGGGGGTCAGCCAGCTCGGGGTTCCGGGCCCACCCCCGGAGCCGCTCGGCCCACCACCTGACCCACCCGGCCGGCTGCCTCCCCCGGTGGTCCCGCCGCCCCCGGAACCGCTGGCGCGGCGCTGGTCCGCCGCGTTCTGGGTGAGCTTCTCAGCGAGCCCGGCGAGCGTCGCGCTGGCCTGGCGGCAGGACGGGCCGACCTTGGTCCGAAAGATCGCCATCGACGCGCCCTGGTCGTCTCCCGACCAGTTGGGCGCGAGCACCAGGGCGACGCCGGAGGTGGCGCGGTCGATCTCGAGGAGCTCCGCGGCATACTGGCGGAACCGGCCGGTGCTCGCGTCGAGCGCCTCCGGGTCGGCTCCCGTGGTGAATGCCATGTCGACCTCCTCCCTGTCCGCGCCTCGTGCTGCCGTTCCTGGTGGGCGCGGCGGGCGCGGCGACCGGGTGCCCCCTGGACCACCCGGTCGCGCTGACACGACCGTACGGTCGCGGGAAGGTTCCGGGAATGGGGAGCACTCCCCATCGGAGCGGTCGGGCAGGTTCAGCAGCGCTCGACCGCGCTCAGGCCGAGGGCCGTTCGGCCCACCAGGCGAGCAGCCGCTCGCGCGCCACATCCGGGCCGAGCAGGCCCTCGTCGAGCCGGAGGGCGAGGAGGAAGCGGTAGGCCTGCCCGATCTCCCGACCCGGCGGTATGCCGAGCAGCTCACCGATCTCGTCGCCGTCGAGCTCCGGCCGCACGGCGGCCAGCTCCTCCTGCTCGAGCAGCGTCTCGATCCGGGCCTCGAGCTCGTCGTAGGTGCGCGCGAGACGGGCCGCCTTGTGGGCGTTGCGGGTCGTGGAGTCGGAGCGGGTCAGCAGGTGGAGCCGGCCCAGCAGCGGGCCGGCGTCGGTGATGTAGCGGCGGACGGCCGAGTCGGTCCACTCCCCGGTGCCGTAGCCGTGGAAGCGCAGGTGCAGTTCGACGAGCCGCGAGACCGCCTTGATGGTGTCCTTGTCGAAGCGCAGCGCCCGCAGTCGCTTGGCGACGAGCTTGGCTCCGACCACCTCGTGGTGGTGGAAGCTCACCCCGCCCGCGGGCTCGAAACGGCGGGTGGCGGGCTTGCCGACGTCGTGGAGCAGTGCGGCCAGCCGGAGCACGAGGTCGGGCCCGGACACCTCGACGGGGGTCTTGACCCCCGTGACCCGGCGACGACCCTCGAGGCCGATGGCCTGCTCGAGCACCGTGAGGGAGTGCTCGTAGACGTCCTTGTGGCGGTGGTGCTCGTCGATCTCGAGCATGAGCGCCGGCAGCTCCGGGAGGAACTCGGCGGCCAGCCCGGTCTCGACGAGCAGGGTGAGCCCGGCCCGGGGCGACGCCGAGAGCAGCGTCTTGCTCAGCTCGTCCCGGACCCGCTCGGCCGAGATCATCGACAACGTCGACGCGCGCTCGACCATCGCGGCGCGGACCTCAGGCGCGACGGCGAAACCGAGCTGCGCGGCGAAACGGGCCGCCCGCATCATCCGCAGGGGGTCGTCGGCGAAGGACTCCTCCGGCGTCGCGGGCGTGCGGATCACCCGCGCCGCCAGGTCGGCGATCCCGGAGTGCTGGTCGACGAACTCCAGCGAGGGCAGCCGGATCGCCATCGCGTTGACCGTGAAGTCGCGGCGCACGAGGTCCTCGGCGAGCGAGGTGCCGAAGACCACCTCGGGCTTGCGGCTCGCCCGGTCGTAGGAGTCGGTGCGGTAGGTCGTGATCTCGATGATCGTGGCGCCGAGCCGCAGGCCGATCGTGCCGAAGGCCCGGCCCACGTCCCAGTGCGCGTCGGCCCACGACCCGGCGACGGCGAGGATCTCGTCGGGGGTGGCGTCGGTGGTGAAGTCGAGGTCGGCGCTCGTCCGGCCGAGGAACGCGTCCCGGACCGGGCCACCGACGAGCGCGAGCTCGTGCCCGGCGACGGTGAAGAGGCCGCCGAGCTCCTGCAGCAGGGGGAGCACCGGCGCCAGGCCTGCGACGGCCTTCCGCCGGAGACGGTCCCCGTCCGCCCCAGAGCCCTGTCCGGACGGTGGGGGTGGTGAGGAGACGGACACGGCGGTCCAGCCTAGGCGGTCGGGTGGCCTGACGTGACCGGTGCGACGTGCGCGGGCCCGCACCGAGCGCAGGGTCGCTGGTTACAGTGGGCTGATGAGTGCCATGACGTCAGGCCAGGCGAACCACGCCCGCCGCCTGCCCGCCGTGGAGGAGCGCTCGGCCGGAGGCGTCGTCATCGACGTCCACGAAGGTGTCGCCAGGATCGCCGTCATCGCCCGTCGCAACCGCGCCGGAAGGGTGGAGTGGTGCCTGCCCAAGGGGCACATCGAAGCCGGCGAGACCCTGACCGAGACCGCCGAGCGGGAGGTCGCCGAGGAGACGGGGATCGTGGGCCGCGTGCTCGCCGAGCTCGGCACCATCGACTACTGGTTCGCGACGTCCGACCGGCGGGTGCACAAGTTCGTCCACCACTACCTGCTCGAGGCCACCGGGGGAGAGCTCACCATCGAGAACGACCCCGACCACGAGGCGATCGACGTGGCGTGGTTCCCCCTCGTCGAGGTGCACCTGCAGCTCACGTTCCCCAACGAGCGCCGGATCGCGCAGGTCGCCTGGGAGCGGCTGGCAGGCACCGCGTGAGTCGAGCGGTCGCCACGTGAGTCGACCCGCCGGCCGCCGACGGCAGAGGGTATGCCGCGTGCTCACCAGCGTCACCCTCCTCACTTGCGCGCGGCTGCTGCCGACGGCGACCGGGCCGGCGGGCGCCGCGCCGGCGCCGGGCAGGACCGCGACGACCACTGCGGTGACCGGCGTCGGCACCGACGACCCGGCAACGACCGCCACCTCGGTCCTCACGATCACCTCCGTCTCGCCGGCCGTCGCCCAACCCGGCACGCCCGTCACGATCACCGGCACGGTCACTCCCCGCGTCGCCGCCCTCTCGGCGCCGACCCTGCGCCTCGTGCGCGGCACCGACGGCCCGGGCAGCCGCCTCGACGTGCGGGCCTGGGCGGCGAGCACCACCGTCCCCGCCGGCCGCAACCTGGCGGAGGCCGACCTGCCGCAGCAGGTCGCGGTGGGCACCAGCGTGCCCTTCACCCTCACGGTCCCGGCCGGTGGGCTGGGCACCACGCCCACCTGGGGGGCCCTGCCCCTGGCCATCGTCCTCGACGACGGCACCACCCGCGAAGCCCTCCACACCTTCGTCGGCTGGCAGCGACGCAAGGAGTACCAGCCCCTCTCGGTCGCCGTCGTCGCTCCCCTGACCCTGTCCGCCCGACCCGAGCTCTTTTCCGACGTGACCGCGACCCGACTGGCGGCCTGGACCACGGAGATGTCCCCGTCGAGCCGGCTCAGCCGGGTCGTGCGCGGCACCGACACCTCACCCGTCCCGGTGACGTGGGCGCTCGATCCGGCCGTCCTCGGCCGGGACGGGCGGACCCCGGCCCAGGTTGCTGCCGACCTCGTCACGGCCGTGGTCGCCCCGCTCCTGACCACCCTGGGCGCGGCCGGGTCGCGACACCCCATCTGGGCCCTGCCCTACGCCGACGCCGACATCGCCGGGACCGTGGCGGCGAACCCCGCGGACCCGACCGTCACGGACGAGCTGGCTCGCACCGTCGCCGACACCGGCAGCCTCGGCCCGTCGGCCACGGTCTCCACGGGGGTGGCCTGGCCGGTCGACGGCGGCCTGGACCCCAACCGTGAGAAGGGGCTCAGGACGGCATACGGGAGCTCGCTGCGCGGCGCGCTCGTCTCCGGGTCCGCGGTGCCGCAGACCGAGGGCTTGACGACGACCGCGACCGTGCGGTCAGCGTCCGGACTGCCCCTGCTGGCCTGGGACGACACCCTCAGTGAGCTCACCCTGGCCACCCGGACGGCGAGCGGGTCGGCCCTGATGACCCAGCAGTTCGTCGCCGAGACCGCCGCCCTCCTCGGGGAGAGCCCCGGGATCGACCGTTCGCTCGTCGTCGCCATGCCGCGCACGATCGACCCGGATCCCGCCACCATGGGCGCCTTCCTCACCGCTCTGTCCGGGGTGCCCTGGCTCTCCTTCACCACGGCCGACGCGCTGCTCACCGAGGCATCGGGGCACGACCAGGTCACGACCGGCGCCGGCACCTGGCCAGCCGCCAGCCCCCAGGTCGACGCAGCGGCGCTGACCCGGATCTCGCAGCTCCGGCCCACGATCGGGCGGGTCTCCGCCGTGGTCCCCGACGGAGCCGACTACCGCCTGACCTGGAACGACAGCCTCGACCAGCTCACGTCCAGCCGATGGCGCGAGCGGCCCGGCAGCGTGGCCACGCTGACCGCGGCCGCCGAGGCGGCCGGTCGCAACGCGACACTGGGCATCCGGGTCTCTGCCCAGACGACGAACTTCCTCGCCGACGAGGGCGTGCTGCAGGTGACCATCATCAACGACCTCGACGTGCGCGTGCAGGACCTGCGCCTCGTCCTCACCCCCGGCAACCCCCGGATGCGGGTCGTCGAGCAGCCTCAGCCGCAGAGCATCGAGCGCAAGAGCCGGGCGACGGTCCAGGTCAGGATGCAGGCCGTGGCCGCCGGGCTCGTCCCCATCACCGCGACCCTCACCACGGCGGACGGCACGCCGATCGGCACCTCGGCCGATCTCGTCGTCCGGGCCAACCCTCCCGGCCGGACCTTCTACCTCGTCCTGTGGGGGGCGGCCGGCCTCGTGCTCGTCATCGGCCTGGTCCGGACGCTGCGCTCGATCGTGCGCCGTCGACGCCTCGGGCCCGTCGACCCGATGGACCCCCTGATCCTGAGCGACGCCGACGACGCCACACGGAGTCAGGCCGCTGTCCCGGGTGTCCTGGCCGGAGATCACCGGAACGCCGAGGCGCAGGACCTCGAGGGGCTCTCCGCGCGGGCGACCGAGCCAGAGCTCCCGGGCCCCGTAGGATGACGACGCAGTCCCGCCACCTCGACCGTGCCGCCGACGACGTGCACTGACGGGCGAGTCGAGTGGCCGGGCCAGTTCGGGCCAGTTCGAGCCAGTCCCGGCCGAGGCGAGCCGATGCCAGCAGATTGCGAGGGGGTCACCGTGCAGGGCGTGGGTCCAGGGTCGCTCCTCGGCGGACGTTACCTCGTCGGACGCCGGGTCTCCGTCCAGCCGCGGTTCGAGCGGTGGACCGCCTCCGACCAGGCGCTCGAGCGCGAGGTCGTCGTCCTCTGCTTCCCGACCGACGGCCCCACCGCGGCGGCTGCCGTCGACTCCGCCCGCCGAGCGGCCGGCATCGAGGAGGCCCGGCTCGTGCGCGTGCTCGACGTCGGGGAGGGCGACGGGGTCTCCTTCGTCGTCGAGGAACCCCTGACCGGCGCCCGATCCCTCACCAGCCTCGTCACGACGGGGGGGCTCCCGTCCGAGGAGGCTCGTCGGCTCGTCGGCGAGGCCGCCTCGGCGCTGGAGACCGCGCGCATCCGCGGGCTGCACCACGGCGCGCTCGGCCCCCGGTCGGTGCTCGTCCTCGACGACGGTGCGATCAAGGTGCGCGGCCTGGCGACCGAGGCCGCGCTGCTCGGAGTCGACGAGACCGACAGCCGCACGGCCCTGCGGGCCGACGCGGTCGCCCTCGTCGCCCTGACCTATGCCGCGCTGACCGGTCGCTGGCCCCTCACCCCGTCCGTCAGCGGCGCAGACCCCGGTCTGGCGTCCGCGCCCACCATCGGTAGCGGTGTCGCCCCCCCGGCCGAGCTCGCGTCAGGAGTCCCCGCCGACCTCGACACCCTAGCCAGGCTGACCTTCAACCACGACCAGGGGCCCCGGTCCCCCGGTGACCTCGCCGCCCAGCTCGCCCCCTGGTCCCCCACGGCGTATGCCGCCGTCCTGGCTCGGCCGTCGTCACCACCCGTCGACGAGGCCGGCCCGGCCGCGTCGACGGCCGGACCTGAGGTCCCCGCGGCTTCCGGCACCGGGGCAGGCACCCGAGCCGGTGCTCGCGGCCTCGCCCCGGCGACGGGTCCGCAGACAGCGGCGGTGCCGGCACCAGCGGCAACAGCCGCACCAGCGGCAACAGCGCCAACAGCGGCACCGGTGCGAAGCGGGTCTCGGAGTCGGACGGTGCTCGGTATGCCGGTCGCCGGGGCGGCCCTTCCGCCCACCCCCCTCGCGGCCACCTCGGCCGGGTCCCCGGCGTCGTCGACGTCGGTACCTCCCATCACGGCACCTCTCGCGGCGGCACCTGTTACCGCGGCTCCGACCTCCACGGCTCCGGTCGCCGCCGCGACCGCCGCGACCGCCGCCGCTGCCGAGGGCACCCGCCCGACGACGGTGCACCCCGACGGCGCCGACCTGGGCGAGGGTGACGCATGGGCCTGGGAGGCCGAGGCGGAGTTCGGCGAGCTCGACGACTCGGACGGTGCCGCCGGACGCCCCACGACCAACGGCACCGGGCCGATGCGGATCATCCACGACATGCGCCTCTCCGACACCCTGGAGGCCGGCGACGACGAGCCGCCCGTCCCCCTCGGGTCCGGCGGCGGTGCCCTCGGGCGCGACCAGTCGAAGATCGCGCTCCTCGTCGTCGCGCTCCTCGTCGTGGTGGCTGCGGTGATCGGCTTCACCAACCTCGCGCGGGGCGGCAGCACGGCGTCGTCCGCGCCGCCGTCGACGCCAGCCGTCACCAGCGCCGCGGCGAAGCCTTCCGTCGCGCCGACCACCGCACCCCCCAGCCCCACCCCGTCGGCCGCCCCGAGCAGCGACATCGCGATCACGAACGCCCAGGCCTGGGACCCGCAGGGTGACGGCCAGGAGGGCAACGCCTCTGCCCCCCGCGCCTACGACGGCAACCCCGCGACGGCGTGGCAGTCGCAGTCCTACGCGAGCGCGAACTTCGGCGGCTACGCCAAGTCGGGGATCGGCCTGGTCCTCGACCTCGGTCAGGAGACCGAGGTGCACCGCGTGATGACGACCCTGCGGGGCGGCGCCGACTTCACCGTCTACCTCGCCAACCGTCTCTCCCTCGACGGCGCGACCTCGATCGGGAGCTCGAGCGGGCAGAACGGCGACGTCACGCTCAACGCCTCGGGTGCCGGCGCCAAGGGCACCCTCGTCATCATCTGGTTCACGAAGCTCGCTCCCGACGGAGCCGGCATGTTCAGCGCCCAGGTCGCCGAAGTGAAGGTGAGCTGACCGTGCCCGGCCCCGACGAGGGACACGACCTCGCCGACCTCGCCGACCTCGCCGACCTCAGCGACCAGGAGCTCCTCAGCGCCCACTGCGCAGGCGACCCGGACGCCTTCGGCGAGATCTTCCGGAGGCACAAGGACCGGATGTGGGCCGTCGCGCTCCGCACCTGCGGTGACCGCGAGCTCGCCTCCGACTGTCTGCAGGACGCCTTCATCGCCGCCTTCCGGCGCGCCGACTCGTTCCGCGGCGAGGCTGCGGTGACGACGTGGCTGCACCGGATCGTCGTGAACGCCTGCTTGGACCGGCTCCGGCGCAGGAAGCCCACGTCGCAGCTGCCGGAGTACGAGCTCGCCGACCGCCACGACGAGCACGCCAGCACCGAGGTGGCGATCGACATCCGCAACGCCCTGGCGCAGCTGCCCGAGGGCCAGCGGATGGCGCTCGTCCTCGTCGACATGCAGGGCATGAGCGTCGCCGAGGCCGCGGCGATCCTGGAGGTCGCCGAGGGCACCATCAAGTCACGCTGCGCCCGTGGCCGGTCGGCCATGGCCGAGATCCTCGGCCTGCGGACCTCGAGCGAGGCGTCCTCCCGCCACCGGACGGCGGCGGACCCCTCCGGCTGACGCGCACGGCGGAGGACGTGGGCCCACCGGGCGCACCTGCACCAAGATCGAGCCACAAGATCGAGCCGCACGCGCAGGGAACCAGCCGGGGTCGACGCGACGTCAGAGTGCCGGATGCGTCCTGCCCGACGCGCACTGCGGCGTTCCCGCACCACCGCACCCGCACCACCGCACCCGCACCACCGCCCCATCTATGCCGACCGCCCCACGGCACGGCGCCCCTCCCCGTGGCCGGAACGCTCGAAGGAACCACGCATGGACACGCCACCCCCACCGGACGAACCGGGTCGCGACGACCTCGGCGACGCCAGAGTGCGTGACCTGCTCTCCACCCTCGGCGCCCGGGACCTCGCGCCCTTCACCGACGGCATACCGGCCGACGTCGACGCCCGCATCACCGCCGGCCTCGAGGCCGAGAGCACAGCCCGCGAGCGCGCCGGCCAGGACCTGCTCACCACCCTCCCCGCACCCGGCCCCATGCCCGCTGACGTCGTCGAGCGCATCACCGCAGCGCTACACGCCGAGCAGGAGATTCGCGCCGTCGCTGCGCCGGAGAACGTCGCTGCGGCCGAGACCCTCGAGGGGGGCTCGGTCGTGCCCCTGTTCCGTCCGCTGAGGGAGGGCCGGCGCCGGTGGACGACCGTGCTCGCCGCCGCGGCAGCCGTCGCCGCCGTGGGGGTGGTCGGCACCGTCGTCGTCCGAACGGTGTCCGGTGACCGGTCCACCGGCGGCACCCCGGCCCGGATCCACGTGCAGGTGTCGGGCGCGAGCTATCAGCAGGACCGGCTCGGCCTCCAGGCCCGCGACCTGCTCACCGCCCCCGGGGCGACCCTCACGACCGGCACGGCCTCCGGGCCGCTCGCCACCACCTCCGGGATCCGCTCCTGCCTCACCGGCCTGGGGGTCAAGGACCCCAGCGCGGTCTCCGTCGACCTGGCCTCCTACGAGGGCACCCCGGCGGCGATCCTCGTGGTCACGACGCCCGACTCCACGACGGCGTATGCCGTGGGCCGCGACTGCTCCGCCGCCCGGGCCCACGTGCTCGAGGGCGGCGTCACCGTCCCCTGAGCGGGGCCGTCGTCCGGCGGGGCGGGGGAACAAAGGCGCGGTCGCACGGGTTGACGCATCAGCACCGGTATGTTGGGGTAGGTGGCTCAAGAAGCCACTACCTGTGGGATGGTTCCTCGCACATCCACGCGAGCACGTCGCTCCGAATGTCCGGTACGACAACTGCGTCGGCACATCGCGACGCCCAGATTGACCCGACACCACAGACACCTCGAGGGGCTGACTTCGTGAGCACCGACGTGCGCAACGTCATCATCATCGGATCCGGACCGGCAGGCTACACCGCCGCCGTGTACGCCGCCCGGGCGAACCTGCACCCGCTGCTGATCGAGGGCAGCGTCACCGCGGGTGGCGCCCTGATGAACACCACCGAGGTGGAGAACTTCCCCGGCTTCCGCGACGGCATCATGGGCCCGCAGCTGATGGAGGACATGCGCGCCCAGGCCGTCCGGTTCGGCGCTGAGCTGATCACCGACGACGTCGCCTCGATCGACCTCTCCGGAGACGTCAAGTCCGTCACCACCGGTGACAGCGGCACCTTCGCGGCGCGCACGGTCATCCTCGCGATGGGTTCGGCCTACCGTGAGCTCGGTCTGCCCGACGAGAAGCGCCTGTCGGGGCACGGGGTCTCCTGGTGCGCCACCTGTGACGGCTTCTTCTTCCGCGACCAGGACATCGCCGTGGTCGGCGGCGGCGACTCCGCCGTCGAGGAGGCCACCTTCCTCACCAAGTTCGCCCGTTCGGTGACGATCATCCACCGCCGCGGCGAGCTGCGCGCCTCGAAGATCATGGTCGACCGCGCCCGGGCCAACGACAAGATCCGCTTCGCCTGGAACTCCGCCGTCTCGGCGATCCACGGCGAGGCCAAGGTCAGCGGCGTCACGCTCGAGGACACCGTCACCGGCGAGAGCCGCGAGCTGCCGGTCACCGGCCTCTTCGTCGCCATCGGGCACGACCCCCGCAACGAGCTCGTCCGCGAGCTCGTCGACCTCGACCCCGAGGGGTATGTCGTCACCGGCGCGCAGGTCGCTCCCGAGTCGCACGCCGCCACGACCACCCGCATCCCCGGCGTCTTCGCCTGCGGCGACCTCGTCGACCACACCTACCGGCAGGCCATCACCGCCGCCGGCTCCGGCTGCCAGGCCGCGCTCGACGCCGAGCGCTACCTCGCCGCCCTCGAGGACGCCGAGCTGGCGGAGCACCCCGACGGCGCGTCCGAGGGCACCCACCCCAGCCTGTCGGCGGCCGGCTCTACCGTCTGACGTATGCCGGTCCCACCCGTCGGGGGGCACGACACCCCCTGCCTCCCCCTGCTTCACCCAATGGAAGGACCCTCATGGGAATCAACACCAAGGACACCACCGACGCCACGTTCGAGGCTGACGTCCTCAAGAACGGCAAGCCGGTGCTCGTCGACTTCTGGGCCGAGTGGTGCGGCCCCTGCAAGGCCGTCGCCCCGGTCCTCGAGGAGATCGCCGGCGCCCACGGCGGCAAGATCGAGGTCTACAAGCTCGACACCGATGCCAACCCCGGCATCACGACGCGCTATGGCGTCACGAGCATCCCGACGATGAACGTCTATGTGAACGGCGAGGTCGTCAAGACCCTCGTCGGCGCGCTGCCGAAGCCCAAGCTGCTGCGCGAGCTGGCCGACTACATCTCCGAGTGACCCGACGGCGTGTCGCCTGACGACGCGCGGTGGCGCCGACCGCACCCGGTTGGCGCCATCCGCGTGTCCGGGCGGCTATCGTGCCCAGAGCGCATCATGCACGGCAAACGGTGAAGGGGATGGCGTGACCGACCAGGCACGAGGGATCACCCGTCGTCCTGACGACGCCCGGCCCGCGCAGCTCGGCCGTCGGAACCACGGTGCCGCTCTCTCCGTGCTGCGGGACCAGCTGCGCGCCACGGGCGACCTCCCTGCCGTCGACGACCCACCACAGCAGGCCGGTCCGGGAGGCAGCCACGAGGTCGACGAGGTGTCCGGCGAGGTCTCTGACGACGTCGTCGACCGGGCGGTGCGTGCGTTCCAGCAGCGCAGGGGCCTGATCGTGGACGGTCGGGTGGGTCCCCAGACCGCGACCGCCCTGGAGGCAGCCCGGTGGCACCTCGGCGACCGGCTGCTCCAGTTCACGCCCGGGCACCTGCTCCGGGGCGACGACGTCGCGCAGCTGCAGGAACGCCTGCTGACCCTCGGGTTCAGCCCCGGCCGGGTGGACAGCCTCTTCGGTCCGGACACCGACCACGCCGTCCGAGCCTTCCAGCGCGGCTGCGGGCTGCCCGCGGACGGGTCGGTCGGTCCGGCCACCCTGCGGGCGTTCGAGGGACTGCGTCGGTCGGTCTCGGGCGGCGCCCCGCACTCGCTGCGCGAGCGCGAGAGCATCCGCCGGTCGGGCCACAGCCTCGCCGGCCGCACCATCGTCATCGATCCCGGGCACGGCGGCGACGACCTCGGGGCACTGGCCCACGGGGTCGTCGAGGCCGAGGTGGTGCTCGATCTCGCCCGGCGGATCGAGGGCCGACTGAGCGCCCACGGGGTCGCCGTCGTACTCAGCCGCGGCCAGCACACGGCCGGCGGGGACGACGAGGACCGGGCGCGGTTCGCCAACGACTGCGGCGCCGACCTGGTGCTCTCCCTGCACTGCGACCTCGCCGACCACGCCGAGGCCAGCGGCTTCGCGACCTTCTTCTACGGCGAGGACCGCTTCGGCATCTGGTCGGTCATCGGCGAACGGCTCGCCGACCTCATCCAACGCGAGGCCGTCGCCCGCACCGGGCTCGTGGACTGCCGCAGCCACGCCCGGTCCTGGACCCTGCTGCAGCACACCAGGATGCCCACCGTCGTCATCGAGGCGGGCTACCTCAGCCACCCCGGCGACGCGGCCCGGCTGCGCGACCAGACCTTCCGGGACGACATCGCCGAGGCCGTCGTCGTGGCGATCCAGCGGATGTATCTCGGCGACGAGGACATGGGAGGCACCGGTCTGCTGCACCTCGGTGAGCTCCGCAAGTTCATGGAGTCGCTGGCGGGCTGACCTCGGTAGCCAGGGGCGCGTCGAGGTGCGCCGCGCCCACCGGCTGGGGCGCCCCGAGACCGCGCACCGGGGCGAAGAGGCGCTCGACGGCCTGCTCGACCTCGGAACGCCACCGCAGGACGGTGCGCAGGTCCAGCCGCATCCGGGGGTATGCCGGGTGGTCCCGTGCCGTCTGGAAGCCCACCGACCGCAGGAAGTCGCTCGGCAGGACGCAGTCGCGGGCCGGTCCGGACGAGCCGTAGGCCTCGAGCGCGCGCACCCCGCGCCGCAGGGCGTCCTTGGCCGCCGCCTGGACCAGGACCCTGCCGAGGCCCTGACCGGCATACCGGGGATCGATGCGGGCGGTCATCAGGACCACCGAGTCGGAGCTGACCGGCGAGGTCGGGAACGCGATCGCGCGGGGCACGTGGTGCGCCGGGGCGAACGTGAGGTAGCCGGCCGGGACGCCGTCGACGTAGGCGACCCGGCCGGGGCTGCCCCAGTCCAGCAGGGTGGTGGTGAGCCATCCCTTCTTGTCCTCGCTGGGGCACGGACGGCCCCGGGTGCTGGCCGCGGGGGTGAGCTCCCAGAACACGCACTGGACACAGGTGCTGGGCAGGTCCGACAGCCGGTCCAGCGTCAGGGGGAGGATCTCGCGTCCCACGACGACTCCCTTCGAGATCGGGTCCGACGATACGGGTTGCCGTCATTGTCCCCCACGACCGGTGGGTCGCACCCCCTGCCGGACGATCGCCGACGGTCAGGGGGGCTCGTCAGCAGTCGACCTTCAGGTAGAAGGCGGCGTCGGCCGGGAGGGAGGTCCCCCCGCTGGTCATCGTCCACATGTACACCGTGATGACGTTGCCACTGAAGGTATTGGCTTCCCCGTAGAGGTTGTGCCCGCCGAAGGCGTTGACGATCGGGACGCAGGTACTGACGTCGGAGTCGACGGTGACGGTGTAGGTGCCGGGACCGGTGTGCACGGTGGAGAGGATCCGGGAGGTGCCGAAGGACTGGACGCCGCTCTGCAGCCAGGCGCCCGAGATCTGCGGGATGTCATAGCCCGTCACGTCGATGATCAGGTGGGTGGTGGAGCCGTGCGAGACCACCGTCAGCGGCGTCTCGGCACTAGCGGCCGCGGTGGCGAGCGCAAGAGTCGGATTCACCGTCGTGGTGACGTTGGCGTGGCTGGTCATGAAGTTGGTCCCCGGCTCGGCGGACCCGGTGGGATAGCCGGTGAGGTAGCCGTCCGTCAGCGTGCCCACGGTGGTGACGTTGGTGGCGATCCCGGTGGCCGCTCCGGGCACCCCGCACCCGCCACCGGTGCCGCCCTGACCGACGAAGCCCGCCGTACCCGTGACGTAGAAGCTGCGCGCGGCGTTGCTCGCCATCACCCCACCGCCCCGCCTGGTGTCGACGATGCGGCAGGGGTTGATCGGCACGACGAGCGTCTCGGACCGCGCCGGGCCGGCCACCATCGAGGCGGCCTGATGACCGGGCCCGGCCGGAGCCCGGTGGGCGGCTGGGGTCGGGGGCGTGATCGTCATCGGCCCTGCCGACGCCGCGGTGAAGCCCAGCAGGACAGCGCTGGCGGTGAGCGCGGCGATCGCGCCAGTACGGATCCAACTCTTCATGGGTGTGTGTCTCTGACCGCGTTGTCGCGACAACATCGTCGGCACGCCCGAGTTCGGGAGGCTGTGCCGCTACGCGCCTGCCGGGATGCCGAGGATGGCCACGATCCGGTTGAGGTCCTCCACCGAGGCGAACTCCACCGTCAGTCGCCCCTTGCGCTGACCGAGGGCCAGGGTCACCCGGGTGTCGAGATGATCCGAGAGTCGAGTCGCGAGATCATCGAGCTGGGGCCGCCGCCCACCCGCCCTCGGCTTGCGGACCTTGGGAGCCGCATCGCCCCCCATGGCGACGATCTCCTCGACGCTTCGCACCGACAGACCCTCGGCGACGATCCGTTGAGCGAGCCGCTCCATGGCTGCCGGGTCCTCGAGCCCGAGCAAAGCGCGCGCATGCCCGGCACTGAGGACACCGGCCGCCAGTCGGCGGGCAACGAGTGGGGGCAGCCGCAGCAGGCGAAGGGTGTTGGAGATCTGGGGTCGGGAGCGACCGATGCGCGCGGCGAGCTCCTCGTGGGAGCACCCGAAGTCGTCCAGGAGCTGCTGGTAGGCCGCGGCCTCCTCGAGCGCGTTGAGCTGGCTGCGGTGCAGGTTCTCCAGGAGAGCGTCCCGCAGGAGATCGTCGTCCTTGGTGTCCTTGACGATCGCCGGGACGAGATCGAGACCTGCGGCCGCACTCGCGCGCCAGCGGCGCTCCCCCATGATCAGCTCGAAGTCGATGCCGTCGGGCACATCCGTGCGATCGGTGATCTCGCGCACGACGATGGGCTGGAGCACGCCGATCTCGGCGATCGAGTGCACGAGCTCGGCCATCTCGTCCTCGTCGAAGACGGTCCTGGGCTGCCGGGGGTTGGGCCGGATGCTCGTCACGGGGAGCTCGGCGAAGCGGGCACCGGGCACGGGGGCCAGGTCCCGCTGCACCTCCCGGGCCGAGTCGTCCCGGGTGGCCGACCCGTCTGTCGATTCCCTGCTCACGTCCGGACCAGCCCCCGGACTGCGGCCGATCCCGGTGGTGTCAGCGGGGTTCGACGACCCGGTAGTCCGATCCGCATCCCGGAAGAAGACGTCGGAGGGTCGCACGGTGTCGCTGGTGGTCGTGGGGATGAGGGCTCCCAGCCCTCGTCCGAGGGCTCGTCGTCGCTCAGCCATGCTGCACTCCTTCGGGGTCCCGACTGGTTGCGCTGGTCCTGGTGGAGGCAGCGCCGGTGGTTGCCCGGGGGTCCGGGCCACGTTCGCCAGCTCCCGAGGGCGGCGTCCCCGGTGCGGCTCCGCGGGCCGCGATCTCGCCGGCCGCCTCGAGATAGGCGAGTGCCCCACTGCTCATCGGGTCGTAGGTCATGACCGTCTCACCGAAGCTCGGAGCCTCGGAGACACGCACCGACCGGGGGACTGTGGTCGGAAGGACCTGGTCGGGGAAGTGGGTCCGCACCTCCTCCGCGACCTGGGACGACAACCGGGTCCGACCGTCATACATCGTCAGCAGGATCGTCGAGACGTGGAGAGCGGGGTTGAGGTGGTGGCGCACGAGCTCGATGTTCTTCAGCAGCTGCGACAGTCCCTCCAGGGCGTAGTACTCGCACTGGATCGGGATGAACACCTCCGCCGCGGCGACGAAGGCGTTCACCGTCAACAGACCCAGGCTCGGCGGGCAGTCGATGAGGACGTAGTCCACCGCGTTGCTCTCGAGATAGGTCGCCACAGCCCTGCGCAGCCGGGTCTCGCGGGCCACGAGCGAGACCAGCTCGATCTCCGCACCGGCGAGGTCGATCGTCGCGGGGACACAGAGCAGGCCCGGGACCGTGGGGCAGGGCGAGACGACATCGGCGAGCGGCACGTCGTCGATCAGGACGTCGTAGATCCCCATGACCTCGGCGTGGTGCGCGATCCCGAGTGCTGTGC
The DNA here is from genome assembly GCF_025353065.1 of Lapillicoccus sp. Lineage (GTDB taxonomy): Bacteria > Actinomycetota > Actinomycetes > Actinomycetales > Dermatophilaceae > Lapillicoccus. Next base: position 29,660 of record NZ_JANXRJ010000223.1, read on the forward strand.
TCGCATTCCCCTGGGGGTCGAGGTCGATGACGAGGACCGACAGACCGGCCTGCGCGAGGGCGGCGGCGACGTTGACCGTCGTCGTGGTCTTGCCCACCCCACCCTTCTGGTTCGCGACGGTGAGGACCCGGGTTTCAGCCGGCTTGGGGAACGTCCTGCCGGTCAGCACGATCCGGCGCTTGGTGTCGGTGGCCAGCGACTGGGCGAGCGGGGTGTCGGCGCCGACGTTCGGCAGGGTGTCGATCAGCTCGGCGTGGAGGTCGTCGTCGGAGAGCGGGGTGGCCGCATCGGTGTGGAGCGGTAATTCACGTGAAACCCCAGAACCCGGCTCCGATCCCGAGCGCGATGTTTCACGTGAAACACCAACCGGTTGAGCCAAGGTGGCTTCGATCTCGCGCTGCTCGGGTCCATCCGGCCGCACGGGCCAGCCCAAGGACCGCCCCACGACGCCAGCCAGATCAGTCGGCCACCCGAGACGGGCACCTGCACCCACCGGTGGGTGCAGCGCTCCACTCACGGACGCCACCCTCACGTCGGGTGTGGGGACGTCGAGGGTGACTTCATCCGGGGTGAGGTCGTCGGGCACCGTGGTGAGGTCGGGGTGGGTCATGACGTGAACCTCATCAGCAAAATCGTGGGTCGTGGTCCGGTCGTGCGCATCGGCCGATCGAGGCTGTCCAACAGGTCCGGCGCATCGAGTGGGTCAAGATCGGGCAGATCGAGGCCGGTCGAAGTGAGCAGCACCAGTGGGTCGTGCCGGGCACCACACCCCGGACGCTATCCAATCACAGCGGCGGCGACCCGACCCGCCGTCGGTGGCCTCAGCTCCCCTCGTCCGAGGCTGCTCCGGCCTCTGGTCGTGCCCCCTTCTGCTCCGAACGACCGGCTTCCGGCCCGGCGGCCCGGCGGTCCGGCGTCTGCCGACGTCTGGTCGACCCTCGTGACGTCGACAGGTTCCCCGGCGTCGAGTGTCCTCGCGGTCGGGCCGACGAGGACGGGATGTCGGGCGCCCGGTCGACAGCCACTACGACAGCGGTGGTGGGTACTTCGAGAAGGTCTTCACCGTAGGTGGCGATGCTGACCTGTGCGCCCCCTGCCGAGAGGAGGATGTCTCCGTCCTCCTCGACCTCGAGCCGGGCGCTGGCTCCCTTCATCGCCACCAGGCGACCGCCCGCCTCGAGCAGGGGGAGGCACCACCCGGACAGGGCGCCGATGCGGGCCACCGCCCGAGCGGTCACCGCCGGGAAGCGTCGGACTCCCCAGAGGCTCTCCGCCCGGCCCTCGTGCACCGTGACGTTGTCCAGCTCCAACCGTTCGACGGTGGACTGCAGCCACACGACCCGTCGGTGGAGGGGCTCGACGAGGACGAGCTGCAGGTCGGGGCGGACGATGCCGAGGACGATGCCGGGCAACCCGGCGCCGGAGCCGATGTCGGCCACGATCGCCTGGAAGGGGAAGGCCGACTGGAGGACGGCACAGCCGAGCACATGCCGGTCCCACAGCCGGGGAGCCTCCCGCGGCCCGATGAGGCCGTGGCTGATGCCGGTGTCAGCCAGCTCGGCCACATAACGTTCCGCGAGCCCGAGACGATCCCCGAAGATCGCCAGCGCGACCTCCGGGGTCGGCGGGAGGGGAGAGGACGAGACCTCCGGATGTTTCACGTGAAACGAGACCCCAGGATCGGGCGGGTCAGGTGGGGATGATGACGATGTGCCGGTGCGGCTCGACACCCTCGGACTCCGAGTCCAGCCCGGCCGAGGCGACCTCGTCGTGCACGACCTTGCGCTCGAACGCGGTCATGTCGTCGAGCGACTTGCGCTCGCCACTCTCCTTGACCTGGGCGATGGCCGCCTGCGCGAGGCCGACCAGAACGGTCCGGCGCTCTGCGCGATGACCGGCCACGTCGAGCATCAGCCGGCTCCGCTCGCCGGTCGCGGTCTGGACGGCCAGCCGGGTCAGCTCCTGCAGCGCCTCGAGCACCTTGCCCTGCTGCCCGACGAGGCGACGGGGCACGCGTCCCTCGTCGGAGTCGACGATCGACACGGCCGCACGGTCGCCGTCGATGTCGACCTCGATGTCGCCATCGAGATCGGCGATGTCGAGCAGGGTCTCCAGGAAGTCAGCGGCCACCTCACCCTCGCGCTCGAGCTGGGCGACTCGACCACCACGGCGGCGACCGGTGGTCCCGTCAGGATTCGCGCCCTCAGCCTCATCGCCGTCAGCATCGTCAGCATCGTCAGCATCGTCTTGGTCGGCGGCGTTGGCGTCGTGGTCGCCATCACCGTGCGTCACCCCGCCAGCCTCGAGGCCGTCGTACTGCGCCGCGGGTGTTCCCTCGTCGTGCGGCATACCGCGGTCCCCGTCCTCCGCCTGGCCGGCGGCCTGCCCGTGGTCATGGCTGCCGGAGACGTCGTCCTCCAGGGCGGTGGGGTCGGAGTCGATGTGCGTTTCGGTCATGGTCACTCCTGATGGGTACGTCGGGGCCGGTGATCTAGGATCACGCGCCCCGGTCATATCGTGGATCGGTTCGTGGGCAGGAGGTCGAGTCGGGGCCAGTCAGGACCGTGGGCCCTCGACCCGGCGACGCTCCTAGATGCCGGGGGTGTCCTGCGGCGTTCCGGGTGCGCCGGCCTCACCCGGACGCGGAGGTCGCTGGGCCTTGCCGCGCTTCTTGCTCTTGGGCTGCTGGCGCTGTCCGGTGATCACCTTCGGGGGCTCGACCGCCTCGGCGACCGTGTCCTGGATCCGGTTCTCGAGACCCTTGAGCTGGAGCTTCTTGACTTCCTTGCCCCGGCGCTTCTGGCGCTCCTCGTACTCACGCTCGGCCGCCGAGCCCGGCGCCGGCAGGCGACGGATGACGTAGAACTGCTGCCCCATCGACCACACGTTCGTGGTGAGCCAGTAGAGCAGGACACCGATCGGGAAGTTGACCCCCGAGATCATGAAGAAGAACGGCATCAGGTAGAGGATGATCTTCTGCTGCTTCATAAACGGGTTGTCCAGCGAGCTGTCGGGCATGTTCTTGCGCATCAGCTGGCGCTGCGTGGTGAAGGTCGTCAAGGACATCAGGATGATGAGGACGGCGGTGAGGATCTGGGTGTTGAGGTTGGGCGCGTTGAGGAAGTGGCTCGACAGCGGCGCACCGAAGAGCGATGACTTCTCGATCGTCCCGGCGATGGACCTGCTGATCGGGCCGACCTCGGCGTGGGTGCCCTGCGCGATGTGCGGGAGGTTGTTCAGCAGCTGGAAGAGCGCGAAGAAGAACGGCGACTGCAACAGGATCGGCAGACAGGACGAGAACGGGTTGGTGCCGGTGTCCTTGTAGAGCGCCATCGTCTCCTGCGTCAGCGCCTGACGGGAGTCCGGGTCGGTCTTGCCCTTGTACTTCGCCTGGATCTTCTGCATCTCGGGCTGGATGAGCTGCATCCGCCGCGAGGAGTGGATCTGTTTGACGAACAGCGGGATCAGGATGATCCGCACGATGATCGTCAGGCCGACGATCGACAGCGCCCAGCCCCACCCCGAGTCCTCGGGGATCCCGACCAGCGTGAAGAGCTTGTGCCAGGCCGTCATGATCCATGCCTCGCCCCACATGATGGGGGTGAGCAGGCCTACGAAGAAGTCGTACACGGTCGTCCTTGCGTCAGGTGGTGCGAGGTGGTGCTGGTCGGGTGCTGGCGTGGCGGCATACCTGCGGCTTGCGGTGGCGTACTACTGATGGTGCACCCGTGCCCTCCGGCTCGTCACGCCCGGGTGACCACTCTCCGTGCTGTCGGCGCCATCAGGACGAACCGCGCGACCCGTGCCCCCTCTGAGAGGAACGTGGTCGACGCCACCGGGGTTCCACGGATGACACCGGGCGAGCCGGCGCAGGGTGAGCCAGCTGCCCCGCAGGGGACCGAAGCGTTCCAGGGCCGTCACGGCATACGACGAGCAGCAGGGATAGAACCGGCACGACGGGGGGGTCATCGGTGAGATGACCAGCTGGTAGAAGCGGATCGGCCAGATCAGGGGGAGCGCCAGCGCTCGGCGCAGGGTCATCGGACGCTCCGCGCTCATGACCGCCCCCGTAGTGCCTTGGGCAGCAGCCGGTCGAGCTCCGCCGAGAGCTCGGGGGTCGTCGCGGCCGACGAGGCGGGGTTGGCCCGCACCACGAGGTCGACCCCCGCCGGTATGCCGGGCACCCGCGCCGCCATCAGGTGACGCAGCACGCGCTTGGTCCGGTTGCGGACCACCGACCCACCCACTGCCTTGGAGACGACGAAACCGACTCGCGGCGGGAGTCCCGCTCGCGTGTCGGTCTGGTTGGCGTGCACGACGATCAGACGACCGCCCGAACGTGATCCACCGGGGCCCCGGACTGCCGACGTGAAATCTGCGCTGGTGCGCAGACGATGACGTGCCGGCAGCACGTCAGGGGCCTCAGGCGGACAGCTCGGTGCGGCCCTTGGCGCGGCGGGCGGATAGGATCGCGCGTCCGGCCCGGGTGCGCATCCGCAGACGGAAGCCGTGGGTCTTGGCCCGACGGCGGTTGTTGGGCTGGAAGGTGCGCTTGCTCACGAGATGTCTCCGATGGATCAGATGCTGTCAAGTTCGTCCGCCGCGCGGCGGTGGTGCGGGCGGCAGGGGGAAGTGGTTCCGGGCAGAGGAAGATGACCGGGATTCAGGCCCGCGCCACGATACGGGAGGGTCCGACGCACGGTCAAACCGACCGGACGATGCGAATCCCAGCATACCCCGTGACCGAGAACTTCCCAGTGTCGCAAGACAGCCCCCGACGACGGGTCCCGACACGCCGTGGGGGGTGTAATCTCCCCCAATGGCCGCTGGCACCGGCTTGAAGACCGACGTCCGACTTGTTACCGTCTGGCCTCGCGTCAGGTTCTACACAGGCTGTGGAAAAGTGTGTGGACAGGCGCGTTCATAGGGATCTGAGCGTCCGATCGGGTCGGATACGTGACGGTATGCGGGGCGTCAGGCGCCCCCGACAGACGTGCGGGCGGTCCTCGATCAGGTGTGCAGGCGTAGAACGTCGTGGGACCGAGCTGGGCCACGACGGATCGAGCACGACCGAGCGGGACGGTGAGATGGCGGACGGCGACTCGGGGCTGCACGACTACTCCACGGTCTGGTCGGACACCCTCCGCCACCTCGATGAGCAGGGCGTCCCCGCGATCCAGCGGGCCCACCTGCAGATGAGCCGCCTCGTGGGGCTGCTCGAGGGGGTCGCGCTCATCAAGGCGCCCAGCCTCTACACGAAGCAGGTCATCGAGAACGACCTCCAGGACCAGGTGCGACAGGTCCTCGCCGCGCGGCTCGACACCGACGTGCAGCTGTCGGTGTCGATCGACGACACGCTGCAGGACGAGTCCGGCCGGCTGGCGCTCGACGGCCGGCACCCCGACCAGCGGTCCGCCGACCCCTCGCCCTCCATCGGCGCCGACCTGCCGCATCTCGAGCACCGGCACCCGCGGGAGATCGACGGTGTCCGCCTGGTCGAGGACCTGCCGCGGCATGACGCACGCGGACTCGGCGACGGCCGGGGAGTCCACCAGAACGGCTCCTCCCCGAGCGCCCCGAGCGGCACCGAGCCGAAGACCCGCCTCAACGAGAAGTACATCTTCGAGACCTTCGTCATCGGCGCCAGCAACCGCTTTGCACACGCCGCCGCGATCGCTGTGGCGGAGGCGCCGGCCAAGGCCTACAACCCGCTCTTCATCTACGGCGACTCCGGCCTCGGCAAGACCCACCTGCTCCACGCCATCGGCCACTACGCCCGGACGCTGCTGCCGCACCTGCGGGTGCGCTACGTGAACTCCGAGGAGTTCACCAACGACTTCATCAACTCCATCCGCGACGACCGCACGAGCCGCTTCCAGAGCCTCTACCGGGACGTCGACGTGCTCCTCATCGACGACATCCAGTTCCTGGCAGGCAAGGTCCAGACGCAGGAGGAGTTCTTCCACACCTTCAACGCGCTGCACAACGCGAGCAAGCAGGTCGTCATCACGTCCGACCTGCCGCCCAAGCAGCTGAGCGGCTTCGAGGGCCGGCTGCGGTCACGGTTCGAGTGGGGCCTGATCACCGACGTGCAGCCCCCCGACCTCGAGACGCGGATCGCCATCCTGCGCAAGAAGGCCATCCACGAGAAGATGTCGGCCCCGGACGACGTCCTCGAGTTCATCGCCAGCCGCATCTCCACCAACATCCGCGAGCTCGAGGGCGCCCTCATCCGGGCAACGGCCTTCGCCAGCCTCAACAAGCAGCCCGTCACGCTCGACCTGGCCGAGATCGTGCTGCGCGACCTGATCCCCAACGAGGCCGCCAGCCAGATCACCGCCGGCCTGATCATGGCGCAGACCGCCGCCTACTACGCCCTGACGATCGACGACCTCTGCAGCGCCTCCCGCTCGCGCCAGCTGGTCACGGCGCGGCAGATCGCGATGTACCTGTGCCGCGAGCTGACCGACCTCTCGCTGCCCAAGATCGGGCAGCTCTTCGGCAACCGCGACCACACGACGGTCATGCACGCCGACCGCAAGATCCGTGAGCTGATGTCCGAGCGACGGGCGATCTACAACCAGGTCACCGAGCTCACCAACCGGATCAGGCAGCAGTCCCGCTGACCGCTCGCCCACCGTTGTCCACCGGTTGTTTCTATGCTTGTCCACACCATCTACCGGACAATGACGGCGAATACGCCCAGCGGGGAGGGCAGTTGGTGAGCGTTGTCCACCGCCTGTGGACAACAGTGTGGATGCCGGGTTGTGGACCAAGGTCCGATATGTGAGCGGTTGTCCCTCCTGACCACCCTGTCGGTATGCCGGGTCGATGCCGCCTCGATACCGCCTCGATACCGGGTCGCTGCCGCCTCGTCCCCAGGCCCCTGTGCGGTGGTGGTGGACAACCCCGCGATCGCTGTGGGCCGGTGGGACCGCGGTCGCCCGCTGCTGGGGACGATCGGCCGTCGTCCCCAGGGCCCCCCGCTTGTCCACCCCGTCGTCCCCAGTGCGTCCACATCCCCGATCCGGCGGCTGACCAGCGTAGACAGGCGGTTGTCCCCATGATCCACAGCACCTATGACGACGACGAGACCTCCATCATCATCATCCGCCCCGAGTACGAGACCCCTCCCGACCTGGAGCAGGAGCGTCCCTCCCGACGCTCTCCCCGGATCCGGATGCCGGGACAGGGCTGGTGGTGCCGCGTCACCTGCGGGCACTAGGGTGCGATTCCCTGATGACTGACCTCGGCCGGCCGCGACCGGCCAGGCCCGACCCATCACGGACCGATGACAGACCCAGACCAGAGGCGGGACCGACGTGAAGTTCAGGGTTGAGCGCGATGTGCTGGCGGAGGCCGTCACCTGGGTGGCCCGCGGCCTCCCGGCCCGGCCCCCCGTGCCGGTGCTCGCGGGCGTCCTCCTCGAGGCGAGCGACGAGGGCACCATCACCCTGTCGGCCTTCGACTACGAGGTCTCGGCCAAGGTCACCGTCGTCGCCGACGTCGCAGAGTCCGGCACCGTCCTGGTCCTCGGCCGGCTGCTCGCCGACATCTCGCGCAACCTGCCTGCCCGACCCATCGACGTGTCGTCCGAGGGCAACAAGCTCCAGCTGGTCTGCGGCAGCTCGCGATTCAGCCTGCTGATGATGCCCAGTGCCGACTACCCCAGCCTCCCGGTCGCACCCAACTCGAGCGGGGTGCTGCAGGGCGACGTCTTCACACAGGCCGTCGCCCAGGTCGCCATCGCGGCGGATAAGGGAGACACCCTGCCCATCCTCACCGGTGTGCGGATGGAGATCGAGGGCGACAAGATCACCCTGCTGGCCACCGACCGCTACCGCCTGGCGATGCGCGAGCTGACCTGGAAGCCCGCCTCCGCCGACGCCTCGCACCTGGCGCTGATCCCGGCCCGCACCCTCTCCGATACGGCCCGGGCGCTCGGCGCCAGCGGCTCGGTCGAGATGGCTCTCGGCGGCTCTGCGGGTGGCGACGGGTTGATCGGGTTCGAGGCGGGGCAGCGGCGCACGACGACGCGCCTCCTCGACGGGGAGTACCCCAAGGTCACCTCGATCTTCCCGACCAGCGTCGACACCGAGAGCGTCATCGAGACCTCCGAGCTCGTCGAGGCCGTCAAGCGGGTCGCGCTCGTCGCCGAGCGCAACACCCCGGTCCGGCTGCGGTTCAGCGAGGGGCAGGTGACCATCGAGGCCGGCACCGGCGACGACGCCCAGGCGTCCGAGGCGGTCGAGGCCGTCCTCACCGGACCTGAGATCGAGATCGCCTTCAACCCGCAGTTCCTGCTCGACGGGCTGGGTGCCGTCGGCACGGCATACTCCCGCCTGTCGTTCACCCAGCCCAGCCGGCCGGCGGTGCTCACCGGTCAGGCCGAAGCGGACGGTCAACCGGACGAGAGCTACCGGTATGTCCTGATGCCCGTCCGCTTCGCCAGCTGAGATCGGGCGTAATCTGAGCGCGCTCGTCCCCCCTGCACCGTCGTCGAAAGGCACCACACCATGCAGCTCGGTCTCATCGGTCTCGGCAAGATGGGCGGCAACATGCGAGAGCGGTTGCGTCGTGCCGGTCACGAGGTGGTCGGCTACGACCGCAACCCCGCCGTCTCCGACGCCCGGACGATGGCCGCGATGGTCAAGGCCCTCGACGCCCCGCGCGTCGTGTGGGTGATGGTGCCCTCGGGCGTCCCCACACGCGAGACGATCGCCAAGCTCGGCGACCTGATGGACAAGGGCGACCTGATCATCGACGGGGGCAACTCCCGCTTCACCGACGACATCGAGAACGCCAAGATGCTGAAGACCAAGGGCATCAACTACCTCGACTGCGGGGTGTCCGGCGGCATCTGGGGCCTGCAGAACGGCTACGGCCTGATGGTCGGCGGCGACAAGCGCTCGGTCGCCCGGGCGATGCCGATCTTCGACGTGCTCCGCCCGGAGGGTCCGCGCGACGAGGGCTTCGTGCACGCCGGCGAGGTCGGCGCCGGGCACTACACCAAGATGGTGCACAACGGCATCGAGTACGGGCTGATGGCCGCGTATGCCGAGGGGTTCGAGCTGCTGGAGAAGAAGGACATCGTCAAGGACGTCCCCGGCGCCTTCAAGGCCTGGAGCCGCGGCACGGTCGTGCGGTCCTGGCTGCTCGACCTGGCGGTCGAGGCCCTCGACGCCAACCCCACTCTCGAGGGGGTGTCCGACTACACGGTCGACTCCGGCGAGGGCAAGTGGACCGTCGAGGAGGCCATCGCGCTCGACGTGCCGATGCCCGTCATCTCCGCCTCGCTGTTCGCACGGTTCGCCACCCGCCAGAAGCTGTCGCCGACGATGCAGATGGTGTCGGCCTTGCGCGGGCAGTTCGGCGGCCACCAGGTGATGACGATCGCCGAGGGCCAGGCCCTGCGCGACGCCGGAGCCGCCGGCGACGCCGACCCGACGCTCGGCATGAAGGTCGAGGCGAAGAAGCGCGAGGCCTCGACCGGGATGGCCCGTACCGCGACGCACCACACGGCGACCAAGAAGGCCGCATCGAAGAAGGCGATCCCCGCCAAGAAGGCGGCCGCGAGCACGACGGCAGCGAGCACGACAGCGGCGAAGACGACGAAAAAGGCCGTCGCGAAGCCGTGATCCGGTGGTCGTGACGGACGAGGGGTGAAGGGGTGACGTGCACGTCCGGCACTTGAGCGTCGTCGACTTCCGCAGCTATCCCACGGCGGAGCTCGCGCTCGGGCCCGGCGTCACGACGCTCGTCGGCCTCAACGGACAGGGCAAGACCAACCTCGTCGAGGCGATCGGCTACCTCGCCACCCTCTCGAGCCACCGGGTCGCGAGCGACCAGCCGCTCGTCCGCTTCGGCACGAGCTCGGCGGTCATCCGCGGCACGATCGACCGAGCCGGCCGGGAGGTCCTGGTCGAGCTGGAGCTCAACCCCGGACGGGCCAACCGCGCCAAGGTGAACCGGTCGTCGGTCAGTCGCCCTCGCGACGTGCTCGGCTCGTTGCGGACGGTGCTGTTCGCGCCCGAGGACCTGTCCCTCGTCAAGGGCGAGCCCGCGGGGCGACGGGCCTTCCTCGACGACCTCCTCGTGCAGCGCCAGCCGCGCTGGGCCGGCGTCCGCTCCGACTACGACAAGATCCTCAAGCAGCGCAACGCCCTCCTGAAGTCGGCAGCACCGGTGCTGCGCAAGGGATCTCGTCGGCCCCGGTCGCTCGCACCGGGCGAGGCACCCGACGAGGCGAAGGCGTCGGCGCTGCAGACGCTCGGGGTCTGGGACAGCCACATCTCGGAGGTCGGCTCCCAGCTGCTCTACGCCCGGCTGCGGCTGCTGCGCGACCTGCGCCCGCACCTCACCGCGTCCTACGACGCCGTCAGCGCGAGCGTGTCCGGGGCCACGGCGCACTACCGCGCGAGCCTCGCCGAGGCACCGACCGCCCGGATCGCGGCCGGTGACGTGCCCGAGCAGGCGGAGCTGCGCGAGCTGCTGCTCGCCGCCTTCGCCGAGGTCCGCGACCAGGAGATCGAGCGCGGCGTCTCGCTCGTCGGGCCGCACCGGGACGACGTCGTGCTCACCCTGGGCGAGCTCCCGGCCAAGGGGTATGCCTCGCACGGCGAGTCGTGGTCCTTCGCGCTGGGACTCAAGCTCGCGGCATACCAGCTGCTGCGGAACGACCTCGGCGAGGACCCGGTCCTCATCCTCGACGACGTCTTCGCTGAGCTCGACAGCGGTCGCCGCGAGCGCCTCGCCGAGCTCGTCGCCGACTGCGAGCAGGTGCTGATCACCGCCGCGGTCGGGGCCGACGTGCCCGAGGCGCTGCGCACCACCGGCCGCACGTATGCCGTGTCGCTCGGCGAGGTGCGCGATGTCGCCTAGGGCATCGGTGCCGCCGCCGCCGTCGGACGGTGGCGCCGAGGACCGACCTCAGGCCGACCTCCAGTCTGCTGGCGCTGTCGATGACGCGGGTGCTCCAGAGGGCGGCGAGGAGGCCGACGTCGAGGCGGCCGCCGCCTCCGCCCTGGCCCGGGCCCGCCGCGGCGCACGAGACAAGGGTCTACGACCGGGCCTGAAACCGTTGAAACGACACCGCCGCGACGCCGGCCCGCAGACGCGATCGGGAGCCGGCCGCGACGGCCGCGACCCGGCGCTGGTCGGTGAGCAGCTGGACCGGCTGATGGCCGACCGCGGCTGGCAGCTCGACGTCACGGCCGGCGCCGTCATGGGCCGCTGGCCCCAGATCATCGGGCCCGACATCGCCGAGCACGTGACGCCGGTGTCGTTCGAGCTCGGCGTGCTCACGCTGCGCGCCGACTCCACCGCCTGGGCCACCCAGATGCGGCTGATGGCGTCTGCGATCATCGGCCGGATCGACGAGGAGGCGGGACCGGGCACGGTCATCGAGCTCACCGTCCACGGGCCGAGCGCGCCGAGCTGGAGCAAGGGCCTGCGGCGGGTCAAGGGGCAGGGACCCCGCGACACCTACGGCTGACGGGCACCCACCCCAGCGGCCACCGCGCTCACTAGGCTCGGCGGGTGAGCCGCACCGAGCACCTCGTCACCGCCGCCGACCTCGCCGAGGAGCTGGCCGGCGATGGGTCGCCGCTGCTGCTCGACGTGCGGTGGCACCTCGCCGACGCGCCCGGGGCCGGCCGTGTGCGGTATGCCGCGGGCCACCTCCCCGGGGCACGGTTCCTCGACCTCGAGGCGGTCCTCACGGAGCACACCGGTGACCCCCGCGACGGGCGCCATCCGCTGCCGGACCCGGCCACGCTGACCGCCGGGCTCGGCGCCCTGGGCGTCGGGGCCGACTCCGATGTCGTGGTCTACGACGAGGCCGGTTCGTTCGCGGCCGACCGCGCGTGGTGGGTCCTGCGGTGGGCCGGCATCCGGACCCGGGTCCTCGACGGCGGGATCACGGCGTGGTCCAGGTGGACCGCGCGGGGTGGAGAAGGCGAGGGTGGCGACCTCGAGAGGGGAGACCCGGCCCCCTGGGCACCGACCACCCCCACCCTGCTCACCGGCCGGATGCCGAGCATCACGGCCGACGAGGCCGCGCGCTGGGCCGAGCACGGCACCCTCGTCGACGTCCGGGCCGGCGCGCGCTACCGCGGCGAGACCGAGCCGCTCGACCCTCGGGCCGGGCACATCCCCGGTGCGGTCAACGCGCTGCACGCCGCAGGTCTCTTCACCCCGGACGGGCACCTGCCGTCCGAGGAGGTCCTTCGCGGCGCGGCCGGCGACCTCACCGACGAGGCCGAGCTCGCGGCATACTGCGGCTCGGGCGTCTCGGCGGCCCACAGCGTCCTCGCGCTGGCCGTCCTCGGCGTGGACGCGGCACTCTTCCCGGGCTCGTGGTCCGCATGGTCCAACCACCCCGCACGACCTGCGGCGACGGGACCGTAAGGGGTTCCGCGGGCCGTCCTTCCGCCGCCACACCAAGAGTTGTGCACAGGCCTGTGGACAACGTGGGGGAAACCTCGGCTGCGGGAGGACCGTGCGGGCGCTGAGCGCCGCTCAGAGGCCGGGGTGCGACCGGGGACACCGGCCGTGGGCTGAATCCTCGGGAAACGGCCGTTCCGGGGCCTCCTGATGGGCACGACGCCGCTCCCGACCGCTAGGATGGGGAGTCAAGCGGCGGCCAGCCGGTCCGAGGCGATGGGTCTCGGGGTGGACCGCCGTTACGCGTGCGACCGAGACAAGCCTGGTATGCACCCGCATGATCCGAGAAGGAGCACCGTGCCCGAGGCCGAACCGACGCCCGAATCCGCACCCGACGCGCCCGCAACGAGTCCTCAGCACCCCGCCACGTCACACCCCGCCACATCTCACCCCGCGATGCCCCACCGCGCGAGCGACGTGCCGGACGCCGACAGCCCGGAGTACGACGCCGACGCGATCCAGGTGCTCGAAGGCCTCGAGGCCGTGCGCAAGCGCCCGGGGATGTATATCGGCTCGACCGGCGAGCGCGGCCTGCACCACCTCGTCACCGAGATCGTCGACAACGCCGTCGACGAGGCGCTCGCGGGCGCCAACGACCGGATCGACGTCACCCTCCTCGACAACGGCGGGGTCCGCGTCCAGGACTGGGGCCGCGGCATCCCCACCGGCATCCACTCCTCCGGCACCGTCTCCACGGTCGAGGTCGTCCTCACCCAGCTGCACGCAGGCGGCAAGTTCGGCGGCGGCGGCTACAAGGTCTCCGGCGGTCTGCACGGCGTGGGTTCGTCGGTGGTCAACGCCCTCTCGACCCGCCTCGACGTCGAGGTCCGCCAGCTCGGCCACGTCTGGCGGATGACGTTCCACGACGGTGTCCCGGACGCTCCGCTCGAGCGCGGCGAGGCGTCCGACGAGACGGGCACGACGATCACCTACTGGCCCAACGCCACGATCTTCGAGACCGTGCACCACGACTTCGAGACGATCCGGGCCCGCTTCCAGCAGATGGCCTTCCTCAACAAGGGCCTGACCATCAACCTCGTCGACGAGCGGGTCGACGACGTGTCGCTCGTCCCGGACGGCGAGCCCGACCTCGATCGCACGGAGGACGACGAGATCGAGACGGTCGTCGAGACCGCGGTGGCGGTCGCTGGAGAGGACGCGCCGAAGGCCACCCGCAAGCGCAAGGTCTCCTACCGCTACGACAACGGGCTCGTCGACTACGTCACCCACCTGGTCACCTCCAAGCGGGCCGAGCCGATCCACCCCGACATCATCTCGATCGAGTCCGAGGACCGGGAGCGGTCGCTCAGCCTCGAGCTGGCGATGCAGTGGACGACCTCCTACTCCGAGTCGGTGCACACCTACGCCAACACGATCAACACCCACGAGGGCGGCACCCACGAGGAGGGCTTCCGGGCGGCGCTGACCAAGATGGTCAACGACTTCGCCCGCGCCCAGAAGATGCTCAAGGACAAGGACGAGAACTTCACCGGCGACGACATCCGCGAGGGTCTGACTGCCGTCATCTCGATCAAGCTCGGCGAGCCCCAGTTCGAGGGTCAGACCAAGACCAAGCTCGGCAACTCCGAGGCCAAGGGCTTCGTCCAGCGCGCGATGACCGCCGAGTTCGGCCACTGGCTGGGGGCCCACCCCCGCGAGGGTCGCGACATCGTCAACAAGGCGATCCAGGCGTCGGCCGCGCGGATCGCCGCCCGCAAGGCGCGCGAGTCCACCCGCCGCAAGGGCCTGCTCGAGTCGGGCGGTCTCCCGGGCAAGCTCAAGGACTGCCAGAGCAAGGACCCCAGCCTGTCCGAGGTCTTCATCGTCGAGGGCGACTCGGCCGGCGGCTCGGCGGTCCAGGGCCGCAACCCCTTCACCCAGGCGATCCTCCCGATCCGCGGCAAGATCCTCAACGTCGAGAAGGCCCGCATCGACCGGGTCCTCGCCAACAACGAGGTCCAGGCGCTGATCACCGCCTTCGGCACCGGCATCGGCGAGGACTTCGACCTCGGCCGCGCGAGGTACCACAAGATCGTCATCATGGCCGATGCCGACGTCGACGGCATGCACATCCGGACCCTGCTGCTGACGCTCCTGTTCCGTTTCATGCGGCCGCTCATCGAGGCCGGCTACGTCTACCTCGCCCAGCCCCCGCTCTACCGGATCAAGTGGAGCAACGCCGAGCACGAGTTCGCCTACTCCGACCGCGAGCGCGACGGGCTGATCGCCGAGGGTGAGGCCAAGGGCCGGCGCCGGCCTAAGGAGAACTCGGTCCAGCGCTACAAGGGTCTCGGCGAGATGAACTACCGCGAGCTCTGGGACACCACGATGGATCCCGACACCCGCACGCTGCTGCAGGTCACCCTGGCCGACGCCGCGTCCGCCGACGAGATGTTCGCCATCCTGATGGGCGAGGACGTCGAGTCCCGCCGCGGGTTCATCCAGCGCAACGCGCGCGACGTGCGCTTCCTCGACATCTAGCCCGTATGCCGCGGCGCGGCCACCGCGCGCCGCGGGCACACGGCATACGAATCCGTAACCAGCAGAAGGATCCTGAGTGAGCGAGCAGCCGCCGACCGGCCCGGACGACGAGAACCCTGAGAACCCTGAGAACCCCGAGACTCGTGACGGCGACACCCCCGACGAGGTCATCGAGGGCGAGATCGTCGACGACGACACGATCTACAACTCGGAGTCGGGAGTCGCGTCGGTGCACCTCACCGAGGGTGACCGGGTCGAGCCCGTCGACCTCAACATCGAGATGCAGCGCTCCTACATCGACTACGCGATGGCGGTCATCGTCAGCCGGGCGCTGCCCGATGCGCGCGACGGGCTGAAGCCCGTCCACCGCCGGGTGATCTACGCGATGTACGACGGCGGCTACCGGCCCGACCGCGGTTACAACAAGTGCTCGCGCGTCGTCGGTGACGTGATGGGGCAGTACCACCCGCACGGCGACACCTCGATCTACGACGCCCTGGTGCGGCTCGTCCAGGACTGGACGCTGCGCTACCCGCTCGTCGACGGTCAGGGCAACTTCGGCTCCCGCGGCAACGACGGGGCGGCGGCGCCGCGCTACACCGAGTGCCGGATGGCGCAGATCGCCATGGAGATGGTGCGCGACATCGACGAGAACACCGTCGACATGAAGGACAACTACGACGGGAAGACCCGGGAGCCGGTCGTCCTGCCGGCGCGGTTCCCCAACCTGCTCGTCAACGGCTCGTCGGGCATCGCCGTCGGGATGGCCACCCAGATCCCGCCGCACAACCTGCGTGAGGTGGCCGAGGGCGCCGAGTGGGCGCTGCGGCACCCCGACGCCAGCCGGGAGGAGCTGCTCGAGGCCCTGCTCGGCATCATCAAGGGCCCCGACTTCCCGACCGGCGCGCTCATCATGGGCCGCAAGGGCATCGAGGACGCCTACCGCACCGGCCGCGGCTCGATCATCATGCGGGCGGTCGTCGTCGTCGAGGAGATCGAGGGCCGGCAGTGCCTCGTCGTCACCGAGCTCCCCTACCAGGTCAACCCCGACATGCTCGCGCAGAAGGTCGCCGAGCTCGTCCGCAACGGCAAGCTCTCCGGCATCGCCGACATCCGCGACGAGACGTCGGGGCGCACCGGGCAGCGGCTCGTCATCGTCCTCAAGCGCGACGCGATCGCCAAGGTCGTCCTCAACAACCTCTTCAAGCACACCCAGCTGCAGACCACGTTCGGCGCCAACATGCTGGCCCTGGTCGACGAGGTGCCGCGCACCCTGCCGCTCGACGCCTTCATCCGCTACTGGGTCGAGCACCAGATCGACGTCATCCAGCGCCGCACGGCATACCGGCTCCAGAAGGCCGAAGACCGGATCCATCTGCTGCGCGGCTTCATCAAGGCCCTGGACGCCCTGGACGAGGTCATCGCGCTGATCCGCCGGTCCGAGACCGTCGAGACCGCGCGCGACGGGCTGATCGCGCTGCTCGACATCGACGAGCTCCAGGCCCGCGCCATCCTCGACATGCAGCTGCGCCGGCTCGCCGCGCTCGAGCGGCAGCGGATCACCGAGGAGCACGACGAGATCCAGCGCAGCATCGACGACTACAACGACATCCTCGCCAAGCCGCAGCGGCAGCGCGACATCATCTCGACCGAGCTGGGCGAGATCGTCGCGAAGTTCGGCGACGAGCGGCGCACGAGCATCGAGTTCTTCGACGGCGACATGTCGGTCGAGGACCTCATCCCCGAGGAGGACGTCGTCGTGACGATCACCCGGGGCGGCTACGCCAAGCGCACCCGGGTCGACCTCTATCGGTCGCAGCGCCGCGGGGGCAAGGGCGTCAAGGGCGCTCAGCTGCGCGGGGAGGACGTGGTCGAGCACTTCTTCACGACGACGACCCACCACTGGCTGCTCTTCTTCACCAACCTCGGGCGGGTCTACCGCGCCAAGGGCTACGAGTTGCCGGAGAGCGGCCGTGACGCCAAGGGTCAGCACGTCGCCAACCTGATGGCCTTCCAGCCGGGCGAGGAGATCGCGCAGGTGCTGGCGATCCAGGACTACGAGTCCTCGCCCTACCTCGTCCTCGCGACGCGGGCCGGGTTGGTCAAGAAGACCAGGCTCAGCGAGTACGACTCCCCGCGCAGCGGTGGCCTCATCGCCGTCAACCTCCGCGAGGACGACACGCTTGTCGGGGCCGGTCTGGCGTCGCCCGAGGACGACCTCATCCTGGTCTCCCGCCGCGGTCAGTCGGTGCGCTTCCGCGCCAACGACGAGGCCCTGCGCCCGATGGGGCGGGCGACGTCGGGCGTCACCGGGATGAAGTTCCGCGAGGCCGACGACCTGCTGTCGATCTCGGTCGTGCGGTCCGGCGAGGACCCCGACCTGTTCGTCGTCTTCGAGAACGGGCTGGCCAAGCGCACCCAGTCCAGCGAGTACCCCATCAAGGGGCGGGGGATCTTCGGGGTGCGCGTCGCCCAGGTCTCGGAGCGCGGCGGCGACCTCGTCGGTGCGCTCACGGTCGCCGAGGACGACGAGGTCATGGTCGTCATGGAGAAGGGCAAGATCGTCCGCTCCCGCGTCGACGAGGTGCGTCGCACGGGCCGCAACACGATGGGCGTGATCTTCGCAGCGCCCGACAAGGGCGACGCCATCGTCGCCGTGGCTCGCAACAACGAGCGCGTGGCGCTCGAGGACGAGGCGGAGGGCGGCACCGATGAGGGCAGCGACGCCGTCGGTCTCGAGTTGGCCGCAGATGTCCACGAGGACGCGCTCACGGAAATCTCAGGAGGGGATGGCGTACCGTCTGAGGAGACCACCGAAACCGATGACCCGTCGGATGCGTCGTCCGACGACACCGATGGAGGCAGTGAGTGAGCATGTCAGGCCAAGGCGGTATGCCGAGTGCTGCGGGCAGCGGGACCACAGCGCCCCAGCCGTGGGTCAGCGCGCCCACCGCGACCCCTGCACCGGTCGCGCCCACCCCGACCGCACCCCGGCCGGCGCCCGGTGGTACCCGTCCCGGGCCCGCCGCCACCGCGCAGCGGCCACGCACGGGAGCGCCCACCAAGCGTCCCACCGGTGGTGGTCGCGGCAAGCGGACGACGGCGCGCCGGGTCAAGCTCGCGGTCTCGCGGGTCGACCCCTGGTCGGTCATGAAGATGTCGTTCCTGCTCGCCGTGGCCGCAGGCATCGTCGGTGTCGTCGTCACCGTGGTGCTGTGGCTGATCCTCTCGGGCATGGGCGTCTTCGCCGACATCGACCGCCTCGTCTCCCAGATCCAGCCCGCGACCGGCGGCAGCCAGTTCAAGATCATGGACTACATCGGCTTCGGCCGGGTCGCCTCCCTGGCCATCGTCTTCGGGGTCATCGACATCGTCCTGCTCACGGCCGTGGCCACCCTCTCCGCGTTCCTCTACAACATCTGCTCCGCGCTGGTCGGCGGCCTGCAGCTCACCCTCACCGACGACTGACTCGGTCCGCACGACCGATCCGGGCCACGGGCGTCCACGGGCCAAACCGTTTTGGTCGCGCCGTGCGCAGTGGGGTAATCTCGGGCGTCGTGCCGGGCCTTCGGTCCCAGCACGACTCGCGAGTGATGACGGGCCTATAGCTCAGACGGTTAGAGCGCTTCCCTGATAAGGAAGAGGCCACAGGTTCAAGTCCTGTTAGGCCCACCATCCCCGCTCCATCTCCGGCGGAGGCACACGCATGATCGAGGACCAGGCATGATCAAGAAGCTCCTCATCGTCGTCGCTACCGCGGCCGGCGCGGTGGCCCTCCAGCGGAAGCTGCGCGACCAGAAGGCCGAGCAGGAGCTCTGGGCCGAGGCCACCGACGACGTCCGGTCGCACCTCGCGAACTGATCTGCCGCCCGGGGAGTCCTGGTCGGCCACCACCCGCGCGTGAGCGCACGGGGCCATGGCGCAAGTGGTAGCGCACCTGCTTTGCAAGCAGGGGGTTAGGGGTTCGAGTCCCCTTGGCTCCACCGGAGGGACCGCAGGTCACGGGCCCTCTCCGCTACGGCGAGAGGGCCTTCGGCGTCCTCGTACCCCACGAAAGTACCGCAGTGGGCTCGGTGGACACCGGCTGAGTATCCTGTCGCACCCACGCAGGCCGTCGTCACTCGGGCAGACTTGCGGCCATGGCCTTCTACCTTCGCCCTTGGGACCAGTCGCGCGGTGACGAGCACGCTGAGTGGGGCGCGGCCGTTTACTACTTCTGGGTCCAAGACGGCGTAGTCGAGCAGCAGGTCGAACGCTACGAGGCGGGTGTACTCCTGGCGTACGACCGGTATCACCCTGAAGATCAGTACGGTGGGATGACCCTGGAACCACGAGACCCAGACGAGCGGGTTCGGTTCGAGGTCGACATCGCCACCTATCAAGCAGAGACCGACGGGCAGCCCTTCAACCGCCGGGGCTGATGTGCCTCATCGATAGATGAGGCCGTCTGGTGTGGACTTCGCCCGCGTAGAGGCACGTAAGGACGAGCTGGGCCGAGTCAGTGAGAGCGGCATCGCAGGATGTGGTGAAGGCCCGCTTCCCTGGCTCCCCCGCGTTCCTGTCGCTCTACAGGCCGACCCCCGCCGCAAGTGAACATCTCGAGCGGCCCATCGACCGGATCACTCGGCTCAGCCAGCGCGTGGCCGAGGTCGCCAACCAGCCAGGTGCCCGGGGTCGCCTTCCCTGGCTGCGTGCGCTGCCAGACCAGGCACCTTCCGAGCTCGTCGGGGACTTGGCGATCTGGCGCGCCGCAACAGGCGTGCCGGCGGTCGAGCAACGGGCGGCGGGCCGAACGCTCGAGACATGGTTGAGCAGGAAGCACCAGTCTCGGCTCGAGTGGCGCATCACCGCGAGCGGAGACGAATGGGTCGTACCGACGCAGGCGGTACGCGACCAGGTGGCGAGTGCCCGGATGAGGGGCAGCGGAGCGACTGAGCCATCTTGACGGTGGCCACTCCCCAGGTCCGACGCCGGGGCGTTGACCGGTCCGTGAGCTCATCCAGTGCCGCTGGGAGCGACCTCGGAGCCGCCTGGCGGCCATTGACCACCCTCAGGCAAGGGGGTCCGTGCGAAGCGCTCCCAACCCTGCCGCCGTGCCGACGGTGTGGGAATACCTGATGCCGGGCCCCCTGGGTCCGATCGGGCCAGATAGATTAAGAGTACTTGGCGGCCGGTCCTCCGCCGAGGGAGCGAAGGGGAGCGGTGATGGCAGAGCGAGTTGAAGTCGCGCCTGCCGTGCTTCGCTGGGCCCGGGAACGCTCCGGCCGAAGCGTGAGTGACCTCAAGAAGTTTCCCGTGGCGGCGTGGGAGAATCAGAGTCAGTTCCCGACGATGCGCCAGCTCGCTGAGTACGCCAAGGCCA
>NZ_JANXRJ010000281.1 GCF_025353065.1 Lapillicoccus sp.
CTGCTCGGCAGCTACGAGCTGGGCGGGGGGTGGCTGCGCATCGGTGACGTGAAGATCGGCAAGTACGCCTTCGTCGGCAACTCCGGGATGACCGCCCCGGGGCGCAAGGTACCCCGGCAGGGGCTCGTCGCGGTCCTCTCGGCTGCGCCCCGCCGGGCCAAGGCGAAGCGGGGCACGTCATGGCTCGGGAGCCCACCGCGACCGCTGCGCCGCGACGGGGCCAAGGGCGACCAGAGCCGTACCTACCACCCGCCGACCCGGCTCCGCGTGGCCCGCGTCCTCGTCGAGCTGTGTCGGGTGGTGCCGGTCTGGGTCCACGTCGCCCTCGTCGTGCTCGTCGTCGCCGCCATCGAGGCGGCCGCCTCGGTCGATGTCCTGCTGGCAGCTCTCGTCAGCGGCCCCCTGCTCCTGCTCGGCGGCGGCGTCGCGGCCGCAGTCACGTCGTTGGCCAAGTGGGCGCTCGTCGGTCGGATGCGTCCCGGCGACCACCCGCTCTGGAGCTCGTTCGTGTGGCGCAACGAGCTGGCCGACACCTTCGTCGAGGTCGTCGCGGCGCCGTGGTTCGCGCGCGCCACGACCGGCACCCCGGTGCTCAACCTCTGGCTCCGCACCCTGGGCGCCCGGATCGGGCGCGGGGTCTGGTGTGAGACCTACTGGCTGCCCGAGGCCGACCTCATCGAGCTGCGCGACGGCGCGACCGTCGGGCGGGGGTGTGTGGTGCAGACCCACCTGTTCCACGACAGACTGCTGAGCATGGACACCGTCACCCTGCGGGCCGGGGCGACCCTCGGGCCCAACAGCGTCATCCTGCCCGCGGCGGTGCTCGGGCGATACGCGACCGTCGGGCCGGTGTCGCTCGTCATGCGGGGCGAGTCGGTGCCCGACAAGACGCGGTGGATCGGCAACCCGATCGGCCCTTGGCCGGACGAGCAGCCGTGAGCCAGGCCGTCGAGGTCCAGGCCGACGCCCTCGTGCCGCGACACGGAGACCCCTCCTACGGGGTGGAGCACTACGACCTCGACCTCACCTGGAAGCACCTCGGCAACCACCTCAGCGGTCGCGCCGTGCTCGACCTCGTCGTCGAGCGGCCCACTCGCAGGCTCGTGCTCGACCTCCACGCGCTGACCGTGGGCAAGCTGTCGGTGCAGGGAGCCCGTCTCGCCCAGTGGAACCACCGGCAGGGTCGGCTCGTCCTCAAGCTCGGCAGCGAGCTCGCCGCCGGGTCGAGGGTGCGCGTCACCGTCGCGTATGCAGGTGTGCCGCGTCCGGTCCCCGGACCGGACGGTGAGGCCGGCTGGGAAGAGCTGGAGGACGGCGTCATCGTCGCGTCCCAGCCGCACGGCGCCCCGTCGTGGTTCCCCTGCAACGACCGGCCGTCCGACAAGGCGACCTATCGCATCGGCCTCACTGTCGCCTCCGGCTACACCGTGGTCGCGAACGGCCGGCTCGTGGAGAAGCGGGCCGCGTCGAGCCGCACGACCTGGGTGCACGTCCAGGACCAGCCGATGGCGACCTACCTGGCGACGGCGCAGATCGGCCGCTACCTCAGCCGGCCCCTCAACGGGGCGAGCGTCCCGGTCACGATCGTGCACCCGGCCCGCCTGACCGCAGCCGTAGCAACGGGTTTCGCCCGACAGGTCGAGATGCTCGAGGTCTTCACCCGATTCTTCGGGGCCTATCCCTTCGACTCCTACACCGTCGTCGTCACCGACGACGACCTCGAGATCCCGCTCGAGTCGCAGGGCCTGTCGACCTTCGGCGCCAACTACGCGCGCACCGACTGGGGGGCGCAGCGGCTCATCGCCCACGAGCTCTCGCACCAGTGGTTCGGCAACAGCCTCACCCTCGCGCACTGGCGTGACATCTGGCTCCACGAGGGCTTCGCCTGCTACGCCGAGTGGCTGTGGTCGGAGGAGTCCGGGGGGCCGTCGGCGGCGGAGCAGGCCCGACGGCACTGGACGCGGCTCCACGCGCAGCCCCAGGACCTCGTGCTCGCCGACCCCGGGCCCACCGAGCTCTTCGACGACCGGATCTACACGAGAGGCGCGTTGGTCCTGCAAGCCCTGCGGTTGACGGTCGGCGACGCCGCGTTCTTCGACCTCCTGCGGGCCTGGGTCGCCGAGCACCGTTACGGGTCCATCACGACCGCGGACTTCACCGCGGCTGCGGCGGCGCACTCCGGTCTGGACCTGGGCGACCTCTTCCGTCGTTGGCTGCACCAGCCCAAGCTCCCGGCGCTGCCTCCCGCACGATGACCTCCGGAGCCGCCGACGCGACGACGGCGAGGGTCGCGGCATACCGGCTGGGGACGGGGATGTCCTCGAGCCAGATCCGTTGTCCGCGATGGGCTTTCGGGCCCTCGATCAGAGCCGCAGGCTCGTCCGCCGCACTGACCCGGATGCTGCGGGGGGCGGTCCGGAGGCCGACGCCGACGGCCTTGAGGACCGCCTCCTTGCGGGTCCAGACGAGGCCCCGCTCGGCGGGCGTCCCGTCCCGCTCCTGCGGGTGGAGGGCGACGGCCGGAAAGCCGTCGAAGCCGGTCCGGGCCACCTCCTCGACGTCGATGCCGACCTCCACCCCGACCTCGCAGCCCTCGGCCACGGCGACCGCGACCAGTCCTGCGGCCCGGCTCAGGCTGACCCGCCACCTGCCCGACGGGGTCAGGACGACGGGCCGGCCGTGGTCGGCCGAGGCGCAGGCCGGGCAGAGGTGCCCGACCTCGACCGCTGCTGGCTGACACCCCGCGCGGTCGGCGACGGCGGCACGGAGCAGGTCTCGGGCCGGGTCGCCGTCCTGGTCCTCCACCTGCGCCCACCAGACCGAGACCACCACCATGAGGACATCCCACCGCTGCCGGGGTCCGCGTGTCCAGCACCGGTCCGACCCGGCAGCCGCGACAATGCCGGTATGCCGCCCGCCCCCCTCGACCCGATCCTGCTGGCGCCGCTGGTCGCCCGGGCTCGTGGTCTCCTGCGCGACGACCGCCGCGCCGTCCTCGGGCTGGCCGGTGCACCCGGCGCCGGCAAGACGACGCTGGCCGAGGCCCTCGTGGCGTCGCTCCGTCAGGACGCTCCGGACGGCCTGGGCGAGGACAGCGTCGCGCACCTGCCGATGGACGGGTTCCACCTCGCGGACGTCCAGCTCGACCGGCTCGGGCTGCGCGCACGCAAGGGGGCACCCGAGACGTTCGACGCCCGCGGCTACCTCGCCATCCTCGACCGGGTGCGCAGCGAGACAGGGGTGGTCGTCTACGCGCCGGGGTTCGAGCGCGACCTCGAGCAGCCGATCGCGTCAGCGGTGGCCATCCCTGCGGCGGCCCGACTGGTCGTCACCGAGGGCAACTACCTGCTGATCGAGGAGGAGCCCTGGCCGCAGGTGCGGGCGCTGCTCGACGAGGTCTGGTTCGTCGACGTCTCCGACGCACTGCGCCAGCAGCGGCTGGTGGCACGGCACGTCGCGTTCGGCAAGGAGCAGGGCGACGCGCAGGCGTGGGCGCTCGGCCCGGACCAGGCGAACGCCGAGCGGGTCCTGGCCACCCGCGCTCGCGCCGACCTGCTGGTGACGCTCACCTGAGTCCACCGGCAAGGCCGCATGGCCCGCCTCCCGGAGGAGGCGAGCCCCATGGGGCAGAACGGCATCCGATCAGCTGACGGTCATCCGAGGGCGCCTCCGACGCCCGAGCCGACGCCCGAGCCGACGACCGAGCCGACGACGACGGACCCGGTCCCGACGACCGCCCCCTGGTCGGTGACCACCGTGAGCGCCCCGAAGAGCTGACGCCCCTCGGTGACGCCGCTGCTGGCCGTCACGGTGCCGCTGAGCGTTGCGGTGCCGCCCGCCGCGAGCACGAGGGTGGTCGACGGGGCCGACAACGTCCCGAGTGCGGAGGAGAAGAACACGTCGCGGTAGTCGTAGTCGGTGGACCCGGTCGGGACGGCATACCCGTCGACCACGACGGTGTAGGTGCCGGCCACCGGGTTGAGCAGGCTGACGGCCTCCTCCGAGTCACCGTCGGCCGACTGGCCGACCAGCGTGGTGCCCCGGTAGACCGCGAGGTCGAGGTCGGCTCCCGGGTCGCTGACGTTGCCGATGGCGACGTCGAGGCGCGTGGCTCCGGCCGGGACCACGACGTCGTACTGCTGCTGCGCGCCATCGGCGATGGTGGGTCGCGTCACGGAGGCGCTCCCGAGGGGACCACCGGTGCCCGTCACCGAGACCGGGCCGTAGGCGTTCTCGAGGGTCCACGTCACCGGGGTGGCGACCCCGACCTCGGCGCTGGGCAGGGTGACCGTCTCCGGGTCGACCGTGACGCCCTGCACGGCCATCCGCACCTGGAAGGGGTTGTTCAGCGCGGGCGAGGTGCGACGTGCCTCGACCTCGACCTCCCAGATCCCCGGCAGCGGCTTGTCGTAGGACCGCTCGTCCGACTTGCAGGTGTTGGCCGGGTTGACGTAGTTGAGGTAGCACCCCGTGGTCGCCGTCGGGTCGGCCGGGACCCCGTAGGGGTTGATGGCGACGAACCGCGTCTGCGAGCCGGTGGCGATGCCGCCGAGGTTGACCTGCAGGGTGGCCGCGCCCTCGGGCACGGTGACGAAGAACGACTGCGTGTGGTTGCGGTCGTTCGTCCCGACGACGGTGGCTCCGTAGGCGGGGGCCACGGACTCGTCGGCAGCGATCACGGTGTTGAGGATCGCGAAGTCGACCCCTGCCGTCTTCGGGTCGTCCACCCGCATGATCGCGCTGTGGGCACCTGCGGCCGGCTTCGCGTCAACGCTCACCGTGACCGGCGTGTTGAGCGGGAGGTTGACCCACTTCGCCGAGGTGAAGGTCCCGTCGTTGCCGACCCAGCTGATCTGATGGGCAGCCGCCTTCGCCGCGCCGCTCGTCCGGGTGAGCGTCACGGCATACGACTTCTTCTCGCCCGGCTTCTGGCCACCGCTCGCCCCGGCGCAGCGGTTGTAGATGCCCTGGCCCGAGCCCGGCGTCGCGAGGAAGCCGGAGAGCGGGGTGCAGACCGGGGCGCTCGAGGTGTAGGTGCGGGTCTCGAGGGCGGTCCTGAGGAGACCCCAGGCGTCGGGGACGTCGAAGAACCCGTTGCCCTGCGCGTATGCCGGGATGTCGGCCTGGAACTTCGCGGTCGAGTAGATCGCCTGGCGCAGGGCGGCCGGCGTGACGCCGAGCCCCTTGGCCTTGGCCGCGGAGAGCAGCAGCGCGGCGGCGCCGGCCGCCTGCGGTGAGGCCATCGAGGTGCCTTGCAGCATCGCGTAGCCCGGCGGCAGCCCGTAGCCGGCCTCGGCGACAGGCGCACCCGGCAACCACAGCTGGATCGTCGAGATCGCCGCGCCCGGGGCCGTGATGTTGGGCTTGAAGCCGCCGTCCTCGCGTGGGCCGCGCGAGCTGAACGGCATGATGTCGAGCTTCTTCCGGACGACCGAGCCGTAGTTGGCCAGCCAGGTGTCCTTGCTGATGCTTGCCGCGACGGCGACGACGTCGGTGGCGGCGGCGGGGTCGCCGATGGTGTTGGCGCCCGCGCCGGAGTTGCCGGCCGAGATGAAGAGCTGGACGCCGAAGTCGTTGATCAGCCGGTCGTAGAGGACGGCGCGGGCGTTGTTGCCGTCGTTGAGGGCCGGTAGGCCACCGATCGACATGTTGACGACGTCGACGCGGCGGTTGACGACCAGGTCGACCATGCCGTCGGTCAGAGCGGCGGCGGTGCAGCCGCCACCCCACGAGCAGGCGCGCGACGACACGATCTTGGCGCCGGGCGCCTGACCGTCGTATCCGGCGTTGCCGAACATGTCGTTGCCCGCCGCGATGCCGGCGACGTGCGAACCGTGTTCGTCCTGGATGATGCCGACGTTGACGAAGTCCGTCAGGCCGGGGATGCCGAAGTCGGTGGTGTCGAGGGACTTCCACTCGACGACGAAGGGCACCTGCTCCCGGACCGGGGTGTCGGGGTCGTCGACGCCGAAGTGGCCCATGTCGTAGGCGGCCCTGTAGGGCTGCATCGGGGCGTTGTCGGTGAAGTCGCCGTTGTTGTCGGAGTCCACCCGGACGGCGTGCGTGGCCGGGTCGTAGAGGACCCCGAAGGTCTCGTTGAGGACACCGTTGCGGTTGACGTCGCCGCCGAACTGGTCTGCGGCAGTGATGCTCTCGCTGAAGCGGCTCACCTTGTAGGTGCCGACGGGCGCCGTGTAGGTGCGGCCGGCGTAGACGAAGGAGGGTCCGCTGACGGCGGTCAGCATCGCTCGCCACGATCCGTCACCGTCGACGATGGGGTCGGTCGAGGTGACCCAGTCGACGATCTTGCGCTCGCCGGTGCTCGTGGTCTGCAGCGCCGGGTTGTCGAGGTCGACGCCGGAGTCGAGGATGCCGATCGTCGTGCCGCGGCCGTCCCAGGTCGGGTGGGAGCTCTTGAAGCTCACGGAGCCGGTCTCGTTGGTCGGTAGGTACGGGTTGCTCGCCGGGGTGGACGGTCCGGGAGCCGGGTAGAGCGCTGCGGCCTTCGTGCCGGTGGCCGCTGCGCCGTCGGGCCGGGGGTCGTCGAGCGGGATGGACTCGTTGAGGTCGAGCGCGGCCAGCCCGGGGATCTTCGCGACTCGGGTGACGGCATCGGTCGGGAGCACCACCTTGAGGTAGCCGACGGCGTCGACGCGGGTGGCGATGGCGCCTCCCAGGCTCCGCACCTGCGCGGCGACGGCCGCTGTCCTGCCCTTGTCGGTGGCGATGAGGACGGTGACCTTGGCCTGCTTCGTGGTCTTCGCCTGCGCCAGGAGCTGACGGTCGTGGTCGCCCATCGTGTCGGCGGACCCGGACTTCGCCGGTCCGGTCGTGGTCACTGCGGTGCCGGGCGCGATGGGGGTGGTGTCGGCACCGGCTGCCGCGGTGGCCGGGGAGCCGCCGGCAGCGAGCAGGCCTCCGGCGAGGGAGAGCGCGGCGATCGCGGTGAGCGACCTCCGGCTCCAGGTCGAACGATGACTCAAGAGATGTCCTTCCACGGGGCTGCAGGGGGGTGCCCAGCGCTGTCGTGAGTCTCGGCGGAAGGGGGGTCGCCACGAACGAGGGACTAATCGTGACCAACCCGTGACCTTGCTCCGAGGTGAAACTCAGGCAAGCAGTTTTCGAGGATCCGGGCCGTGCTCAGCCCGAGGGCTCTGCTCAGGTTGCTCCCAGGTTGCGGGCGGGGTGCGGTCCGCTGTCAGGTACCCGCGCGGACGTCGTCGACCACGAGAAGCGTCCCCTGCTGGCAGTAGGACATCTGCGTCCTGTCGGTGTGTCCCGTGACGGTGACCGGGGTGCCGGCGGTGGTCCCGGCGTGGAGCAGGGCCTGCTGCTGCTGGGTGCCGCCGACGAGGACGTAGCGGTCGAGCAGGACGCACGAGGCCTCGACCCCGGCCTGCGGGACCCCCGTCAGGGTCATCCGGCCGGTGGCCGGCACGGTGACGGGCGGGGTAACGGGCACGGTGACGGGCGGGGTAACGGGCACGGTGACGGGTGGGGTGCCGAGCGGAGTGACGGGCACGGTGACGGGTGGGGTGCCGGGGATTCCGGAGGACGACGTCCCGCTGGCGCCGGGGGTCGGGGCCTGGGCCTGGCCACAGGCCGTCAGGCCGCCGACGAGCAGGAGGGCGACGGCGGCATACCGGACGGGTCGGGGGCTCGTGCCCACCAGGACACACCACGGGCCCGTTCCGATCCCGTTCAGGGCGATTGCGGGCTCCTGCGTGCCGGATGCGCGGCATAGTGGACTGCGACGAGATCCCGCCCGAGTCCGACCTGGAGGCCACCGATGCCCACCGCAGTCCTGTCCCAGACCTCTGGCGACACCGACGTCCCGCTCATCGAGCAGACCATCGGTGACAACTTCGACGCCACGGCAGCGAGGTTCGGCGACCGCGAGGCGTTGGTCGACGTCGCGAGCGGTGCGCGGTGGACGTATGCCGGCCTGGCCCGTGACGTCGAGCAGCTCGCCCGCGCGCTGGTCGCGGCAGGGATCCGCACGGGCGACCGGGTCGGCATCTGGGCGCCGAACTGCGGGGAGTGGGTGCTGGTGCAGTACGCCACCGCGAAGATGGGCGCGATCCTCGTCAACATCAACCCGGCATACCGCTCCCACGAGCTGGACTACGTCCTCAACCAGGCCGGCACCCGCATGGTCATCGCGGCGCCGAGCTTCCGGACGAGCGACTACGCGGCGATGCTGGAGGAGGTCCGCGGCAGCGTCGCGGCCCTCGAGCAGGTCGTCCTCATCGGCACCTCGAGCTGGGAGGAGCTCCTCGCCGGTGCCGACCGGGTGACCTCGGCAGAGCTCGCAGAGATCCAGTCCGGCCTGCGCAACACCGATCCCATCAACATCCAATACACCTCGGGCACAACGGGATTCCCCAAGGGTGCCACGCTGAGCCACCGCAACATCCTGAACAACGGCTACTTCGTCGGCGAGCTGTGCCGTTACACCGAGCTGGACCGGGTCTGCATCCCGGTGCCGTTCTACCACTGCTTCGGCATGGTCATGGGCAACCTCGCGTGCACGACGCACGGCGCGGCCGTGGTCATCCCGGCACCGGGTTTCGACCCGGCCAAGACCCTCCGGGCCTGCCAGGACGAGAGGATCACCTCGCTCTACGGCGTGCCGACGATGTTCATCGCGGAGTGGGCGCTGCCCGACTTCCCCAGCTACGACCTGTCCACCGTGCGCACCGGGATCATGGCCGGCTCACCGTGCCCGGCCGAGATGATGAAGAAGCTCATCGCGGCCGGGATCGACGAGGTCTCCATCTGCTACGGCATGACCGAGACGTCGCCGGTCTCGACGCAGACCCGGATCGACGACACCTTCGACCAGAAGGTCGGCTCGGTGGGGCGCGTCGGTCCGCACCTCGAGATCAAGGTCGTCGACCCGGCGACGCGTGAGGTGCTCGGACGCGGCGAGCCGGGCGAGCTTGCCACGAAAGGCTATTCGGTGATGATCGGCTACTGGGAACAGCCGGACAAGACCGCCGAGGTACTGGTGGACGGATGGATGCACACCGGCGACATCGCGGTCATGGACGACGCGGGCTACGTGCAGATCACCGGCCGGATCAAGGACATGGTCATCCGCGGAGGCGAGAACGTCTACCCGCGGGAGATCGAGGAGTTCCTCTACACCCATCCCGACATCCTCGACGCCCAGGTCATCGGCGTCCCGGACGCGAAGTACGGCGAGGAGCTGTGTGCGTGGATCCGGATGCGCGACGGCGCCGAGCCGCTCACCGCCGAGTCCGTGCGGGCGTTCGCGACGGGCAAGCTGGCGCACTACAAGATCCCGCGCTACGTGCAGATCGTGGACGAGTTCCCGATGACCGTCACCGGGAAGGTGCGCAAGATCGAGATGCGGGAGAAGTCCGTCGCCGACCTCGGGCTCGCCGGTCAGGGGTAGGCGACGCCGAGGCGGGCGGACCGCCAGACAGACAGAGCACGGCGCAGGCAGGCGCTGTGCCGGCATACGTCGCCGTATGCCGCACCCGCTGGCGTCCATCGTCGGTTCGGCGGAGCGGGGTGACGGCCGTCAGCCCCTGACGTAGGCCGCGCGATCCCGGATGGCGTGCGCCTCGAGGTGCCAGGAGATGTGGCCGATGGCGATGACGAGGCAGACCTGTGCCATGCCGTACAGGACGGCGGACAGGATGGTGCCCACCGCTGCGGCCGGCAGCACGTCGTTCTCGGCGCCGGCCACGTAGGCCCACGTCGTGAGGCCGACCGGGACGGCGACCGACAGGAGGGTGAGGACCCACCACCCGAGGACGGACGGCGCCGGCGGCGGCCGGGTGTGGTGCCGCTTCGAGTCGGTGGCGTTCCACGCGTCGCTGACGACCTGCATCGGCCACCACAGCTGCAGGACCGGGATGAACCCCGCCAGCACGGCGGTGAGCGCGCCGTGGCGCAGCAGCTCACGGCTGGTGCGCGGGTCGGTGTAGACCCCCACCACCCAGGCGAGGAAGAACGCCAGCGACAGCAGGTGCACGACCGCCACGACGACGGTGAGGCGGAGCGTCGTCCCCGTCACGTCGGACAGGGCCGCGTGGATCTCGTCCTGGCTGCTGGTCCCCAGGACGGCGACGCTGACGACGTTGTACTGATGCACCTGCCACAGGGCGTTGACCGCGGTCGCGATGACGGTGAGCACGAGGCCGGTGCGGGTCAGGAACCCCAGCGTGTGCAGCCACGGGCGGGTCCGACGCTCACGCCGCGAGCGTCGGGCGCGGCGGGCCGCTGCCAGCGTCGAGCCGCGGGTGTTCGGCTCCAGGGAGCCGACCAGCCGGACCTCTTCGGCCCAGTGGTGCCCGTCCCAGTACCGTTCCTGTGCGCTGTCGCTGGGGTCGGATCGCCACCCGGGACCAGCGCCTGCGGGGAAGCGCGCGCTCACGGGACGGGCCACCGGCTCCGGGCGTTCGGCCACGTCGGTCATGCCACCAAGTGTCTGGTCGGCGTCCGGGCACCGCATCCACCGAACGGTCGGAGCCGCTCTACGCTGGGGGTCATGAGCTCGCCCTCCGACGTCCTCGCGCCCCGGGTCACGGCCGCCATCGCCGCTGCCTTCGGCGACGACCACCCCGACCTGCGGGACGCCGACCCGGTGCTGCGCCCGAGCCAGTACGCCGACATCCAGGCCAACGCCGCGCTGGCCATCGCCAAGCGGGTCGGTATGCCGCCGCGCGAGGTGGCCGCGCGGATCGTCGAGCACCTCGACGTCGGGGACGTCTGCAGCGAGGTCGAGATCAGCGGCCCCGGGTTCGTCAACCTCACGCTGTCCGACGGCTGGGTGTCCGCCGAGGTCGCCGTCGTCGCCGCCGACGACCGGCTCGGGGTGCCGGTCCAGTCGCCGCAGACCATCCCCATCGACTACTCCGCCCCCAACGTCGCCAAGGAGATGCACGTCGGTCACCTCCGGACGACCATCGTCGGCGACTCCCTCGCGCGCACCCTCGAGCACCTCGGCCACCACGTCGTCCGGCAGAACCACATCGGCGACTGGGGCACGCCCTTCGGCATGCTGATCGAGCACCTCCTCGACGTCGGCGACGGGTCGCCGGAGGCCGACCTCCTCGTGACCGACCCCAACGCCTTCTACCAGTCGGCCCGGGCCAAGTTCGATTCCGACGACACCTTCCAGTCCCGGTCGCGTTCCCGGGTCGTGGCCCTCCAGGCCGGTGACGTCGACACGCTCGTGACGTGGGACCGGCTCGTGGGGATGTCGAAGACCTACTTCAACCTCATCTACGGCACGCTCGGGGTCACCCTCACCGACGCCGACCTCGCCGGCGAGTCGACATACAACGACGAGCTCAAGGGCATCTGCGACGAGCTCGAGGACGCGGGCATCGCGACGATCAGCGACGGTGCGCTCTGCGTCTTTCTCGACGGCTACACGGGCCGCGAGGACAAGCCGGTGCCGCTGATCATCCGCAAGTCCGACGGCGGCTACGGCTACGGCACGACCGACCTCGCGACGATCAGGTACCGGGTCCAGGAGCTCAAGGCCGACCGCATCCTCTACGTCATCGGCGCCACCCAGGCCCTCCACCTCAACATGGTCTGGGACACCGCCCGCAAGGCCGGCTGGCTGCCCGACGACGTCACCCCGATCCACGTCCAGATCGGCAACGTCCTCGGCGCTGACCGCAAGATCCTCAAGACGCGGTCCGGCGACTCGCTGCGCCTGATGGCCCTGCTCGAGGAGGCCGTCGGCAACGCCCGGCGGGTCATCGACGCCGCTCGGCCCGACCTCGACGAGCCGGTCCGCGCCGCGATCGCCCCTCAGATCGGCATCGGCGCCGTGAAGTATGCCGACCTGTCCGTCGCCCACAGCAGCGAGTACGTCTTCGACCTCGAGCGGATGCTCGCCCTGACCGGCAACACCGGCCCCTACCTGCAGTATGCCGCCGCCCGCATCCGGTCGATCTTCCGAGCCGCGGGTCTCGACGTCGTGACGCCGGAAGAGGAGGCGCGTCGCCTCGTCGTCCGTGAGCCGGGGGAACGGACGCTGGCCCTGCTGCTCCTCCAGTTCGGCTCTGTCGTCACCGCGGTCGGCGACGAGCTGGAGCCACACCGGCTCTGCGGCTACCTCTTCGACCTCGCCCAGGCCTTCTCGTCGTTCTACGAGAGCTGCCCCGTGCTCAAGGCCGATGACGCCGAGACTCGCGAGTCCCGCCTCGGCCTCTGCGCCCTGACGCTTCGCGTGCTCGTCCAGGGACTCGACCTGCTCGGAGTGGAGTCACCCGAGCAGATGTGAGCGGGACGAGCTACTGCAGGACGTTGACGGCGCGGGCGACCACGAGCGCCGTGGTCGAGAGCGCGACGATCGACTGGACGGACATCAGCGCCTTGGCCCACCGGCTGAGGGGGAGGGTGTCGGTCGGCGAGAACGCCAGCACGTTGGTGAGGCTGACGTAGAGGTAGTCGAAGAAGAGCGGCTCCCACTCGGGGGGCGCCAGATGGGGGTCGCTCATCTGGGGGAAGAGGAAGTCGGGGTGCAGCCGCGACCCGCTCGCGCGGACGAAGGGCCCGCCGCGGTCGAGCTCCCAGAACCAGATGCCGAAGGCGATGACGTTGGTGCCGTAGATCGCGGCGCCGCTCCCGAGCAGGCCGACGGCGTCCTGGCCGGTATGACCCTGGAGGATGCTGGCGTCCAGCCCGACCGCCGAGATCGCGTTGTCCAGCGTGATCGCCCCGACGAGGACGACGCTCATGATCCGTCCCATCCGCGTCGAGCGGTTCAGCCGCACCGGGTTGAGTCCGGTGAGGATCAGCAGCAGCACCACCTCGAGCGCAGGCAGGAGCCAACGGGGGTGCAGGCCGTAGCGGTCCGGGAGCCGCAGCTGAAGGGCCACGGCGACGAGGATCGCGATGGCCACGGGAAGCCGGTTCTCCGGGCTCGTCGCGCGCAGCCACGCCGGCACGTGGACGTCCCCGTGCTCGATCCGACGCAGGAGGGCGGCGAGGTGCGCCTGTCGGAAGCTCTCCTGGTGGGGTGGAGCGCCGTCAACCTCGTCGTCGGTCACGAGGGGGAGTGTGGGGCACGAGGTTGACAGGAGCCTGAACCCGAATCCGGGCCGTCCGCATCGTGGTCCGGCGACACGGCGCCCGGCTAAGGCGTTTCTCAGAACCGTGCCATAACCTCGTGAGTCAGAGTGCGCGGGCACTGCATGAGGTCCCAGGAGGCAACACAGTGAAGTCCCCCTCGTCGTCGGAGCTGGACCGACAGGTCGGTCCCGACGACACGTACGGACGTCGGCGGACCGGGCGGACCGGGCGACCGCGGAGCCGCCGGCGCCGCTGGTGGAAGAGCCGGCCGTTCCGTATCGCGCGGGCTCTCCTGCTGGTCTTCCTGGTGTGGCTGATCTGGTCCCTGGGTGGTGCGCTGATCGCTCCCGGTGGTGACAGCGTCGCCGCCCGGGTCGCGGAGTGGGCCCGCGACAACCACATGGGCGCCATCGTCACCGCGCTGGAATCTGCGCAGTACAACGCCAACCCGCCCGCGCTGGGGGGCAAGCCGACGATCGCCCTCAAGCCCCCTGCCGAGACCACTGCCCCGAAGCCGAACGCCGCCACCACCACCACCGTCGCCGCACCCGTCCTGCCTCCGCGGTTGGTCTCGCCGGCGGGAGCTGCCCTCCCCGACGAGGGGACGTGGCAGGTGCTGGCCCAGGTCAACGGCGCGCCGGCGCTGGTCGGCGCCTACCTGCGCCCGGACGCAGCGCACACCTCCTACGTCGCCGGGGTCGTGTCCATGGACCCCCGCATCCTGCGCTTCGAGCTGCACCCCGGCACGACCGATCCCGGTAGCGGCAACTGGGGCGTCGCCCCGACGATCGCGGCCGGCTCGCGAGCCGGCCTGCTGGCGACCTTCAACGGCGGCTTCAAGGTCAACGAGTCCGGTGGCGGCTTCTTCCTGAACGGCGTCACCCGAGGCACCCTGACGCCCGGGATCGCCTCACTGGTCTTCTACAAGGACGGCCACGTGGCGGTCGGGGTCTGGGGCCGCGACGTCACCATGACCGCCGACGTGGTGGGCGTGCGGCAGAACCTCCACCTGGTCGTCGACCAGTCCGCCGTGCCCGCCGGGGTCGACTCCAACGTCCAGTCGGCGTGGGGCCCGACCATCGGCGGCAAGGAGTTCGTCTGGCGCTCGGGGGTCGGCGTCACCGCCGACGGACGCATCATCTTCGTCTACGGGCCGGCCCTGTCGGTGCGCACCCTGGCGGACCTGCTCCATCAGGCGGGGTGCGTGGAGGCGATGCAGCTGGACATCAACCCGGCGTGGATGTCGTTCATGTACTACAACCCGGCTCCCGATCCGGCGAACCCCACCCCCACCAAGC